>NZ_JAMYKU010000013.1:0-177500 GCF_040317575.1 Mesorhizobium sp. M1423
TCAGGCACGGACGCCTCCCTTCGAATGGTTGCAACACTCCATTCTGGCACAGCGATGCCGTCGGGGGGCGTCCACCCCATCAGCTTTGCGCCCCGATTTCGGCCGTTCGACTATATCGTTCGAACTGCCGAAAGCTGTCGGGGCTCCGGCCCTCTCAAACCCTCCGCCGCCGTTGTCGCGCATGTGCCGCATGCCACCTGCCGTGCTTTCAGCGAGCCGACCTTACCTCCAGTCTGGAACCTAGCAGTCGCCCAACTGGTTCAACCTTCCGCCACGGCCGGGCAGGGGAGGGCGTGCAAAACGGTAGGCGCGACCTAAGAAACGGTCGCGGTTCGAGTCGGGAGAGCGCTACCGCCTTTCCCCACACCAAGAAAATCTCCGATATCTCCTCCGTTGTTGCGCGTGAAGCGACCTGTCTTGGTGTTGCTCAGGCCTATGGCGAACGGCAAAGGAAGGCCGGCCGATCCGCGAGGAATATCTGATAGTCGATGGCGGCAAGCGCGCCGGCGCCGGTGCGCATTCCCCTAGCGCCGGCGACGCCATCGATAACAGATATTTAGGGGTGCGGCTGGGCAGGCCCTGCCTGTTTGAGAAAGACGAGCTTCCCGTCCAGTTGCGAGACGACGATAGCGCCTTTGTCGAAGGGGAGCACGTCGACCGGCCGGGTCAGTCCATCGAGAAGCACCTGCCTCTTTCCTGAGACAAGGTCTAACCCGAGAAGCCTGCCGCTGCCAGAAGCCCAGCCATCCGACTGATCGAAAGTGCCATGTTCGAGGACCAGCATCTCGCCCTCTGCATCGAAGGCGACATCGACCGGAGCATTCATGCCGATGGCCTCGACGCGGACGCTGCCTGTTTGGCCGGCCTGCTTCAGCGAGACGATACGGCCGCTGCCGGCGACGAAGGGAAATCCGCCGAACAGGGAGACGTAAAGCCGGCTGCCGTGCACGGCAAGGCCGGTCGGAACCGCGTCGAACTCGTATTTCTGACCGTCGCCGAACTCGGTCGGCGAGAGGGCGGTTAGGGCCTGGCCGCTGGTGCTCAGCCGAGCAAAGGCAAAGAGCTGCGTGCGGCCGCTCCCGTCGGCCAGAAGGCGTTCGACGGAGTTCCGCGCGGCGTCGACGACATAGAGCGTGTCGCCTGACAACGCGAAGTCGTACGGGTTCCAGAAGTCGTTGCTGACGACCCGCGTGACGGCGCCCTCGTCGACCTCGAGCATCGCGTGGTCGTTGGAGTCCTCGTCATGGTCCGCCGGCGTCCAGCCCTGGGCGACGAGATAGCCGCTGCCATGGCGCTCGACCCGATAGGGCCCGGTCGGTTCGCCCATGACGTCGGTGCCATGCGGCAGGACCGGACCGAAAGCGGTGAAACGGCCGTTCGGGGTGCGCCTGTAGAGGCGGCCGTCGGCTAGGTCGGTCACCAGAAGCGCATCGCCGTCGCGAGCAAGTCCGGCAAAGATCGCTCCCGGTCTTCGCACGATTTCGACTTCGTATCCCGACGCTGCCTTCGGCTCCGCCGACCCTTGCGTTGCGATCGCCATAAGCAAAAGGGCAATCAATCCGGTGAGCGTACGCATCGAAAGCCTCCGTTGGCGGCGAAGCGAAAATCAGGGTCATAGGCAAGCCGGCGGGTCGTGCTCAGGCGGGTGGGGTCGCTGTTCCACGCGCCACCACGAAGCACCCGATACTTTCCGGCGATTTCGGGCAGCGCTTCGCCGCCGTAGGGTGCATAGAAGTCGCGGGTCCATTCCCACACGTTGCCGACGAGGTTGAGCAGGCCCTCCCTGCCCGCCCCTAGTGGAAACGACCGGGCGGGTGCCGTCATGTCATGACCGTCGCTGGCGTCCTCGTCGCAGCAGGCGCCGCGTCCAAAATTGGCGCGTGTCGCGTCGACCGGCGCATCACCCCAGGGAAAGTGTGCTCCCTGCGGCCCGCGCGCGGCGCGTTCGTATTCCTGCTCGGACGGCAACTTCAGGCCATAATGGGCGCAGAACGCCTCTGCATCGGTAAAGCTGACGCCGACGACCGGGTGGTCAGGCAGACCGAGGGCCGGATGCCGGTCGTAGAAAGCGGCGCGATGTCCCGTCGCCGCGACGAAGCGGCGGTATTGCGCGTTGGTGATCTCGGTCTGGTTCATGGCGAAGGCCTGGCCTTCGACGACATGTCGCGGCCGCTCGTTTTCATCGCCCGTGTCGTTGCCGAAGACGAACGGCCCCCCCGGAATTTCGACAAGCGGATTGTCCGCAATGACATCCTCGCCTGCCGCGGCGCCTCCGCTCCACAGAAGTGCCGCGACGGCGAGGAGCATCCTAGAAGTCAACACGGTCCTGGCTCTGGCGGTCAAACAGGAACACCCGTCCGGGCGCAAAGCCGACCTCCACCATCTGATCAAAGTCGCCCACAAAATTCTTGTCGGCGCGAACAGTGAGCAAGGCCGCTCCGGCGCGCAGGGTGACCAGCGTGCTTTCGCCGGTCAGTTCGACCGAATAGATCGGGGCCACGATATTGGTCTTTTCGCTTCCGGCAGGAAGGACGTGGATGTCCTCCGGGCGGACGCCCAGTACAGCGCTCGCAACGTTCGCGCCCCCGAGGCCGTCGACCCTGACGCCGCCGAGGCTCGTGAAGACCCCGTCCTTGACCTCACCGTCGATCAGGTTCATCGGCGGCGAACCGATGAAGCCCGCGACGAAAAGGGTGCGCGGGTCGTTGTAGATCTTCTTCGGCGTGCCGAGCTGCTCGATCACGCCCTTGTTCATCACCGCCACCCGGTGAGCGAGGGTCATCGCCTCGATCTGGTCGTGGGTGACGTAGATCGTCGTCACCTGTAGCTCGTGCTGGAGGTGCTTGAGTTCGGCCCGCATCTGGACCCGCAGCTTGGCGTCGAGATTGGACAGCGGTTCGTCCATCAAGAAGACCTTTGGTGTGCGGATGATGGCGCGGGCCAGCGCGACGCGCTGGCGCTGCCCGCCGGAGAGTTGCTTCGGCAGCCGGTCGAGCAGGCCGTCGAGCTCGACGCGGCGTGCCACCTCCATGACCATCTGGCGCATCTTGTCCTGCGCCACCTTGCGGATCTTCAAGGGGTAGCCGATGTTATCGGCGACGCTGAGGTGGGGGTAGAGCGCGTAGGACTGGAAGACCATCGCGACGTCGCGATATTTCGGCAGCACGTCGTTGACCCGGTCGCTGCCGATGAAGATCTCTCCAGCCGTAACCTCCTCGAGGCCGGCTACCATGCGCATGGTCGTGGTCTTGCCGCAGCCCGAAGGCCCGAGTAGGACGAGAAACTCCTTGTCGCGCACCTCAAGATTGAGGTCGCTGACCGCGGTGAAGGTGCCGAACTTCTTGACCACGTTCTGGAAGACGACCGAGGCCATGGCTCACCCCTTGACCGCGCCGAACGAGATGCCGCGAACCAGGTGTTTCTGGACGACGAAGGCGAAGATCATGATCGGGATGCAGGCGGTGAAGCCGGCGGCGCTGATTTCGCCCCAATAGGTGTTGTACTGCGTGACGCGCCCGGCAATGCCGATCGGTAGTGTCTGCGATCGTTCGGTCAGGGTCAGGATAAGGGCGAGCAGAAATTCGTTCCACGAAATGATCAGGCAAAAGATGGCTGTGGCCGCCAGCCCAGGACGGGCGAGCGGCAAAGCGACATGCAAGAATGCGCCCCATCGCGTGTCGCCGTCGACCATCGCCGCCTCCTCGAGCTCGACCGGCAGGTCCTGGAAGTAGCTCTTCATCATCCAGGTAGAGAAAGGCAGGTTGAACGCCGTATAGGCGATGATCACCGCAGGCTTCGTGTTCAGCATGCCGAGATGGTTGAAGGCGATGTAGAGCGGGATGATCGTCACGATGGGTGGCATCATGCGCGTCGACAGGATCCAGAACGAGATCTGGTAGCGCCATCTGCCCGGATACTGGAAACGGGCGAGCGCATAGCCGGCCAGGGAGCCAAAGACGACCGAGACAAGCGTCGTCGAGACCGCGATGATCAGGCTGTTCAATGCATAGATTAGGAAAGGCCGCTCGACGAAGGCGGCGTGGTAATGCTTCGACGTCGGATTGGCGGGGACCCATTGCGGCGGTATCGAGAAGATGTCGATGTCGTATTTGAACGAGTTGGCCGCGATCCAGTAGACTGGGAAGAGGGTGACCACGAGCGCTACGGCGATCACCACATAGGCGGCGATGCGCTGGATTCCGATACGCTTTCGGCGGTGCGCCATAGGTCCTCTAGTCGGCAAGCCGCATGCGCTTGATGAACCAGGTGCTGAACGCGACGGTCGTGAACAGCACGAAAAGCGAGATGGCGGCCGCATAGCTGGGGTCGGCGAAGCGGTACGCCACTTGGTAAATATAGAGACTGAGCGTCTTTGTCCGGTCGGCGGGGCCGCCGCCGGTCAAGATGAAGACGAGGTCAAAGAGCCGCAGCGCGTCCATGATGCGTAACAGCAGCGCGATGGCGATGACCGGCTTCAGGAACGGCAGCGTCAGATCCCAGAACTGCCGCCAGGCGGAGGCGCCGTCAATCGCCGCCGCCTCGTAGGGCTCGTCCGGCAGGCTGGCGAGCCCGGCAAGCATCAGCAGGAACATGAACGGCGTCCATTGCCAAACGTCGGCGACGATCACGGACAACATAGCCAGTCGGACGTCGCCGGCCCAAGCTTGGAGGGGCAGGCCGAGCCGGAACATGATCTCGTTGAGCACGCCGAATTGCGGCTCGTAGATGAGCTTCCAGGTGATCGCGACCGCAACCGGCGGCAGCATCATCGGCAGCATCAGGATCGTTTTCAGGAAATTCAAGCGCCGGATGTATCGGTCGAGCAGCAAGGCGAGGCCGAGGCCAAACAGGAACTCGGTGCCGACAGCGAAGACGGTGAACACCAGCGTGTTCCACAAGCCGACGTGAAACTGCTCGTCGGTGAGAAGCCGCAGAAAATTGTCAGCGCCGGCAAATTGCCAGGGCAGGTCCGGATTCGGGCTGATCCGCGTTGCCGCCGCAATGATCATGTAGATCGACGGAAATATCGTGAGCGCCAGGAGCACGAGCATAGCTGGCGCAAGCATCAATACCCGCAGGTGGCGCTCAAACCACCGCTCGAACGAATTTCCGAACTTCGCACCGATAGAGACGGTCATCGGAAGTTCTATCCGTCATATCAGTCAATCATAGCATGGCGAACCCGAGATCCAAACCGGCGCGTACGCGCTCGTGCTTGCCCCGAGAGCTGATCCGGCAAAATGGAGCAGCATCACCGGATACCACCATATGCGGCCAACTACTTGATGCCGGTTATCTCTTCGACCGCAGCCTGGGATCTCTTCAGCGCCTCCTCCGACGTTTCGGTGCCAGCTACGGCTTTGGAAAGCTCGATCCCGAACGCGTTCTCGATCTCGGGCCATTTCGGATGACGCGGACGCGGCGTCGAGGCTTCGATCGCTTGCATGAGCACTGGATAATGCCGGAATTTTTCCTGGCCGGTCAGGCTGGGATCAGCGAAGATCGACTTGCGCACCGGCGGGTTGCCGCGCTGGGCCGAGATTTTCATCTGTTCCGGTGAGGTCGCCCACAGCATGAAGTCGAAGCCCTCCTGCTTGTTCTTCGCAGCGGCCATGATGCCCATCGTCCAGTGGCCGATTTCCGAGCTGCCCGGTTTGGTGCCCGCCGGGATCGGCGAGTAAGAGATCTTGCCGACCATCTTCGACTGGCTGGGATCTTCGAAGGTCGCGACCCAGTTCGGCCAGTTGATCGACGAGGCTGCGGTGCCCGCTGCCAGGGCCTGCCCGACCTCGTTGGCGTTGTAGCTCTCGACGCCCTTCGGCGAGACGTCGCGCAGGGCCATGAAGGTCTTCATCGCGGCCGCACCTTCGGGCGTGTCGATCGTCACTTTTGTCCGGTCAGCGTTGAACATGTCCGCGCCATAGGACCAGAAGATCGGCATGAAGTCGGCGACGACGGGGTTGCCCTGGCCGCCCCGGAAAACATAGCCGAAATAGCGGCCGCCGCCTTTTTCGGAGAGCGCCTTGGCTGCCTTCAGCACGTCGTCCCACGTCTTCGGTGCCTCAACGCCTGCTTCCTTGAACTTGGTGGCGTCATAGAAGAACATCTGCGCGTTTCCCACATAGGGCAGGCACACGTAGGGCCCCTTGTTGTAAGGATTGCGGCAGACTGCCAGGGATTTCGACAGGAAGTCGCTGTCCGGTCCTTCGAGCCCGGCCTTCTTGAAATAGGGCGTCAGATCTTCAAGATGCCCGTTTTCCGCGAAGAACGGAATCCACGGATCGTCCATCAGAACGATATCGAAGGCGCCCGATTTTGTCTGGCCGGCATTGGCCGCCTGTTCGAAGACGTTGCTGTAGGGAGCCTGGACGATCTCGACTTTGGTGCCCTTCAGCTTCGCATAGTCGGCGGCAGCGGCTCTCAGGCCGTCGCCCTCGCTTCCCGAGGGAACGAGCACTGTTATGTCGGCCCACGCGTGCGTCGCCATCAGCGACGACAGCGCCAAGACCACGGAGAAAAGAAATCTTCTGACCATCTTATTCCTCCCGTTTCCGCTCCGGCCTGTCGGGCGGCCGGTGCCAGAACCGCTCGCACGCGTTTTGACCGCTTACGAAGCGCGCGAGCGCTCCGTCGCAGACGGCAACGTTTGAAAGGGGTGCGAACGGCGCAGGGGGCCACTTGGACCGCCAAAGCATCAATACTGCGGGGCAACTCGTGGGTCATCACAACCCACATCTCCCGTAGGTGCACCGAGGTGCGCTAACTGCCATTTTAACATCTTGGCTGCTTCAGTTGAAGTGGATGCGGGCTCCACGGTGTGACAAATGCGCCCCGGTCGGGTCAGTACGAGATTGTCGGTCCCCGCGGTGGCGGCAGTGGCCAGGAGTGCACCGTTGTTCGCAACGAACCGCTTCCTGTCCGCGCCGAAGACGTATCGTTCGCACTGATGGCCGTGCTTGAGCGCTCCTCCCGCTGGGGCGCGTTGTGTTCGTGTCACTCTTCGGTGTCATCTCTTCCAGTACACCGAGCGCCGCCATCTATTGTACGCGCGTATCGTCCAGGGCGCCCACCATGTATTGCACAAGCTCCTGAGTATGCGTCTCCGCCGTCCGCTTCTCCGTCACTTTGTGCCCCCTGCGCATCACCATGAGGCGGTCTGAGACCGCGAAAACATCGGGCAGTGTGTGCGTGATCAGGATGACGGGGACCCCCTGGTCCCGCAGCTTCCTGATGAGCTCCAGGACTTTGTGCTGCTCGGGAACGCCCAGATTGTTGGTCGGCTCGTCCATGATCATCAACCGGGCGTCCCAATAGACGGCGCGAGCGATTGCGACGGCCTGACGTTGTCCGCCGGATAGGCTCTCGATCGGCTGCGTGAGGCTCGGGAATTGGATCGCGAGCGACTCCAGCGCCGCCCGGGACTCCCGAAGCATCATCTGCTCGTCGAGCGTCCGGATGAGGCCGGCGAGGTAGCGCTTCTTCGCTTCGCGCCCAAGGAAGATATTGGCGCTGACATCGAGATTGTTGGCGAGCGCCAAGTCCTGATAGATCGTCTCGATGCCCTGCCGGCGCGCATCCATCGGGCGGGCAAAACGGCTGAGCCGGCCCTCGAAGTAGATCTCGCCTTCGTCGGGCTGATAAACGCCTGACACGCACTTGATAAGGGTCGACTTGCCGGCGCCGTTGTCGCCGAGCAGACCAACGACCTCGCCAGGGTAGACATCCCAGCTTACGTCGTTGACGGCCACAAGGCCGCCGAAGCGCTTAGTCAGCTTCCTGATCGAAAGGACAGGCTCCGTCACGTCGGCGGCCCTCGTGTCGCCCGGCCGATAATCAGGTCTCGCGACTGGTCGATCAGCACGGCGACGATCACGACAACGCCAACGACGATGAATTGCCAGAACGCCTCGACGTTCAGCATGACAAGACCGGTAGTTAGCACTGCGATGATCAAAGCGCCGATGACGGTGCCCATCACGCTTCCGGCGCCGCCGAATAGGCTGACGCCGCCAATGATGACGGCGGCGATCGAGGAGAGAAGCAACGCATCGCCGATCACCGCCGAGCCGGCAGTGAAGCGGAGTGTCGACAGGAAACCGGCGATACCGGCCGTTGCGGAGGAGAGGATGTAGAGCGAGATGATATGGCGGTCGACCGGGATGCCGGTGCGGATGGCTGCCTCGACATTGCCGCCGATGGCGTAGGTGTGCCGGCCGAACTGCGTCTTTCGCAAAACGAAGATCGCGATCGCGACAATGATGGCGGTGAGCACCACGGGATAAGGAAGGATGCGGTCCATGCGACGGAGCAGCTCGCCGCTTACCTCCGGCGCTGCGAGGAAATGGAGGCCGCCGGCCTCGCCGCGGATGAAATAGACGAGAGCGTCATTGCCATAGGCGCGAATTCCTGGAGGCAGGCCGATCACCGTCGTGTTCTCGGACATCAACAACGCGACGCCACGCACGATGAACGAGCTCCCCAGCGTCACGATGAAGGCCGGTACTTTCAGCTTGGCGATGATGACGCCATTGACGAAACCGACGACACCGGCGCCAGCCACCGCAGCGAGGAATCCGACGACGACCGAGGGAAAAAGCGGCAGTCCGGCATTGAAGACAGCGCGGATCGCCAGCGCCGACAGCACCGAGGCGAGACTCATGACCCAGCCGACGGAGAGGTCGATGCCGGCGGCGATGATGACGAAGGTCTGGCCGAGGCCGAGCAACAGTATCGGTGTGATGGCGACGAGGATGTTCTGCGAGTTGCGCACGGTGAGGAAATTGACGGCGCCAAAGCTGACGATCGGTACTGTCACGACGAAGAAGACGATCATCAGGGCGAGGAAAGCCCAGGCCCAGGACCGGCTCAGCGCCAGCACGAATCGCTTCGGCGGCGTTAGGGTTTGCGCTGCGGGGGCCATCTCCGCCACCGCCTTCATTTCCACGCGGGCCACGAAACCTTGTCCTCATGAGCGGACGCGAGCTAATCCCGGGAGCGCCGCTCCCGGCAGGCCAGTCGCCCGCTATTTGGCCGGAACCTGATAGATGAAGCGGGCAATCGCCGGGTCTTTGACGTTATCCTTGTCGATGATGGCGAACCCGGTCTCGACACGACGCGGCAGGCTCGTGACGCCGGCAGCATCGGCCGCGGCGAACTGCACAGCCATGTAACCCATGTCGAACGGTTTCTGTGCCAACACCAGCGAGACGACGCCGTTGTTCATCAGCTCGATTGCCAATTGCGTCGCGTCATAGGCGACAACTTGAACGTGGCCGCCCAATCCGGCGTTGACGACGGCCGTTCCGGCGCCTTGAGCGCTGAACACGTTGGTGCCGAACACCCCGGCGAGGTCGGGTTCGCGTTCGAGGACCGCCGCGGTCTGTTGCGTCGCCTTGTTCTGGTCATCGAGATTGTAGTCCGGCCCGAGGACCTTGATGTCCGGAAATTCCTTCTCCATCACCTCCTTGAAGCCCTGCTCGCGACCCTCGACCGAGCTGACGTTCGGGTTCGTGGAGTTGATGTAGACAATACCCTTTCCGCCGATTGCCTTGGCGAGGCCCCGGGCTGAAATGCGTCCGCCTTCGACGTTGTCAGAGCCGATATAGCTGATCGGGAAGGTCACCGGGCCGTTCACGTAGTCGCCGTCGCCGAGGAACGTATCAACGGTGATGACCTTGATCCCGGCGTCGACCGCCGCCTTGAGTGGACCGATCATCTGGTCCTTATCGGTCGGCGCGGTCACGATGTAGTCGAGGTCGCCGCGCGCTACCATGGCGTCCAAAATCGGCGTCTGGGCCTCGACGCCCCACGTCTGCGGGATCTGCGTCACGACCTCGACGCCGAGGTCCTTCGCCGCAGCCTCAACGCCAGTCTGCATCACCTGATAGAAAGGATCGACGACGCCAGGCAGAAAGCCGATCTTGATCTTGTCTTGTGCGGCAGCAGCCTGCGGAGCTGCCGCGAGAGCCAGCGCTGTGATCAGCGCAAGGCAAAGCTGTCTCTTGGACATTTTTCACCTCTCGAGTTGACTTTTGATGCTCAGCCGACGTCACAGATCGTCGCTGAGGCTTTGGCAATTTTAGCAGGTGCTGAATCGCTTGCAAACGACGACTGTCCGTTGACGGCGAAAGGCTGGGCCGCATCTACATGACGTTGGCTGCCCTGTTCATCGCGCAGGCGACCAACATCCACTTTCAATTGGTGGCCAGATCCTCCTGCTGCTTTTTATGGCGCCAGCCTGACTTCAATCAGCCTAGCAGCCTCAACGGGCGGCGCACCGTCAACGACGCACAATGGCAGAATCGCGATCTGCTGCGATCGGCTCATCAATCGCCGGAATTCCGCAAGGAGTGGGGTCATTTTCGATCAGTTGACGGACGAGATCGACCCCAATCTGTACGAGGCAGCCCAGATAGTGGTCGGTAGGCGTGCCGCCCACATGACCTGAACCGCCGGGTCGAGACCGCCGACACAAGCTGACAAAGTCTAAGCCATGGCTGCTATGAACCATCGCGTCGTCATCGTGTTCGGTGGAACCGGGTTTCTCGGCCGCCGCGTTGTTCGGCATCTCCGCGATGGCGAGTTTTTTGTTCGGATTGCATCAAGACATCCGGAACGGGCCAAGAAGTTGTTTGGTTCTGATGATCCGCAATTTCAATCGGTCAAAGCCGACATCCACGATGAGCGGGCGATCGCCGATGCACTTGCCGGTGCTTTCGGTGTTGTAAATGCGGTCAGTCTCTATGTCGAACGGGGACAGGAGACCTTTCACTCCGTGCATGTCGAGTCGGCCCGGCAGGTTGCAGCTCAAGCACACCGAGCTGGCGTCGAACGGCTCGCTCACGTTTCAGGAATCGGCTCCGATGCTGCCTCGCCGTCGCCCTACATCCGCAAGCGTGGCGAAGGCGAACTGGTGGTGCGTGCCGCGTTTGCTGACGCCACTATCATCCGCCCGGCGGTGATGTTCGGACCGGATGACGCGCTTCTCACCATTATCCTCAAACTTCTCCGCCGGCTTCCAATCTATCCGATGTTCGGTCGCGGCCTGACGAGATTGCAGCCGGCCTATGTGGGCGATGTGGCAGAGGCGACCGCAAGAGCGCTGCAGGGAACGGAAACGCATGCGATCACGTATGAGTGCGGCGGTCCTCGCATCTACTCTTACGAGGAATTTCTCAAAGCCGTTGCACACCAAGCCGGCCTTAGACCCATACTGGTCCCAGTGCCATTTGCCGCTTGGCACGCGTTCGCATGGGCCGCGGAAATGCTTGCGAGTCCGCCCGTCACTCGTAATCAGGTGGAACTGATGCAGGTTGACAATGTGTCATCGCCGCAGATGCCCGGATTTGAAGAACTTGGCATTTCGCCGCACTCGGTCGAGGAAATGCTCCAGGAGATATTGTGGGATCACTGATTAAAGAGCCTCTTCGGCTAGATGTTTGATCCCAGGCTTTGATGGTTCATCATTGTCGTCCGAATCAAAGGATGCACTATGGGCCAGGTTCTGCATGGGAGCGCCACAACGACAGAGGCGAGGGCGGACCGAGTGCGCTCCGATATTTGCCGCTGCTCCTTCTCCGCCAGAGCTGCGTACGGGTGCAGTATAAGTTCGTCCTGCACACGCGGCATTTCAAGGATGCAGCCGACAGTTGCGGTTGGTTCCGCAATCGTCGGAGCCGAAGCCCGACGGGTATCGACTATCCGCCGGGCGAGCCACCCTTTCAGTGGTGATGGGCGGAAACGCTCTTGATGTATTCGGACACCAGTTCCATCGGCGCCGACTGACCGAGGTCGCCCACGCCGAGGATGCCGACCATCCGCATATTCTCGTTGATCACCGGTAACCTGCGGATTTTTAGTTTCCTCCATGTGCTGCATGGCCTTGGCCAGATCTTCGTCTTCGCGGCAGCGGTGAATGCCGGCGGTCATGACATCGCGCGCCGTCGCGGTACGGCTGTCTAAACCATCCTCCGCCAGTGCTTTGCAGACGATGTCGCGGTCGGTCACCATTCCGATCAACCGGTCGTCTCTCCGATAGGAATCGAGCCAATATCCTGGGCTCGCATCATCTTCGCTAGTTCGGCGACAGGGGTTTCGGGGCTGACCCAGTCGACACCCTTGTGCATTGCGTCTTTGACTTTCATAGCGGACTCCCTTGCTGGTTGCCCCGCCGCTGTGTTGACGTTTGCTGACAAGGCCGCTGATTCCGGCGTTCTCCTGGGATTATCTGGTGCGATCATCATTCGTCATTCGTTATTTTCCTCCAGGCGCGGTCGAGTGAGCGTTCGGCGCATGACGGCCGAGCCAAACGAGTTGTTGTTGGCCCTAAACCATCACTACGACGAGTGGCTTGGTGAGGTTGGCCTGCCGTCGTCTTGTGCCGAACAAGCTGCATCGCTGATCTCTGGCGCTGCCCCCTCTCCTGCGGATCACCCGTCGATGTCGCCGCAACGCTTCCCCCAACGAAAAACCCCGCAGGAGCGGGGCTTCTAGTATTTTTCGGCGCGGGCTTGCGCTCCACTGAAAACAGTGACGGAGCAGTTGGGCGACAGGGCCAGCGTCTGCCGTTACGGCGAGTCAGGATATCGTTGCATCATCGGCGTTCCGAGCCGCGTCGAACGCGACCGGTCGATTGATGACATTGCTGACGGCAGAACCAGCGAGTGTGCGCGTCACGGAAGCCGGAAAGCAGCGGTCGTTCAATTGCGGAATTCGGATGGAATTGTATCGACTCCGACTATCCTTACACACCCTGCAAAGCTACGCCGATGGCGCTTGCAAGGACGACAGGAAAACACCACCTATAGATTGATAGCGAACAAGCTGGAAACGTCGGTTCAAGTCCGACGGCCCCGACCAAATCGGGGTTTCGTCTAGGGTAGGACACCACACTTGGTAAACGCCGCTCCCTTCCGGTCGAGCGGCGTTTTCGTATTTTCTGTAGAAAGGCAACAAACGGCCGGCATTGTGGAAAGGCTAGCCTTGTAGCGCTGGCTGGTGAGCGTTGCGAACTGGCTTGGCAATACCGTCTGAGCGGCAAACGATGCGAGATTCCTCTGCTTGATAAGCGCTGGCTAACAGGTTGTTTGCAATCTTTGGGGGGATACAGAAGTCTGCGAAGTCGGAGCCTGTCAGTGATCATGATGCACGGTGCCGAACCTCGGCAATTCTGAAGTGTCCGCATCAAGCATTTGTTGTCAGCAAACCGTGCGCACGGTCTGAAATAAAGGAACTCGAACGCTGCACCAGTGCCGCCCGCAGCACTTGAAACCATGCCCGGGTCTTCCATGTAATACGCAATAGCGCACAACTTTCCGAATGAGGAAGCGCCGGCAGATGAGTCTGCTCCCCACCAGCAATTCAATAGAGCATCGCCGTGCCGACCATCGTTGGCCGGCAGCGTTAACAACAGAGCGTTTTCCTCTTCGTTGTCAGACGAAGGGAGATACACAATGGCAAAGGTCGTTTGCGTCCTCTATGACGATCCGGTCGACGGCTATCCGACAAAATATGCGCGGGACGGCTTGCCGAAGCTCGACCGCTATCCCGGCGGCCAGACACTTCCCACGCCGAAGACCATCAACTTTGAACCGGGGATCCTGCTCGGCAGCGTGTCCGGCGAACTGGGTCTCCGGAAATTTCTCGAAGGCGCGGGCCATAGCCTGGTAGTAACCTCGGACAAAGACGGTCCCCACAGCATTTTTGAACGCGAACTCGTTGACGCCGAAATCGTGATCTCGCAGCCGTTCTGGCCGGCATATCTGACCGAAGAACGAATAGCCAAGGCAAGCAGACTGAAGCTTGCGATCACCGCCGGCATCGGATCCGATCATGTCGATCTTCAAGCCGCCATGGACCGTGGCATCACGGTCGCCGAGGTGACCTACTGCAATTCGATCAGCGTGTCCGAGCATGTGGTCATGATGATCCTGGGGCTCGTGCGCAACTACATCCCGTCCTACCAGTGGGTCGTGAAAGGCGGCTGGAATATCGCCGACTGCGTCGCACGCTCCTACGATATCGAGGGAATGCAGATCGGAACCGTCGGCGCCGGCCGGATTGGCAGCGCAGTATTGCGCCGGCTGAAGCCGTTCGACGTCAAGTTGCACTACACCGATCGCCACCGACTGCCTGAGGCGGTCGAGAAAGAACTCGGCGTCACCTTCCACCAGGATTCCGCATCCATGGTCGGCGTCTGCGACGTGGTCACGATCAATGCACCTCTGCATCCGGAGACGGAGAACCTCTTCGACGAGACGATGATCGCTAGGATGAAACGCGGCGCCTATCTGGTGAACACGGCGCGCGGCAAGATCTGCAATCGTGACGCCATCGCCCGCGCGCTGGAGAGTGGCCAACTCGCTGGCTATGCCGGCGACGTCTGGTTCCCGCAGCCGGCTCCCAAGGATCATCCGTGGCGATCGATGCCGCATCACGGCATGACGCCGCACATTTCAGGATCGTCGCTCTCCGCCCAGGCGCGCTACGCCGCCGGCACCCGCGAGATTCTGGAGTGCTGGTTCGAAGGCAGGTCAATCCGCGAGGAGTATCTGATCGTCGACGGCGGCAAGCTTGCCGGCGCCGGCGCGCATTCCTACAGCGCGGGAGACGCCACGCGCGGTTCGGAAGAGGCAGCACGCTTCAAGGCCAGGAGTGATCCGCGCTAGATCGATTTCCGCTGCGCTCGACTCGGACGGGAAGAAGACAAGGGCGACGCAGGGACCGCAACGCCATGCTCTCGCCGCAACTGCTGGAACTGGTGCGTCTGTGGTGGCGCGAAGGCAAGCGGCGCGGGGTGATGCTCCCGCACGGCTGGCTGTTCCCAGGGCGTGGTTGCACGGCGCCGATCTCGTCGCGTCAACTGCATCGCGCGGTCCAGGAAGCAGCTGAAGTCGCCGGCATCCGCAAGCGCGTCAGCCCGCACACGCTGCGTCACAGCTTCGCCACCCACCTGCTCGAGCAGGATGTCGACATCCGCGTCATCCAGGTCCTGCTCGGGCACAGCAAGCTCGATACCACCGCGCTCTACACCAAGGTCTCGACCCGGACGATCCACGCGATCGCAGGGCCGCTCGACCGGCTGATGGCGCTGGTGGAAGGCAAGACGCCTCCCGGCTGAACCGGTGCGCGCAGACCTGGAGGTCGCCGATATCTTCCGTGCTGCCGGCCCCGGATACCGGGTCGCCCACGCCGGGCATCTGAGCCTGCAGCAGCTCAAGGTCATGTCGGCGATCGAACACTGCCGCACCGCTGCATTGGGTGGTCATGTCGAAGCCTGCGCGGACTGCGGTCAATGGCGGATCGCTTATAACAGCTGCCGCAACCGGCACTGTCCCAGGTGCCAGGGCGCCGCCGCGCGTACATGGCTCGCCGAGCGCGAAGCCGACCTGCTGCCAGTCGGTTACTTCCACGTCGTGTTCACGCTGCCCGCCGAGGTCGCCGTCATCGCCTTCCACAACAAGGCGCTGGTCTATGACCTGCTGTTCAAGGCGGCATCGGAGACGATGCTGACGATCGCGGCGGATCCCAAGCACCTCGGCGCGCGCATCGGCATCACTGCCGTGCTCCACACATGGGGCTCGGCAATGACACACCATCCTCATGTCCACATGATCGTGCCGGGCGGCGGCATCGCGCCGGACGGGTCACGCTGGATATCGTCGCGGCCAGCCTTCCTTCTCCCAGTCAAAGTACTGGGCAAGCTGTTCCGCCGTCTGTTCCTGACTCGGCTGGTCGCGCTGCACGACGCCGGTCGGCTCGCCCTCTTCGGATCGGCGGCTCACCTGGCCGACCGTCGGGCTTTCCTGCGTCATCTGAAGCCTGTTCGCAGCAAGCGCTGGGTGGTCTATGCCAAGCCGCCCTTCGCTGGGCCGGAAGCGGTGCTCGCCTACCTGTCGCGCTACACTCACCGGGTCGCCATCTCGAACCGCCGCCTGATCACCTTCGATGAGGCTGGAGTCACCTTCCGCTACAAGGACTATCGCCGCGATGGTGTCGAGCGCCAGCGCGCCATGACGCTTGCCGCCGACGAGTTCATCCGCCGCTTCCTGCTCCATGTCCTGCCGCGTGGGTTCCACCGCATCCGTCACTATGGACTGCTCGCCGGCTCCGCCCGCAAAGCCAGCCTCGCACTCGTGCGCGAACTGCTGAACGTCGCTCCGCCACCCGAAGACAACCCTTCAGCATAACCGGCTGACGTTCGCCCGCCTTGCCCTTGCTGCGGCGGGCGCATGGTGGTCATCGAGAGGTTCGAACGGTGGTGCCAGCCTCGTGCGCCGCCAACCTCACGAGCGCCGAACCGGGAGAACACCTCATGACCCGGCATGACCAAGTTGCTCGTACGACCGCGCCACGCCGGCGACGGTCAACGGGATGTTATGTGCACATTGCCGTCGAGCCGGTCGTCACGCACACCAATCCCGTCGGAATCAACAATACACGCTCTGCGACCTGGCCCGGAAGCCGCTTCCACGCCATGCCCACCGCATCCTATGCGGAAGTTCGCGACAGACCCAGGCACGCTCCGAAACACAAATCCCCATAGGCCGTCGTCTGCGGCCCGCGGGTTCCTGCATGAGAGACTTTCGTACGCCTGACGGCACCCGAAACCCTTCAGCATGTCGGTCATTCAGCCAGCCACTCCTGTCCTCCCGAAGCCGACATTAATAGTGCCCACACCACCGTCGAAATTGCGCCGAGAGGGGACGACACCATTAGGAGAAGTGGCATTGAGGCTCTACCTCAGTGTCGCCAGCAGGTGTTCGGCAGCCCCGACATCCGCCGTATTCAGGCTCTCCACAAAATACGCCGCAACCGACTGCAAGAGCTCGCGAGCGCTGTTGATCTCCCCGCGCCCGGCCATCAGCGTCGCCATGTCGATTGCGGTTCGCAACTCCCATGCCCGTGCGCGCTGACTTCGGCTCAACTCCAGTGCCTGCATGAGGTAGGCGGCAGCTTCATCACGGTTGCGCTCCGACTGGAGAAGGAGGCTTCCCTTCATCCGTAGCAACTCCGGGAGGTACAACTGGTCGCCGTTCTTTTCGACTTGACCAAGCGACTCGTCGATCAACGCAATGGCTTCATCAACCTGACCGATCGCGGACAGTCCCCTAACTAGCGAGAGGTTGAGCGGCGTCGTGAGCAATTCATAAGGCGCCGCGTGGAGCTTCCGAAGAGATGTCTGCAGGCCCTCGACGCCGCTTTTTGCATCGCCGTGACGGATCGCGACTTCGCTTTTGAAGCCCCGACCGACCAGCAGGTAAGGAGTCATGGAATGGGATTCCGCGCGGGCGATGAGCATATCTATGTACGCCTCGGCGCTCTTCAGGTCACCGGTCCACAGGAAGACCGATATCGCCCAGATCAACGCGATCGCCAACGTTAGAGAATGATCCATGGCGGCAGCCTCTTCGACGGCCTGTCGGGCGTGTGCCATGGCTTGGTCCGGATGGCCTTGTAGCCAAAGGTTCCTCGCCAGGATGGCCCTGGCCAGGATTTTGCCTTCGAAGCCCAGATAGATCGTCGTGGTCCGCTGGGAGCGCGGCCCACGGTCGAGCGCCGCCTCCAGCTCTGCGCGGGCCTCCGCGAGGTCGCCTCGCAGGTGGAGCGAGATGCCCAGGATCGAGTGTGCCAGCGCGTTGACGACCGAGTCGTCCAAGGTCGCGGCTGTGGCTGAACAACGCCTTGCAAACTCAAGGGCGGTTGCGAAATTGCCCGTCCGCAGATGGAACATGTTGAGCGAACCCAACAGACGCACCCGGTCCAGCGGATCGCCGCGCTGCTCGGCGATCGCCAGGCTCCTCTCCAGAGCTACGCGCGCCCTGTCGCGTCCTCCCCGCATGAACATGAAGGACACGCCGAGGGCTGCCTGAAGATGCATCTCGTCAAGTCCGCCAAGGGCGGCATCGTCGAAAGCGAATATTGCTCTTTCAGACCAGCGATGACACTCCGGCAACAAGGACATTGCCAGGAAAACCGGCGCGACAGCGCTGGCGAGTCCGACGCCGATGTCGGCGTTTCCGCTGTCGCCGAAGCACCATTCCAGGGCAGCCCGGACATTGTTGATGGCGGCGAAGTGGGGCGCCCGCTCCTCACCGGTCGCCAGGCTTGGCCACTCGATCCCGGTCTGCTCCAGCCATCTCCGATAGTAGGCGGTGTGGCGCACTGCCAGATCGGCAGCCTCGGCGTCATCGATCCGGATGTCGAGAACGTAGGCGCGCGTCGTATCGAGGAGCCTGTAGCGCATCATTGCTCCAACCGGACGCGTCGCCACGATCGATTTGGCGACAAGACTGTCCATGGCGCCAAGGACGGTCGATCGGTCGAGGGTCGCGCTCGTCACGACCTCCAGGGCGGCATCGAGCGTGAAATGACCGACGAATACAGCGAGCCTGCGAAGCACCACGCGCTCAACGTCGGTCAGGAGCCCAAAGCTCCAGTCTAGTGTCGCCTGCAAGGTCTGCTGACGCGGCGGCGCTGTCCGTGAACCGAGCCACAGCAGTGTCAGGCGTTGATCGAGAAGCGCGGCTGTCTGCTGCAGCCCATAGGATTCGACACGTCTGGCCGCCAGTTCGATCGAGAGCGCCACCCCGTCAAGCTTTCGGCAGATGCTTGCGATGATCAAGGCCTCGGCGTCGCCGACGTCCAAACGAGCGCCACCTGCCACCGCTCGCTCGACGAACAGCTGGGTGGCCGGGAATGTCTGGACGATGGCCGCCGTTAGCCCCGGTTCGTCGGGCGGAAACGCAAGCGCATCCAACCGGCAGATATGTTCGCCCTCGACCCGAAGCGCCTCGCGGCTCGTCGCCAGGATGTAGACCTGTGACGCCGCATCGACGATGCTCGAGGCCAGAGGCGCCACCGCATCCACGAGATGCTCACAGGTATCGAGGATCAAGAGAATCCGCTTGTTGCGCAAGTAAGCGATCAGGTTGGGCGTCGCATCCTCTGTTTGAACCGTTAGTCCAAGCATCGAGGCGACGGCTGTCGTCACCAGACCGGGATCGCCGATCATTCCCAGATCGACGAACAAGACCGCCCCTGAAAATGCTTCGATCAGGTGATGCCCGACTGCGATCGCGACGGTGGTTTTGCCGACGCCACCGGCGCCAACGATGGTGACGAACCGCGAAGCATTCAGCTGCACCGACAGCTTAAGAACATCCTCGTCCCGTCCGACCATCCGGCTCAAGCGGTTTGGAAGATTCGCGTGCGGAAACTCAGCGGCAATGAATAGGGCTTCGTCGCGTGGGCTGTTTAATCGCAAAACCGGCGCAACGAAGCAATAGCCCCGCCCCGGAAGCGTCGCGATGTACCGCGCGCCATCCTTTCCATCGCCCAGCGCCCTGCGCAGTCCGGTCATGTGGAACCGCAGGCTGCCTTCCTCGACGACGACATCCGGCCAAACCCGCGACATTAGATCTTTCTTGCTGACGACTTCATTCGGTGCAGAGGTCAGGACTATGAGAATGTCGATGGCGCGCGAACCCAACTCTACGGGAGCGCCTTCTCTTGTCAGGAGCCTTTCACCCGCAGCAAAATGGAAAGGGCCAAACGACAATCTGTCTTTGGCTTGTATTCCCGTTTTCGTCATGGCGTCTTCTTTTGGAGCCGCCTGCACCCAGCGCCGCAGTTTAAGTCAAGGAGCGCTCCTGCACCATAGGGAGTCTCACAGTCTAGGCGCCTCCTATCTGCTCAAAAAAGCGGCAGGCTGGCAGCGGCTAACACAAGCTCACGACGCATAACGGGCTAATCCCGCCTCCTGGGCGTAGTTCAAGCTACGTAGATAGATCGCAAACCCATCAACCCAGGAGAGACCCATGGACACGACCAGAACCTCCGAAGCAATCGACCAGGATCGCCGGCGACTTTTGGGCACTGCGGCGGCCGGCATCGCCGCCGCCGGCGCGGCAAGCCTGCTCCCGTCGCAATTGGCCGCCGCATCCACGAGCGATGCCATCCGCCCTTTCTCCGTCAGTTTCCCGCAGGAGGAGATCAATGAGCTTCGCCGGCGCATCGCCGCCACGCGCTGGCCCGAGCGCGAACTCGTCTCCGACGAGGCGTCCCGGCGGATCTGGTCGACCCCAGCAACTGTAGGGCCAACGCAGGGCGTGCAACTCGCCACAATGCAGAAGCTCATGCAGTACTGGCGAACGGAATACGATTGGAGCAAGTGCGAGGCGCAGTTGAAGGCGCTGCCGAATTTCGTCACTGAGATCGATGGGCTCGACATCCACTTCATCCATGTGAAGTCTAAGCATCAGGGCGCCCTGCCTGTCATCATCACGCACGGCTGGCCCGGTTCGGTCATCGAACTTTTGAAGATCATCGACCCGTTCACCAATCCCACTGCGCACGGAGGCACGGAGGCGGAGGCGTTCGACGTGGTGATCCCGTCGATGCCGGGCTACGGCTTTTCCGGCAAGCCCACCGAAACCGGTTGGGATCCCGGGCGCATCGCGCGGGCGTGGATCGTGCTGATGAAACGCCTTGGCTACGACCGCTACGTCGCGCAGGGCGGCGATTGGGGAGCACTCATCACGGAACAGATGGCCCTGATCGCACCTCCCGAGCTGGTCGCCATCCACACGAATATGCCGGGGACCATTCCGCCGGAGATCGTGAAGGCGCTGGCCTCCGGCGGTCCGCCCCCCGCTGATCTTGGCCCCGACGAGAAGCGTGCCTACGAGCAGGTAGCGTTCTTCTACCAAAACGGCCTGGGCTACGCCAACGAGATGGCTCTTCGTCCGCAAACGCTCTACGGGATCGTCGATTCACCGGCCGGCCTGGCGGCGTGGATCCTCGATCACGATGCGGACAGTTATGCGCTGATCGCCCGCTCCTTCGATGGAGAGCCGGAGGGCCTTACCCGCGACGACATCCTCGACAACATCACGTTCTACTGGCTGACGAACACGGCGATCTCGTCGGCACGTCTCTATTGGGAACATACGCAAACGGCGAAGGCCGGCTTCTTCGACGCCAAGGGCATCACCATTCCCGTCGGTGCGACTGCGAACCCCAGTGAAATCTACACCGCACCGAAGAGTTGGACCGAACGCGCGTTCCCGAAGCTTCTGCACTATGGCCGCACGGACAAGGGCTGCCATTTCGCCGCCTGGGAGCAGCCAAAGAGTTTCACCGATGAGGTGCGCGCAACATTCAAGACGTTGCAGACATGACGTGTTGGCGGGGGATGGCGCGCCGGACGCTCGTCATCTTCCGCCCAGCGATAGCTGCGTAGCGAACCTCCGAAGGGAGCGACTGCAATGAACCCCCTCATCAAGACGCTCACCGCACTCGCGGTTTGCACCGTGCTCGCCACGGGCGCGTTTGCCCAGAGCACGGTCGTTCCCATCGACAACGAGCCCGCACCCAAGCTGATCGTGGAGCCGCCGCTTCCGGGTCCGTTGGCTAGCGGCGTCGTGTTCATCCCGTACCGGGTGGAGAACTTGCGCATCCTGCCTGTGGGCGGGGCGGCCGCGCGCAACGTGTCTCCGCGGGTCGGGCATCTGCACGTCACCGTCGACGACCTGCCTTGGGCGTGGGCGGACTACGGTCAGAGCAACACCATCATCTTGGTTGGCATGCCAAGCGGCCAGCACAAGGTGCTGATCGAGGTGGTGGATCCCGAAGGCAAAGTCTTCACCAAACAAACGGTGACGTTCCACACTCCGGACAAGAAGGTGCAGCCATGAGGCTCGACCAACTGGCGGCCGTGCTGGCATTCGGGCTTTGCATCCTTTCCGCGCCCGCCTCCGCCAACCCGGTCGAGGATCGCTCGATCCGGCCCTTCAAAGTCTATGTGCCGCAAGCGCCGCTCGATGATCTTCGCAGTCGCATTGCGCAGACAAGGTGGCCCGACCGGGAGACGGTCGATGACCAGTCGCAGGGCATACAGCTCGCGAAGATCAGGCCGCTCGTCGAGTATTGGGGCACGGCCTACGACTGGCGGACAGCGGAAGCGAGGCTGAATTCCCTGCCCCAGTTCATGACCACGATCGACGGAGTGGACATCCACTTCATTCACGTTCGCTCGAAACATCCCAATGCCTTGCCGCTGATCATGACGCATGGCTGGCCCGGCTCGGTGCTGGAACTGCTCAAGACCGTCGGCCCTCTCACCGATCCCACGGCGCATGGCGGTAGCCCGGAAGACGCGTTCGACCTCGTACTGCCGTCGTTGCCGGGTTTCGGCTTCTCCGGCAAACCCACAGATACCGGCTGGGGTACAGACCGCATTGCACGAGCCTGGGCAGAGCTGATGAAGCGCCTTGGCTACACAGATTACGTCGCCCAGGGCGGCGACTGGGGCTCTCCCGTTTCGAATGCAATGGGACGTCTGGCCCCGGCAGGCCTGCTCGGCATTCATGTCAACCTGCCGGCTGTCGTACCGCCAGAGATTGCCGCGGTGCTCGCCGCCGGCGGACCGGCGCCGGCGGGGCTCATGGACAAGGAGCGCGCGGCGTTCGATGCGCTCAGCATGGCCGCCAAGATGGGGAACAGATCCTACGCCACGATGATGGGCACCCGGCCCCAGACGATCGGTTACGCCATCAATGACTCCCCCGCAGGGCTCGCCGCTTGGATGCTCGGGCATCCGGGCTTTTCGGGCTGGACCTACGACAAAAGCGACCCCGAAAAGTCGCCTGACGAGGTGCTGGACGATATCACGCTGTACTGGCTGACGGACACCGCCACCTCGTCCGGGCGAATTTACTGGGAGTACGGCGGCGGGCGCAGTCCCGTTTTTGCCGGCCCTGAAAAGACCAGCGAAGTCTCGCTGCCGGTGGCCATCACGGTCTTTCCGGGGGAAGGCTATCAGGCCCCCGAGACGTGGGCCCGGCGCGCCTACCCCAACCTGATCTACTTCCATGAGGTCGACAAAGGCGGCCACTTCGCCGCGTGGGAGCGGCCGGAGCTCTTTTCTGCCGAGTTGCGCGCCGCGTTCAGGCCGCTGCGGCAAACCAAATAACCACCTCACTCGAAAGGAACGACAAATGTCTCAAACCATGAAAACGCCCCGTGACGAAAAGCACGAAACTGCGACCGGGACCCTCAAAAAGCAGGCGCTCGACATGAAGCTCGAGGTCGTGGTCATCCCCGTCTCGGACGTCGATCGCGCCAAGAGCTTTTATATCGGCCTGGGCTGGCGGCTCGACGGCGATTTCGTCGTCGGCGATACGTTCCGGGGTGTGCAGTTCACACCTCCGGGCTCGCCTGCCTCGATCCACTTCGGCACGGGGGTCACGACGGCGGAGCCCGGCTCGGCAAGCGGGCTTTATCTTGTCGTGTCGGACATCGAGGCGGCGCGCGCCGAGCTCATTGGCCACGGCGCCGAGGTCAGCGAGGCGTTTCACCGCACAGGTCCCGGCAAGCCGGCGGTCAAGGGGCGCGATCCCGAGCGGCGCAGCTACTCCTCGTTCGCGACGTTCAAGGACCCGGACGGCAACGAATGGCTGCTGCAGGAAATCACCACCCGCTTTCCCGGCCGGATCGACACCACGACCTACGCTTCCGGAGCGGATCTTGTTGCCGCGCTGCGACGCGCGTCGGAGGCCCACGGCGAGCACGAGAAGCGCAACGGCGGCCAGCGCGATGAGAACTGGCCGGACTGGTACGCGGAATACATGGTGGCTGAGCAGGCCGGCAAAGAGCTTCCGCTCTGAAGGATTCAGCGCGCAGCGCGCCGCTGAACCGTCTGCGCGGCGATATCGATCGAAACTGAAAAGGCGTCGTCGATGAAAGCAATTAAGCTGCTCGTCGCCGTGGCGCTCGCAATGGCAATCGGGGCTCCGATTGCCAGTTTTCTGGGAGACACGAATGTGGCTCAGCCGATAGCCTCCGCACCGATGAGGGTTCCGTTCCTTCACGGACTTTCCTCCGACCAGTTCGAGGGTCAATCCGAGCTTGCTTCGCTTGGCGTGGCGCACGAGTGGATAAATTCGCCGCCGCTGACGGCGTCGGCTTTGCATGGCAAGGTCGTCCTCATCGATTTCTGGACCTACACCTGCATCAACTGGCTGCGCACGCTTCCCTACGTTCAGGCCTGGGACGAGAAATACCGGAAGCATGGTTTGGTGGTGATCGGAATCCACGCGCCGGAGTTCTCGTTCGAAAAAGACCTGAACAACGTGCACCGGGCGGTGAAAGACCTGGGGATCGATTACCCGATCGCCGTCGACAACGACCATCTCATATGGCGGGCTTTCAGCAACCAGTACTGGCCGGCACTCTATTTCGTCGATTCGCGGGGACGCGTCCGGTATCACCACTTTGGCGAGGGCTCATACCAACAGTCGGAAATGGTCATCCAGGAATTGCTGACTGAGGCTGGCGCCGGCGGATTCGACCGTGAGCCTGTGTCGGTGGATGCCCGCGGCATCGAAGCCGCGGCCGATTGGGAGACCCTCAAGTCTCCGGAAAATTATCTCGGCTACGAACGCACCCAGAATTTTGCCTCCGGCGGTGAAGCGGTCTTGGACGCGCCGCACATCTACGACGTGCCGGCGCGACTACGCCTGAATGAGTGGGGGCTGTCTGGCAGTTGGACGGTAAGGAAAGAAACCGCCGTACTGAACAAGTCCGATGCCCGCATCGCGTACCGTTTTCACGCGCGCGACCTTCATCTGGTCATGGGTCCGGCAGCGCCGGGAACGTCTGTGAGATTTCGCGTGCTGATCGACGGGCAGCCGCCAGGCACGGCTCACGGCATCGACGTCAATGAAATGGGCGAAGGCGCAGTGACAGAGCAGCGCCTGTACCAACTGATCCGACAATCGAAACCCATCGTCGATCGCCAGTTCGAGATCGAGTTTCTCGACACAGGCGTGGAGGTCTTTGCATTCACGTTCGGCTGATCGCCGCGCAAGGATAGAGGTTCCCAAATGCATCCGCTCAATATCCCCGATGAAATCGACCAAGATCGCCGTCGGTTCTTTGGCGCCGCCGCGATGGCTGTCGCCGCCACTCAGTTCGGCCTGATCGGCCCGGCACAAGCGCAACAGACGACTGGAGAGCCTGCGGCGTCCTTTGGGCCCTTGAAGCGGATCGAGGCCGGCGTGCTGAGCGTCGGCTATGCGGAACTTGGACGGACCGACGGCCCGCCCGTCATCCTGCTACATGGCTGGCCGTATGACATCCACACCTATGCCGATGTCGCTCCTCTGCTGGCAGCGAAAGGCCACCGCGTGATTGTTCCCTACCTGCGCGGATACGGCACGACCCGATTCCTGTTGGACGACACGATGCGCAACGGTCAGCAGTCAGCGATTGCCGCGGACATTGTCGCCCTGATGGACGCACTGGGCATCGAAAAGGCGACGATTGGCGGCTGCGACTGGGGCGCGCGCACCGCGAACATCATTGCCGCACTATGGCCTGAACGCTGCAAGGCGATGGTCTCGGTGAGCGGCTACCTCATCGGCAACCAGCAAGCCGGCAAGCTGCCGCTGCCACCCAAGGCCGAGCTGCAATGGTGGTATCAATATTACTTCGCCACCGATCGCGGCCGCGCCGGCTACGAGAAATACACACGAGATTTCACCAGGCTGATCTGGCAACTCGCGTCGCCGCGGTGGAATTTCGACGATGCCACATTCGAGCGCAGCGCCGCAGCCTTCGACAATCCCGATCACGTGGCCATTGTGGTCCACAATTATCGCTGGCGGCTCGGACTCGCCGCCGGCGAGCAGCAATACGACGCGTTCGAGGAGCGACTCGCGCAGGCACCGGTCATCGGCGTGCCGACGATCACCCTCGAAGGCGACGCCAATGGCGCGCCGCATCCGGACGCCAGCGTATACGCCACGATGTTCCCGGGCAGATACGCGCATCGGGTCGTCACCGGCGGCATCGGGCACAACCTGCCCCAGGAAGCGCCGCAGGCCTTTGCCGATGCCGTTGTCGAAGTCGACGCCTGATCGAGTTCGCGGCAACCGCCGAAGCGGCGGTTACCGCTACCAGCAAAGAATGCCCATGAGCCACATCACAAGGGTTGTCTATACGGCCAGGACCGCAACCACGGGCAGTCGCGAAAATGGCGCCTCGCGCAGTTCCGACGGTCTTCTGGACATCTGGCTATCGACGCCTGGATCGGCGCGCATCGGCACCAATCCGGAGCAGTTGCTCGCGGCCGGCTGGTCGGCCAGCTTCGCAAGCGCAATCGCATCTGCGGCCCACGAACGAAAAATCGCGCTGCCTGCAGGGATGAGCATCGAGGCCGAGGTGAATCTGAACTGCGGAGAAAACGGCCACTTTCTTAGCGTCCAACTGGATATTGCCGTCCCGAGTCTGGAGCGCGATGTGGTACAAATTCTGGTGGATGAAGCGCACGAGATTTGTCCTTACTCCAAAGCGACACGGGGCAACATCGATGTCGTAATGAGGATCGTCTGATTTGACCTAAATCGCTCTTCGGCGTTGAAGCTTTTGGCACCTCGCTCCCAGTCTGTTCAGGGTCAGATGATGATCATGCCCACATCGACGTGAATGTCCGCTTTCGATATCCACGGGCTCGAAGCTGCCGATCCGTTGTCGGCCCATTCCTGACATAATCGCCACTGCTCAGAAAATCACTTGCTCAGCCGGCTTCCACCGTAGGGATACTCACTTGAGCGTTTGACCCTGAGTTCTTCGTTCGCTAGCGGGAGCCTCGCGCGGCGTCACAACCATATGTGTCATCGCCTCCAACCTTCGGCGACAGCGCCCGCCAGTGCCGGGGCGATTCGCGGCTCACGTCTCCCTTTTGCGCCGAGCTTGTTCTATGGCTGCCCGAGAGGCTGCGCCTCCCCCGCCTCGCATTCCGGCAGCCGCACAGGTTTGGCGAGTTTTGCCAGCGACCCGGTCTTGGCGCACGCCGGGAAGCCGGCTAGCGGCATTGTCTCGATGAAACGACCGCGCTCCGTCTTGCTCAAGCTGAATTCATTGACCATGCCCTCGACGGTCAGGTCCGGATACCGTTTGAGGGTTTCCCGGACCGAAGCATTCGCCTCATCGATTCGACCCAGAGCCGCAAAGGAGCTGCTACGCACCACCCAACCCCCTTTGCCGTAGTTATCGGGCGTCTTGCGCTCCAGCATCTTCAAGGCGTCCTCATAGCGACCAGCCATAAAATAGGCAGTGGAGTAGAAAGCAGTTGCCCACATCGGGTAATTCGGGTCGAGCCGTATAACTTGGTCGACCAACTGAGCGCCGCGTTCGGGTTCGTCGAAGCCTGCCGCAAAGCCGGAATAGAATGTCAGGATTTCGGCCGAACCCGGAGCGAGGCGGAGGGCCGTGTCCAGCTCGACCTTGGCGCGGGCGTTGTCGCCCTTGTCTTTGAGGCTCATGCCAAAAACGGCGTGCGCCTCGGCGTCGCTCGGATCGAGCCGCACCGCGCGTTCGGCTACATCGGCAGCCGCCTTGATCTCGCTCTCGGGATTGATACCGAAGCCAGCCAATATGTTATGAGCATGATAAAGTTCCACCCAGGCGCGGGCGAACCCCGGGTCCAGCTCGACAGCGAGGTTGAGCAGCCTGATGGCCTCCTCCTCATCCGCTACGGTAATCTTTTCAATCCTTTCGGTTCCGAGCAGGTAGTAATCATAGACAGTCAAGTTGTCCGGCCGTTTACGCTTCGCTGCAGCCCGCCCCGCGCCTTGAATCAGCCCCACGCCGTTGCCGAGGCGGTTGGTGACCTGCTCGGCGATCTCGGTTTGAACGGCGAATACGTCTTCAGCAGGCCGGTCCCATCGCTCCGACCACAGATGGTTGCCGGTTTTTGCATCGATCAGCTGCGCGGTGATCCGCAGCCGACCGCCCAGGCGCTGGATCGAGCCTTCCAGCACATAGCCGACGTCGAGCGCACTCGCGACCTGGCGGACATCCAGCGACTTGCCTTTGTACGCTTGCGTCGAATTGCGTGCCACGACGTCGAGTTCGGGAAACTGCGCGAGATCGGTGATGATGTCTTCGGTGAGGCCATCGGCCAAACGCCCGGTGGCCTCGTCGCCGCCATAATTATTGAAGGGCAGCACCGCGATCGACGGCTTGGCCCCCAGTGGCGCAGGCTGAAAGACCCACCATGTCCCTCCACCCGCCAGAGCCAGCACCACGATGGCCGCCGCAGCCGTCCTGGCCCAGCGCGGCATCATTCCGAGAAGCGGGCGGCGCGCCGGCTTGCCATCGAGCCTCAGCCGGTACATCCGCACGGGGCGATTGATATTCTTGACTTGCTGCTCGCCAGCGAAATCGAGGGGCCAATCAAGCTTGCCCTGCAGATGGTCAAAGGCCGTGCCCGATACGATCACGCCGCCCGGGTCAGCGAGTTGCTGCAACCGAGCGGCGATATTGACGCCGTCGCCATACACATCGCCATCCACGAGCGCCACATCGCCAAGATTTATCCCGATGCGGAACACAATCCGCTCATGCTCCGGCAGTCCACCATTGCGAACGGCCACAGCTTTTTGAATTTCGGCTGCGCAGATTACCGCATCGACCACGCTGTCGAAGACGACAAGTGCGCCATCTCCTAATAGTTTGACAATTCGACCCTGGTGCAGAGCGATCGCCGTATCGGTTACGTCGGCCCGGATAGCTCTCAGGCGTCCGATGGTGCCAGCTTCGTCAATTTCGATCGCCGTTGAATAGCCGACCATATCCGCTGCAAGGATCGCCAGCAGTTTCCGGTTCAATGGAGGGACGATCATCATCCGGCCCCGGACCCAACATGGCTAAAATTGTACACCTATCGCGGCGCCCTGACGAGCCCGCCCGGCCAAAGCCAGGAGGTCGTCCATTAGCCCCGGTGGTCCGAAAGGTCGCTTCTGGCGCACAGCGGTCAGACGAGGCTGGACGCAAGGGCCGGCTATCTTGTCCAGTCATCTTGAAAGCTGACAGTCCGGTTCCGGCCCCTTCCAGGCATTCACAATGCCGGTCGATCGCCGATCTGACCGCCAGAGGCTGTTGACGTCGAAAACACATAAGCCGCTAGATGTTCCCCTTTTGTGCTTCCAAAGTCGCATAAACAGAACCGGCAGTTTGCCAATCCTTGCTGCGACTGCGTGCCTCAAGCTCTGATCGGCGCATTGCCCGTCCGTTGTGCGGCAGCAGGAGTGGCTGAAGCTGGAGGGCAGCGCCGCGGACTCAACGAGCGCTACTGTTATGACGGCAGGAACGAAGAAGCAGTCCTCATGGACCGATGCATGCTATGCATTGCTTCGATCACGCCCAGCACGTGCGGACATAGGCGAACTCCGGCGAAGAGTTTGACAGCGGAGATCAGCGCAAGATGTCCGACAGGCTCTCGGGCTTCTTCTCGCCAAGCGACAGATCAAGGCCCGACAGAAGGTCGATGAGATGACTTTGCATCAGGTCGGACGCGTTTTTTGCGTCGTGCTTTTCGATAGAATCAACGAGGGCGTGATGGGCGTGGCTTTCGCAGGTGGTGTCGCGGCGGCGCCAGTAGAGCGCGATGATCAGCGACGACCGCGACAACAGGTCCTTGACGAAGCCGGTCAGGATCGAATGGCCGGCGATTTCAGCGATGCCGACATGGAATTTTGCCGACAGCATTATGGCGTCGCTGTCGCGGCCGGCATGCAGGGCCTCGTGCTCTTTTTCGAGATGAAGCCGCAGTTGCGCGATCTCGGCCGGCTTTGCCACTTCGGCGGCAAGCGCCGCGACCTTGGGCTCGATCAGCGCTCGCGCTTCGAACACCTCGCGCGCTTCCTGCTTGGTCGGCTGGGCGACGAACGCGCCGCGGTTCGGCTCGAGCCGAGCCAAGCGGTCATGCGACAGCGCCTGCAGCGCCGCGCGTATCACCGCGCGGCTTACCGAATAGATCGAGGCGAGCTCGTCCTCGGGCAGCTTTGTGCCCGGTGCGAGGCGGTGGCTGACGATGGCGTCGCGCAGGCCGGCATAGACCGGAAACCAGCGCATCGTCGGCTTGTCGCCATCCCGTGTCTTTGGTCCAAGCAGGTCCATCGTCTCATTGTCCCGGCGGCCGGATCGCATAGCGGCGCGAACACCGCGTTTCCGGCCGGACATCGAACATCCTGTGTGGGAATGTCAACAATTTTGCACGCATCAGGATACACGGCCGGAGGGCGAAAAGGACGCAAAGATTCCGGCGAAGGACTTTTCGAGTGGAACCTGGTAGCCGCCGCGCTTCGAGGTCGACAGGCCAAGGCTGACGAGGCTCTCGCAGAGTTGTACCGCGCAGGCGACGCCGTCGAGCACAGGAAGGCCATGTTCGCGGCTGAGCGCGGCGGCGAGGTCGGCCATGCCGGCGCATCCCAGCACAATCGCTTCGGCCCGGTCGTCGCGGATGGCGCGCTCGATCTCCTCCGAAATTCGATGGCGGGCGTTGGAGCCGGGCACTTCGAGCTCCAGAACGGGAACGTCGCTTGCCCGCACCCTAGCGCAGCGGCTGGCGAGGCCGTAGCGCACCAGATTGTGCTCGATCGCCGGCACCGAACGCGACAGCGTCGTCACCACGCTGAACTTGCCGGCAATTAGGCTCGCCATGTGAAACGCCGCTTCGCCGATGCCGACCACCGGCATCTCGCCGACGCAGCGTACTGCGTCGAGGCCGGTGTCGTCGAAGCAGGCGATAACGCAGGCGCTCGCCGCCGGATGTCTCTGGATCTCGCCGATCATTCCCGGGATGGCGAAGACCTCGTCGAAATAGCCTTCGACGCTCGGCGGCCCGTCCTTCGGATTGACGGCGATGATCCTGGTGCCGGCCGAAGCCGCGCCGCGCGCCGCCTCGCCGATCTTTTCGGTCATGGACGCAGTGGTGTTGGGATTGACGACGAGTATGTCCATTTGCGCTTTCATATTTCCCCGCCGAGATAGAGTTTCTTGACCCGGTCGTCGCCAAGCAGCTCGGCCGAATGTCCGGCCAGCGCGATCTTTCCGGTCGTCAGTGCGTAGGCGCGCTGCGAGATGCGCAGCGCCATGCGCGAATTCTGCTCGACCAAGAGAACGCTGACCTTTTCGTCGCGATTGATCGCCACGATGGAGCGGGCGATGTCCTGGACGAGCTTCGGCGCGACGCCGAGCGAGGGTTCATCGAGCAGCAGAAGCTTCGGTTTGGCCATCAGCGCCCGCCCGATCACCAGCATCTGCTGTTCGCCGCCGCTCATCGTGCCCGCCGTCTGGGAATAGCGTTCCTTCAGGCGCGGAAAGCGCGCGAGCACCATGTCCAGCGTCCTGGCGATTTCGGCCTTGTCGGTGCGGGTGAAGGCGCCCATCATCAGATTGTCGCGCACCGTCATGTAGGAAAAGACGCGCCGACCCTCCGGCACCATGGCGATGCCCATCCTGACCAGCTCGTCCGGGCGCGTTCCGTCGATGCGGTGGCCCCGGAAATGAATCTCGCCGCTGCGGACTTTCTTCAGGCCGGTGATGGCGCGCAGGATCGAGGATTTGCCCGCGCCGTTCGCGCCGATCAGCGCGACGGTCTCGCCCTCGTTGACGTTGAGCGACACGCCCTTCAGTGCATAGACATGGTCGTAGTAGAGTTCGACGTCGGAGACTTTCAGCAGTTCGCTCATGGCTAAAATCCGATCGCCTCATCTTCGGCGCCGAGATAGGCCTCGATGACCTTTTCGTTCTCCTGGATTTCGTTCGGCGTTCCCTCGGCGATTTTCACACCGAAGTTCAGGACGACGATGCGGTCGGAAATGTTCATGACGGCGGGCATATCGTGCTCGACCAGCAGGACAGTCACGCCGCGCTTCCGCACGTCGCGCACCATCTCCACCGCGCGCACGGTTTCGTCATGGTTCATGCCGGCGAAGGGCTCGTCGAGCAGAAGCACGGTCGGGTTGGTAGCGAGCCCGATGGCAATCCCGAGCGCGCGCAGATGGCCGTGCGGCAGCGTGCTGGCGATCTCATGCCGTTGCGCGCCGAGATCGAGGAAGTCGATGATCTCGTCGGCCGAGCGGCCGAATTCATCCTCGTCGCGCCGTGCGGTGTTCGTGCCGAGATAGAAGCCGGCAAGGCTGGCGTTGGAACGCAGGTGATGCGCGATGATGACATTGTCGCGCACCGTCATGCCCTTGAAGATCGTCGTCTCCTGGAACGTGCGCACCACGCCCTTCCGGGCGACGATATGCGGCGCCAGGCCTGAAATCCGCTCTCCCCGGAATAGCACTTCGCCCGAGGTCGGATTGAGGAAAGAGGAAATCAACTTGAACAGCGTCGACTTGCCGGCGCCGTTGGGGCCGATGACGGAGAGGATTTCGCGTTCGCGGACCGCGAAGGAAACATTGTTGACCGCGACCAGCCCGCCGAAGCGTTTGGTCACGGCCTTGATCTGGAGAAGCTCAGTCATGGTCCTAGCCCTGCTTCTTGCCGAACAGCCTGAGGCTGAGCAGGCCGTTGGGAAGGAACAGCATCAGCGCGATCAGCACCGAAGAGAAGATCAGCAACTGGAACTCGCCGGTCTCGAACAGAAAATCCCAGCCGAAATAGAGCACGAAGGTGCCGATCATCGGCCCGAAGACGTGGCCGAGCCCGCCGAGAAAGCAGTTCAGCATGAAGTTCACCGAGTCGGTGACGGTGAAGCTCGACGGATAGATCGACTGCGAGATGGCGACGAACATCGCACCGCCGAGACCGCCGAGGAATGAGGAGAAGGCGTAGGCGATAACGCGCAGATAGGCGATGTTGACGCCGATCGAGGAGGCCAGTTCCTCGTTCTGCTGCAACGACTGGCAGAGTTTGCCAATGCGCGAATGGACTAGGCGGTAGAGCGCCGCAAAGCACAGCACCATCAGCACAACCGACACCAGATAGAAGGCGGGACGCGGATTGGCGAGCGTCGCGAAATCTGGAAGGATGGTCAGCCCGAAGATCGAGATGCCGCCGGGGAGCGGAATGCTGACCATGCCCTTGGCTCCGTTGGTGATCGGCAGCGCCAGCGCGAGCAGCCGCGCCACTTCGGTCAAAACCAGCGTGACCATGGCGAAATAGACGCCGCGAAGCCTGAGGATGGGCAGTCCGATCAGCACGCTTGCAGCGGCGCAGAATAGCCCAGCCAGCGGCAGTGTCAGCCAGAACGACACACCGTACTGGACGACAAGAATGGCCGAAACATAGCCGCCCATAAGCGCGAAGGCCCCCTGGCCGATATTGATGCGGCCGATGTAGAAAGTCACCCACACCCCGGCGCTGGCGATGCTGAGCAGCGCGACCGAGGTCAGCGTGTAGTAGAGGTCGAGCCGACCGGTCGCCTCGATCAGCCAGGGCACGCCGACGAGTACGACCAGCAGGAAGACAGCCACGGCGAGGATGTTGCGTGTACGCTTCATGTCCATCATCCCCACGGCTTGCCCATGAGCCCGTTCGGGCGGATGCTCAGGAACACCATCAGCGCGGCGAAGATGACGAGATAAGTGACGTCGCCATATTGGCGTAGGACCGTCAGGCCGACCGATTCCATCATGCCGAGGATGAAGCCGCCGGCGATCGCTCCGCTGACCACGCCGGCCCCGCCGATCATCACCATCAAGAACGCCTTGATCGAGATCGGCCCGCCGATGCCCGAATTGACGCCGGTGATGGCGACCAGCAGCCCCCCGACTATGCCGGCAAGCATGGCGCCGAGCGCAAAGCCGATCATCGAATAGCGGTCGACCTCGACGCCCATCAGCTGCGCCGCGACCCGGTCCTGCGCCAGCGCCCGCATGGCGCGTCCCGGCTTGCTGTACTGCATGAAAAGCACGAAGGAGGCGATGAACAGTATGGCGAGTGCGCCGACCAGCAGCCGGTCGTAAGGCATTATGAGGCTGTCGGAGACGAAGACGCCTTTGACGATCTTCGGCACGCCGCGCTGCTTTTCGCCGAACAGGAGGAGGATCACGGCGTCGAGGAAGAATGCGACCGCCGCCGCGAGAAGCATCGTACTTTCCTCCCGCACGCTTCGCTTAATCACCGTCCTGAAAAGGAATTTCTCGACAAGCGCTCCAATGACCAGCAGCGTGATCCCGGACGCGACGAGCGCGACGACGAAAGGCATGCCGAGCTGGCCATAGACGGTGTAGGTGACGAAGCCGCCGAGAACGTACATCTGCCCATGGGCAAAGTTGAGCACGTTCATCAGCGCGAAGATCAGGGTCAGACCGAGCGCGATCAAAGCGTATTGCGCGCCAAGATAAAGCCCGTTGGCGATGACTTGTTCCATCAGGATGGTTCCGGCCGTTCAGAGGCTGAAGACGAATGCTCGAGCCTCTGCGGCAATCCGCTTCGGTGCAGTTGCGTCAATCGACTTGAGCGACGAAGAGCGTCTCGAACTTGCCGTCGCGGTATTCCGTGACCACCATCGGGACCGAAAGCTGGCGCTTCTGGCCAAACGACGTCATTCCGACATAGGTCAGCTTGGCATCGTCCTTCAGATAGGGATTGGGCGCCGAGAAAGTGTCGATCGTCTTCTTGAACTCCTCGACATTGTCGATCGCGGCCGGGTTCGCCTTCAGCGTCTCGATGATGTATTCGAGCGCGTAGACCTTGGTGTTGGACTCGTCATTGTATTCGCCGAACATTTTCGTATAGCGTTCGACGAACTCCTTCATCGTGTCGGACGCGATTTCGGGCGTCGATGCGCCGCCGACCGAGATGAAGCCGTTGGCCAACTCGCCCGCGCCCTCTTCCAGCACCTTGGCATCCTGCGCCGTTTCGGTGGAGATCAGGCCTTCGTAGCCGAGCTCGCGCGCGGCGCGGATCAGCAGCGGCGCATTGCCCGGCGCGACGCCCGAAAGCACCAGCAGGTCCGGTTTTTGCAAAACGATCGGCGTCAGTACCGGCGTGAAATCGCGGGTATCGTTTTGGTAGACATCCGTGGCAGCCACAACCTCGAGCCCGAGCGCCTTTGCCGCGGCAACACCGCCATCCCGCTGGCTCAGCGGATCGGATTCGTTGGCGGCGACAAAGGCAACTTTTTTCACGCCCCTGTTTTCCATGAGATATTTGTAGATCGCCGGAGCCGACTGGTAGTTGGCGATCATGCCGAGCACGGCGTTGGACGCCGGCGGGGTGTAGAGTTCCTTCGGGAATGCGTAGGGAAAATAGATGATGCCCTTGGATTCTGCCACGGGACGCACCGCCGCCGCGCCGTCGTCGACATTCGGACCGACGACATAGTGGATGCCCTCCTGGGCCATCTTCTCCATGCCGGCGATCGCCCGCTTCGGGTCCTTCTGGTCGTCGAAGGTGACGATTTTGATGTCATAGGTCTCGTCACCAATCTTCACACCGCCGGTTTCGTTGATCCAGGCGGCGCGCGTCTGCATCGAGCGGACGTTGGATGTGCCCCACGCAGCGGCCGCGCCACTCGTCACGCCGACAAAGCCGATCTTGAGTTCCTTGTTGGCGGCGTGCACCGCGATTGTGCCGCCGGCCATGATTGCCAGCGCGGAGACGGCGCCGCGCGCCGCGGATGTGATTATTGAACGTCTGTTGATCATTGTTCTTTCCCCTTTGGAGGCCGCGCATTGTTGCGACAGAACTCGATACGCGGACTTTTGTGAGTGAAGGCTCAAATCAATCACCTGTCAACAAAACTTTCTCAGATTGTTGACAATCTTGTGAGCGGCCGTAGACGAAGAACGTAGGACCGATCGCGGTGCTTTGCTCGAGAGGTTCGTGGTGTCGGAATTCCTGAAGCTCGCATGGTGGTCAGAGCGACGGGTGTCTTTCTCACACTACCGGACCAAGGATCAGGACGAGGTCGGCGTCGTGATCGAGGATCGACGCGGTCGGGTCGTCGGTATCGAGGTGAAGGCCTCCGCAAACGGTTCCGCAGGACTTTCGGGGATTGCACCAGTTGCAGGAAGGAGTCCGCGATCGTTTTGTGCGCGGGCTGGTGCTGCACGACCATCACCGTGTGACGCCGTTCGGCGAAATAATTGCAAGCGGCACCGCTGTCGGTTCTGTGTTCGATGTAAAGTTGCATAAAATGCGGTCTGGAACTTGGGTCGCGAGGTGGTCTAAATAATCCCAGATCGATACGAGCCGAGCCTTCATTGGTCGCGGTGATTTCTGGCAACTTCGCCACCCCCCGTAAGCCATCTTGCATCGAACCAGCGGTCCGCCGGCCCGTCATAGGGCAGCCGCGTGACATCCCAGTGGCTGACGAAGCGCGCGTAGGCGTCCCAGACCGGTGGACCGCCGCCGATGAAGACGACACGGCCGGCAAAGCGCTTGAGCGTGTCCTCGGGATCCATACTGGAGCGAACGACGACAAGTTCCCGATCCGCGCGAGCAAAATCCGGAACGCTCGCGATCGTCTTGGGACCGGCGAGCAAGACGTGTCCTCTCGTGACGTCGAAAAACCGTGCAACGTCGGCTACGAACTCCGGCGAGCCGAAGCGATATTGGCAAACTGAAACGTCAGAGCGGGCATCGAGCAGATGCCCGCCACCAAGGGTACGGATGCACGCAAGGGACCGAAGAAGCGCCGGCGACCCCCCACCGCTCGAAGAACAGGAGAGGGGCCAATAGTGCGAAACCCGCTTTCCAAGCCGTTTGCCGATCCAGAAGGACAGCCAGTCCCCCAGTGCCGCGCCAATGGCGGCGGCAAGCCATCACGAAATTCCGGTTCCTCTCAGCAGCGCCACGCGGGCTAACGCTGATTATCGTATGGCCGGCCTGCAGCGCGAATCGCGCTGCTGGCTCGCCCAGGTTCGGCCATCGTCAACCGCCAGATCACGCACGATCAGCACGGGATGGAGCCGGTGAACGACAGCGCAGGGTTCGGCGTCGTTTTGGCCTTCGGCCTATTGGTGCTCAATTGGCTGGCGATCCGCTATATCGATGTTGTCGCCTGGCTGGCGAGCTTCTGATGCGCACGCCGTTCCACCCCGGTGCGAGGAACGGGAGAGCACCAAGGACGGCGACGAAATAGCAGGGCGGTACAACCCGCCCCAACCGAAGCCGCGTTCTCGACGACATGGTTACTGTGACAAGACGAACAGGGTATAAGGCTATGAGGCAGCAGACTGGTTGAGGAGCGCCCCACCGTCATGAAGCCGATGAACGAAGAGCATCTCGCGGTTCTACGCAGGCACATGGTCGAGATGATTGCAATTCACACCGATCTTGCAAGCGATGAACTTGGCAAGGCGGCGCTCGATGAGCGGGTATTGGCGGCGATGAGGCGGATACCGCGGCATCTCTTCGTGCCAGCATCAGTTGCGCCTTATGCCTACCAAGACATGCCGCTGCCGATCGGCTTTGATAAAACCGTCTCGCAGCCCTTCATCGTTGCTCTCATGACCGATCTCCTTGCGCCGCAACCGCACGAGGTAGTGCTCGAGATCGGCACCGGCCTAGGCTACCAAACCGCAATCCTCGCGGACCTTGCCGGGCAAGTTTGGAGCGTCGAAATCATCGAGGAATTCGCAAGCCATGCCGAGGCTCTCCTGCAGGGTCTCGGCTTCTCCAATGTCGGCATTCGTGTCGGAGACGGGTCTCGCGGCTGGCCTGAGCACGCCCCATTCGACAAGGTCCTGGTCACGGTGGCGGCTGAGCGGACACCGCCGGCTTTACTGAAGCAACTCAAGCCGGGAGGACGCTTGGTTCTGCCTTTGGGATCTGAAAATGCACAGTTTCTGACGGTCATCGACAAGGATGCGGCAGGGCAACTGAAGACTCGCAAACTCATCCCGGTTCGGTTCAGCCGTCTCGAAACGGTCTAATGAGGGGTGCGGCTGCGCGGAGCCGTGCTGGAAGATCAAGATAACGCGCGCCGCATCGATCACACAGGCGCTGGATGGCATCGCCGATCTTTTGACATCCATGCCGCAACGCCACTCGTCGAGCACGCCTGCCGCCGCCGGTCGCAGCCGCTGGCGATCATGCCGGCGCGGTCGTATTGCGCGCTTCTCAAAGACCCCTTATCCAGCCTACTGTGTGCCTGCCAGACGGCAAATGGGTCGCTCATCTGGGAAATGACGGCTAAAGGCTCAAGGAATTCGCCCAGTGGCCAACACGTAGCGGGCAGGAGGTAACGATGGATCTCAAGGACAGGCGCCTCTGGTACGGCGTGGTAGCCGTGATCGTGGTATTGGTCGTGATTGCGTATGCGGCTGGTTGGTTTGGCGGCACACCGATACCAGCGCCGCAGCAGTGAGAGCGATCGTCATTCTCGCTTGGCGGCAGCTGACTGCTCAGTCTCTAAAGGTCGAAGGAAGGGACACCTGATTGGCTGTTTCGCTGGTTCGGCTACCATCCTGACGACGCACAGCCTGGACCGTTTTTGAGATGGCTTCCGCGCAACTTGTTGGTTGTTGGACGGACCGGTCCTTGGATCGCGCAATCCGCAACACTCCGCCATCGGGCCGGGTAACTTCGATAATGGTTTCGACACGGACAAACTGCGATCCTACGGAGTAGCCAGGCGCCAGGTCATGCCGGAAGTCGTACACTGGAGCCACAAGGGCCCAACGACCGGGCGGAGAACTCGCATCAGCCCGGCCTTCGGCGGTTTCGAAGCTAAACTGCCACTCGCTTGATCCCGCTGCCCGGCCAGCGATGGAGCCGGGCTACTCCAGCACAGACTCTGCCCGTCGATCACCTCGATCGGCACGGACTCCAGACCGACATCGTCGAACAGCCGCGCATTTGACCGCGTTCGCCAAATTAATGGCCGGATCTTTGCGAAGCCTCCGCATTTTCGTGGGGGGGAAGCCCTCCCAGCATCATCGTGATTGGACTTCACGATCGGTCGGAGTCACGCTGGCCGCAGGTATAAGAAGGATATGGGTGGGCCAACTATCGTCCGAATAGGAGGCTAAAATGAAGCACCAGACGCTTGAGCAACTGCAGATCGTCGCCGAGATCGATCAGGACTACCTGCGCCAGGCCATGTCGCGCAGCGAACGTCTTGAACGCTGGGCGGAGCTCCTTGAACGGAACCCTGACCGGCGACTCTCGACGCTACACCAGACCGAGTATCAGCCGGTTAGATCACGCGGGGCCATGCGCGGCGACGGCTCGCCGATCTCAGTCGCTTTCGAGGATCCTGTCCTCCGCGCCGCCGGGTTGGAAAACGACAACTACGGCGAAGCGAAGCGGTTCTTCGAACTGACCGACAGGCAATTGCATGAGATCATCTGCTATTGTCATTTCGGCGCGACGGTGAGCGCCGTAACGGCCGCCCGTCACATCCGTGCGGCGATTGCCGGGAGACAGCCAGGCATGTTCGCTCGGATGCGTGAGGCGTTCGTCGGATAAAGCCGGAGCCGTTTCGCAGCATCATTTTTGAAGCGGCTCGCATGGAAAGCCGCCGCCGTAGCGCAGGCAAGCGCTCCCCACGCGGGGAGGCTGCGTTTGCATGAGGGGGTGCGGCTTTCCGCAGGAGCACGCCGACGCCCCCTCCTGCATCTTTTCCATCCGAACCGGAAAGATCCCAATGCTGCCAGCACATCCGTGGTCAGCGCCGGGGTTCAAAGGCTCGAACAGAGCGACATGCGCGCCGGATAAGCGCTATACATTCGCTGTCGAAAATTCGATGCTTCATGGTGGGTCGAAGGTCGCGGACCTATGTCGATCGGGACCGGGAAAGCCAAATCGTGATCGCGAGCAGCTTGGCCTTGTGATCGAGGCCGTCCCGAGCCAGCGCCTCCCCGAACCCGAAATCGATCGAAAGCTGCGCGAGGTCGGGCGCGGTGCCGGCGAAGCGGTCAAAATAGCCCTGGGCGTCGCCCGCTACGAGCCGCTCCAGCATCTCGCGTCCGGCCCATCCGCGTCCCGCTCCGTCACCCGTCGCGGGCTTGATGGGCTGAAATGCCAGCTCGCGTTCGGCGAATACCGACCGGACGATGCCGACGGCATTGACGGTTGCAGGGAAGCCCAGGACCGCGACCGAGACGAAGAGCAGTTCGACGATCGCTTCGGGGGTGCCGCCGGCATTGAGAAAGCCGGCGATATGAAACTTCAATTGCGGCTGGGCGCTTCCGTCGGCCAGCAGCATCGAGACGGTGCAGAGCTGCCTTAGCGGGAGATCCAGCCCCGGGCGGGACAACACATCGCCATAGGGATATTCGACGGTGAAGCGCGACAAATCGGCGGAGGTCTCCGCCAGAGCATTGATCGGTCCATCGAAATTCTCCCCGCCGATCCGGCGGAGCATCTCCAGGCCGCGTGAAAATCGATCCTCATGAGTTTCCGAGGCCATGGCTTGCCCGCTCCGACTGATGGCGAAAGAACTTGCTGCGATGAAGGCAGCCTCAATAAAGCGTCGGCGAGAACTTACTCTTCCCGTTGCTGCGGTGGTGGGACCTGACACTCATGTTCTCTAACTCTGCCCGCCCCCGCTTTATTTCAGGTCAGACCTTGCATCGGCGATTGCGATCCAATTCATTATTAGCATCGCCGTGATGAAGAAGATTCATATCGCTAACGTCGATCTCAATCTGCTGGTCGTCTTCGACGCCCTCGTTGCCGAAGGGCACGCCACGCGCGCGGCCGAGCGGATTGGGCTGACCCAGCCGGCGGTCAGCCATTCGCTCAATCGCCTTCGGGCTCTGTTCGGAGACCCGCTGTTTGTCCGATCCCCGCGCGGCATGACGCCGACGCCACTGGCGCAGGACATTGCGCCGAGTGTTCGGTCGATCCTCGAACAGGTTGAAGGCGTCCTGCTCGGCGGGCGCTCGTTCGATCCGACCGAAAGCACTCGGCAATTCGTGGTCGGTCTCTCCGATTATGCCGCTTTCGTGCTGCTACCGCGTCTGACTGCACGGCTCGGCCGCGAAGTACCAGGCGTTTCTCTGGTGGTCCGCAACACGAGCCGCAGCGTCGGTTTGCCGATGCTGGACGACGGCGCAGTCGAACTCATCGCCGGCAACTTCCCCCAGCCGCCGACCCATATGCGAGAAGAACTGCTATACGAAGAGGACTTCATCTGCGCTGGCCGCGGCGATCACACCGATCTGGCCGATAGTCTCGACCTCGACCGCTATCTCTCGCTGCGCCATCTTCAGGTTTCGATGAAGGGCAATCCGAGCGGCTATGTCGATGCTGTGCTCACCGAGAAAGGATTGAAGAGGAATGTCGTCGTGACGGTCGGCCACTTCTTGATGGCACCGATGCTGGTCGATGCCTCCGAGCTCGTGGCAACGGAACCCCGTCGTCTCTTCGCACCGTTGGCAGGGCGGCTACCGCTCCGACTTTTTCCGCCGCCATTGGATATTCCTTCATTTCGAGTGGTGCAGACTTGGCATGCGCGCCACGACGCCGACCCAGGGCATCAATGGCTGCGACGGGTGCTCAGTGAAGTCGGTCAAGGGGTTTGAGGGCGAAAGCCCCAATCCCCGCTGCCGCCCCAACTGCCAGGACACCGATCCGCCCTGCACGATGCCACTGACCTCGCGGCCGAGCTGGCGGTCGATGACTGGCCGCCACGGGACAAGCGTGAACTCGTGGGACTTCTCGACGATGGCGAACTTGCCACTGGATAGCTGCGCGGCCCCCGGTGAAGGTGCCGGTCACGGTTTCGCCCTCGGCGGCAGCTCGGAAGGGCAGTGCCTTTTTCGCCGCCAGTTCCCCACCGGCACGGTCAACCTCGCGTTCCTGAAGCGTGGCGATCAGGTTGCGCCGGTAAGCGCCCCTTCAAATTTGTAGATTCGCTGAAAGATCTGTCGATCGATCCAAGCCGCGATTGCCGACGAGGAGCTGAGGACCCTGTGAGAGTATGGCGCTGCAGATCAGTTCCTCGGCAACAAATTTCGTTCTTGCAGTACCGCATTTTTCGAGGGCAGCCACAGCCGGCCTACTGAAAGCCACCCTTTGACCTTGCAGCCTCGGCACTGACGTTGGCTGCTTATGGGACGCGCGTCCCATCCATCAATGTCGGAAATGGGGGGCGGTAGCAGTCATCCAGCTCTTAATCGTCGAATGCGAACTTTTCCGTGATCCACACCTAGGAGCTGCCAGTCCGCTCTCGGCTCCATGGCTGTCGTTCCAGACCAAACGTGCAAGGGACCGTATGTAGCGCTGGCACGACAACATTGATTACGGCTCAGGCCTCGTAAGACGTGCCATTTTACCAGGTGGCTAGGTCAGCCTCGTGCGATACGGACTGAGATACAAACTGTGATACAAATCGCTGTGGGCTCCTGGACTAGAAAAAACATCGTAAAATCAATGCCTGCCGAGGCGCGGCATTGCGTCTCGACAGACCCCACCTCAAATCGCCACCTGAAGCGACATCGGTGGCCGCCCGTCCCAACAATCTACTCAATTCCAGAATCATGGAAATCCACAACTCGGTTGGATTGAGCAGCTGAAGCCGAAGTTCATGCGAAATTCGCCGTATTAATTGCCGTACTAATTTACCAAAAAGTACGGCGGCTTGTTGGCTAAGTGCTTGAAAAACTTGGTGATCCCGACAGGAATCGAACCTGTGACCTACAGATTAGGAATCTGCCGCTCTATCCTACTGAGCTACGGGACCATCGCGCCCGACACATAACCGCTTCGGATCGTTTCGCCAAGAGGCAGCTAGGCTGCTCGCTTGGGTTCGACAGCGAACGGGCTCAGGCCCAGCCAAGTCTGCATTTTGCGGGCGATATCCTGATCGCCCGTCAGAATGACTTTCGGCCCGGCCTTCTCGACGGTGATCAGCCCCATCCAGATTTCGGTCATGGTGTGCAGGTCGGTCGAGACGTAGAGATCGACATCGAACCCCGGATCGTACCAGCAGAGGTCGACCTCGCCGTGCTTCTCGACGATCAGCCACCACGACCGTTTGGAGGCGGGGAGCTCCTGGTACAGAAATTGTATCACCGTGCGCCCGTCGGGCAGCGGCGACGCGTTTAGATTGCGCCGCATGTCCCACATCAGCAGCGACGGATCGAGGTTCTTCAGCGACAGCCGCGACTCGACCCATTTCTGCCCCCAAAAGCCCATCGCCTCGACGACGGACCGCAGATCCCTGCCTGCCTCGGTCATCCGGTATTCGAAGATGCCTTTCTCGCCGCGCACCTCCTTGCGCTCGACGATCCCGGCCAGCTCGAGCTCCTTGAGCCGTTGCGACAGAAGGGTCGGCGACATTTTGGGGACGCCGCGGCGCAGATCGTTGAAACGGGTCGAGCCCGCCACCAATTCGCGAAGCAGAACCATGGTCCAGCGGGTGCACAGCACCTCCGCGGCCATCGATAACGGGCAGAACTGCTTGTATCCGGCCTGGGTCATGATGTTGCCTTCCCCTCAAACTCAGCCGGGAGCATAGGCCTTTCCCAGCGGTGCGGCGAGTACAGAAACTGTACCGGCCCAAGTGTGGTGGATTTGAAGTTCCTGCTTTCTGGGTGGCATCAGCGTTAGGAACTTCAAATCCAAAACCACACTGGAAATCCAAGCACTTGCTGGTGTGGCTTTTGAATCCGAAATTCGCTCGCTGCGTTGCTCCAAAGTGAATGCGAATTTCGAATTCGCCGCACCAGTACAGATCGCGGACTGGCTGGCGCCGGCCTTGCCATGCGACCCCTCTGCCGCTGCACGGGATACCCCTGTGCACGACCAGGAGACATGACCCATGACCGCTTACGTTATCGCAGACATCAAGGTGAGGGACCCGAAGTGGATGCCGGCCTATGCCGCGTCGGTCCACGACCTCGTTCACAAGCACGGCGGCAGATATCTGTCGCGCAGCGGCAATGTGAAGACGCTCGAAGGCAAGCCGCGCGACACGACGCTGATTGCCTTGATGGCGTTCCCGACCGAGGCCGCGGCGCGCGCCTTCACCGACGATCCCGCCTACGCACCCTTCGTTTCGGCCCGTCAGGGCGGCAGCGACAGCCGTTTCCAGCTGATCGACAACTCCGATCTGGCCGGAACCATCCCGTATCTGCCGAAGGGATGATCTTCCCCTTCATTCGTCGCATCGGGACAGGGATCTCCCAGCAACAACAGCCACAGCGCCCACCTGCCGGACCTCCTTACTTCCGGCGGCCGGCCGGGCTGTGCTTTTCAAGAAGAATGGAATGACTATGACAATCAACTTTCGCAACAAATTCCTCGCTGCCGCGGCGCTGCTGTCGGCCTGCACTGCATTGGCGCAGGCGCATCAGGCAGCGCCCGCGTCCGGTCCCAATCCGCTGGCCGACAAGGTACGCGCCGCCAACAGCCGCTTCGAGAATGTGGCGGCGGCGACCGCCGAGGGCTATGCGCCGATCCCCTGCGCCAGCGGCATCACCGGCGGCGCCATGGGCATCCACTACGTCAATCCCGGCTACCTCAAGGACGACGCGGTCGATGTCGCCAAGCCCGAAGCGGTGATGTACGAGCCGATGGCCGACGGCACGCTAAAACTGATCGCGGTCGAATACATCACCTCGAAAGGCCCGGCCTCGCTCGATGGGCATCTGTTCAACTTCAACAGCGCGCCCAACCGCTATGGCCTCGGCCCGTTTTACGAGCTGCATGTCTGGGCCTGGAAGGGCAACCCGACCGGCGCGTTCGCCGACATGAACCCGAACGTGTCGTGCGAACCGACGATTGCTGCCAGCCAGTAAGCAGCCGGGCCAGGCGGCGCCAACGCCGCCTGGTTTTTAATCTCACAGAGGGGCCAAGCTCCGGGAGATCGCGATGCAACCTGGCATCGCTGGCGTGCCTGTGTGCCCATCGAGCTGTCTTTGCAAAAAGAGTCGCTTGACTGGCGATGTAAAATGCTCATTCTAGAATGATCATTTTACATTGGGTTGCTCCATGACCAGACCGCGACTATTTGACGAAGCCACTGTGCTGGGTGACGCGATGAACGCGTTTCGACGGGCCGGTTTCGCGGGAATTTCGATCAAGGATCTGAGCGATGCCACCGGCCTGACGTCTGGCTCGATCTACAATGCCTTTGGCGACAAGGAAGGTCTCTATCGGGCGGCCTTCGGCCACTATATCGATGCCGTCATCCGACACCGTATCGAGACCTACATCGGCGAAGCAAGCGATCTGGATGGTTTGGAACAGTTGTTCCTGTCGTTGTTGCTGCCCGCCCCGGAATCCGGCGACCTCGGCTGTTTGTTAACGAACGCTGCTGTCGAGTTCGGTGCGCAACCGTCGGTCGCCTCGGAAGGTCTCGCGGAAGGCTTCGCCGTGCTGGAAGCCGCCATCCGGCAGGTCGTGGAGCGCCAGATCGGTGGAGGGCAGGTCGATCTCCACGTCGTCAGGCTTCTGCTTCTCTACCAAGGCATTCTCGTGCTGATCCGCGCCGGCCGAGACGTCTCGGCCTGCCCGGCCGTCATTCGATCAGAATTCGAGCAGCTAAGGAAACTTCTGCCATGATCACCCTTTCCCGCAGGGCGGTGCTTCTCGGCACCGCCGGCAGTCTTCTTGCGCCTTGCCTGCCGGTCTTTGGCGCGTCGCCGGCCATGCCGCCGGTCCGATACGTTCGCTCCAACGGCATCGATATGGCTGTTTATGAAGCCGGCAAGGGACCGGCGGTTGTTTTGCTGCACGGCTTTCCCGAACTCGCCTTTTCCTGGCGTCACCAGATCGCGCCGCTCGCGGCCGCCGGCTACCACGTCATTGTTCCCGACCAGCGCGGATATGGTCTGACCGACCGGCCGTCCAAGGTCGAGGATTATGACATGGTCCACCTGACCGGCGATCTCGTCGGTCTCCTCGATGCTCTCGGCGTCGAAAAGGCCGTGTTCGCGGGCCATGACTGGGGCGGCCTGGTCGCATGGCAGATGCCGCTTTTGCATCAGAGCCGGGTCACTGGCGTCATCGGTGTCAACACGCCATTCATTCCCCATGAAATGCTGTGGCTGCATCCGAGCCTCACCAAGGGGCTGACCGCCCCGGACAAGCCGTTCGTGGCCAACCCGGCAAAAGACCCGATCGCGCAGATGCGCGAAGTCTACAATCCCGACATGTATGTGCTGATGTTCGAAGATGGTGATCTCGCGGACCGTTTGATGGCGCACGACGTGGCGCGGGTGTTCAGGAGCAATATGCGCAAGGGTGTTATCACCGCCGCGCAATACGCCAAGCTGCCGCCGCAGGCCCGACACATGACATTCCTACAGGCGCTCTCGCAGCCGGAGCCGAAGACGCTGCCCGGCGAGCTGATCCTGACGCCAGACGAGCTTGCTTTCTATGCCGAGAGCTTCGGGCGCACCGGTTTCACGCCGGGCATCAACTGGTACCGCAACTTGTCCCGCAATTGGAGAGCCGGCTTGAATGTCGACCAGACGATAAAAGTGCCTTCGCTCATGATCGGCGCTGAGGACGACGTCGTGTTATCTCCAGCGATGATGGATGGAATGGACGCCCACATCGCCGATCTCGAAAAACATGTGGTCGCCGGCTGTGGACATTGGTCACAGCAGGAGAAGCCGGGCGAAGTCACCACGCTAATGGTCGATTGGTTGAGGCGGCGGGTTCCTGCGTAGCCGACATGGCGAGCGGTGCAAAGACGGTTAAGATAGCGGAACTTTCGGGATGCCGGCGCGCTTTAGTGTCCCGAAGGAGACACCGCATGAGCGCCACAAAAGAGTTCTTTGAAACCTGGCTGCAGGAGAATGTCGGCAATCTGCCGGCCGAGAGCGAGGTGAGCGTCGCCGTCCTGGCGCAGCAATTCGAGCAGGATGCCGATGCTGCCGGCTACGGCCACGAGGTTCGCGAAGACGAGCTTGGCAACATCCAGGAGGCGATCGAGGCAGCCCTGAAGAAGGCAAGGACAGGCGAAGAGCCGCAGGCTGCCGACGACAATGAGCTGGCGCCGGTTATGGAGGCGCTGGAGGTCGAGGATCCGAAGAGCGGACCGTAGCGGTTGCGGCTCTTCCCTTCCACGCTACATGACCGGGCATAATGGATGCCAAACACCTCACACTCGGCGTCGTGATCGGCGTGGCCATCGGCGTCGTGTTGGACAACATTGTTGCGGGCATTGGTATAGGTATTGCTCTGGGCATTGCCTTCGGCCTTGCCCGGAAGTCGTCCGGCCGGAAGTGACCAGCAGAACATGTCCTGCCCGATTTTGCCGCCCAGAGGTGCGGCGGTCGCCGCACCGCCGATGCCGAACGGCTACGCCGCCAGCGCCGTCTCCGCCAGCTTCACCCAATAGCTCATGCCGTGCGGGATGACCTCGTCGTTGAAGTCGTAGGCCGGGTTGTGCAGGCCGGCGGTATCGCCATTGCCGATGAAGATGAAGGCGCCCGGCCGCGCTTCCAGCATGTAGGAGAAATCCTCGCCGCCCATCACCGGCTGGATGGCGCGGTGCACATGGCTGTCGCCGGCGACGTCGGCCGCGATGTCGCTGGCAAAGACCGTCTCTTCCGGATGGTTGAAGGTGACGGGGTAGTTGGCATTGTAATCAACCTCGATTGTCGCGCCGAAGGCAGCGCCCACGCCTTGGCAAAGCGCGCGGATGCGCTCTTCAGCCTTCTTGGCGACCTCCTTCTTCAGCGTGCGTACGGTGCCGGCGATCTCGGCGCTCTCGGGAATGATGTTATAGGCGTCGCCGGCATGGAATTTCGTCACCGAGACGACCACCGCCTCGACCGGATCGGTGCTGCGCGAGGCGATCGTCTGCAACGCGCCGACAAGCTGGCTGGTGATGACGATCGGATCGATGGTGCCGTGCGGCATCGCCGCGTGGCCGCCCCGGCCCTTGACGGTGATGGTGAACTCGGCGGTCGCCGCCATGATCGGGCCCGGCCTGATGGCGAACTGGCCGACCGGCAGGCCCGGCATGTTGTGCATGCCGAACACCTTGGAGATGCCGAAGCGCTCCATCATGCCGTCCTTGACCATCTCGTTGCCGCCGCCGCCGCCCTCTTCGGCCGGCTGGAAGATGACCGCGACGGAGCCGGCGAAATTGCGCGTTTCAGCGAGGTATTTGGCGGCACCCAACAGCATCGCGGTGTGGCCGTCATGGCCACAGGCGTGCATCTTGCCGGGGATGGTCGAGGCATAGGATTTGCCGGTGATCTCGTTGAGCGGCAGCGCGTCCATGTCGGCGCGCAGGCCGATGGTCGAGCCTTCGCCGTGGCGGCCGCGGATGATGCCGACGACGCCGGTCTTGCCCAAACCCGTCACGATGTCGTCGCAGCCGAAAGCCTTCAGCTTCTCGGTGACGAAGGCGGCGGTCTTGAAGACGTCGAAATTCAGCTCCGGCGTCTGGTGCAAATGGCGGCGCCAGCCGGCCACCTCGTCCTGCATTTCGGCGGCTCGGTTCAGGATCGGCATGATGGTTCCATTTCGCTGTTGGAGCAGGCGGCCTTGGCCTGCTGCTTTGCAATTGTGCCTGCTGCCTTGCAACCATGCACGCAGCTTTGCATTGTGCTGCTGCTTCCACATTGTGATCGGCAGCACTTTGCCATGTTGACGTCACATAGAGTAAATAGCACCGCGACTGTGGTCCGGGAACAGAGAGCCGGACCATTATCCTGGCGATCGTGTAACGAAATCTTACGGAGCCAGGGGCGACTGCGGCAAGAGGCTATTTCGGTTTTCATGATGCGCTACAGGCATTTCCTCAAACTGCTGGTGACGGGCGCGGTGGTGCTTGCGGCGCTGGCCGGGCCTGCCTTGGCCAATCCGACCATCCTGTTCGACCTGAACAGCGGCAAGATCCTGCAGCATCAGGAGGCGTTCAGGCGCTGGTACCCGGCGTCGCTGACCAAGCTGATGACCGCCTATGTGGCGTTTCGGGCGATTGCCGCGGGCGAGGTCCAGCTCGATTCGCCGATCAAGGTGACGAAACATTCGGCCGGCGAACCGCCGAGCAAGATGGGCTTCAAGCCGGGCTCGGTGATGCGGCTGGACAACGCGCTGAAGATGATGCTGGTCAAATCGGCCAACGATATCGCCATGGCGGTCGGCGAGAATATCGGCGGTTCGCAAGCGGCCTTCGCCGAACGCATGAACGCCGAGGCGCAGAGGCTCGGCATGAGCGGGTCGCACTTTGTCAATCCGAACGGGCTCTATTCGCCGGACCAGTATACGACAGCGCGCGATCTCGCCTTGCTGGTGATGGCGATCCGCAAGGAATTCCCGCAATATGCGCCGTGGTTCTCGATCGAGGGCCTCGCCGTCGGCAAGAAAGCGATCTCCAACTATAACCTCCTGATCGGCCGCTATCCGGGTGCCGACGGCATGAAAACGGGTTTCGTCTGCTCGTCCGGTTTCAATATGATCGGTTCGGCGACCCGCAACGGCCGCACTCTGGTCGCCGTGGTGCTCGGCGAGCAATCGGCCGTCACCCGCGCCGAGGCGGCGGCAAAACTGCTCGACCAGGGCTTTGCAACCCCGGCGCCGAGTTGGCTGACGGTCGCGGCGCTGCCTGCCTATGGCGACACCATGTCGGCCAACGACATGAACGACGAGATCTGCAAGAAGAAGCCGGTCGAGGAGCAGTCGGAAGCCGCACCCGCCGTCGGCGATAAGGGCAAGGACGTGCCGAAATCGCCCTATCAGGAAAAGCTCGACCATGTACCGACGCTGATCGCCGTCGGCCTCGGCGGCGCCACGGGGCCGAAGCCGAAGGCGATGCTCGACGCCTCCGGGCAGGAATATGCCGACGTGCCGCTGCCGACATGGCGGCCGGATCGGGTGCCGCCGGCCGGCGCCGAGCCGGCCGTGGCCGGGTCCACCACCGCCGCGCAGGTCCAACGGCCGGCCAAGGCGCTGAACTAGCCGTATGGCCGGCTTCCCGATCCCCGTTTCGGTGCTCACCGGCTTTCTCGGCGCAGGCAAGACGACGCTGCTCAACCGGCTGCTCCGGGATCCCGCGCTCGCCGACACCGCCGTCATCATCAACGAGTTCGGCGAGGTGGCGATCGACCATCTTCTGGTCGAGCAGGCGTCCGACGGCATCATCCAGCTTTCCGATGGCTGCCTCTGCTGCACGGTGCGCGGCGAGCTGGTCGACACGTTGGCCGACCTCGTCGACCGGCTGCAGACCGGCCGCATCGACCGGCTTGCCCGCGTTGTCGTCGAGACCACCGGGCTCGCCGATCCCGCCCCTGTGCTGCAGTCGATCATGGCGCACCCGGCCCTGGTCCAGGCCTTCCGGCTCGACGGCGTCATCACCCTGGTCGACGCCGTCAACGGCAATGCGACGCTCGATGCCCATGTCGAGGCGGTGAAGCAGGTGGCCGTCGCCGATCGCATCGTGCTCAGCAAGGCCGACCTGGTCACGGATGCAGGCGACGCGGACGCGTTGCGGGCGCGGCTCAGGCAGCTCAACCCGGGCGCCGTGGTGCTCGACGCGAGCCAGGCAAGCGCGGCGACCCTGTTCGACAGCGGCCTCTACAATCCGGCCACCAAATCCGTCGATGTGCAGCGTTGGCTCGGCGAAGAAGCCGGCCACGACCATGACCACAGCGGGCATGACCACAGCGGGCATGATCACGACGGGCATGACCATGCCGGCCATGATCACCATCACCACAGGCACGATTCCCGCGTGCGTTCGTATTCGCTGGTTCATGACGGGCCGGTGCCGTTTTCGGCAATCGAGATGTTCCTCGATCTGTTGCGCTCGGCGCATGGCGAGCGCCTGTTGCGGATGAAAGGCGTCATCGAGCTTGCAGAAGATCCGTCGCGGCCGCTGGTTATTCATGGCGTGCAGAAGATCCTGCATCCGCCGGTGCAACTGCCGGCCTGGCCGGACGGCCAGCGCGGCACCAGGCTGGTGCTGATCACGCTCGACATGCCCGAAGACTATGTCCGCCGGCTGTTCGCCGCCTTCACCAACCGGCCGTCGATCGACACGCCGGACCGCGCGGCACTGGAAAGCAACCCGCTGGCTATTGCCGGGCGGTAGAGGCTTTCATCAGTTTTAAGTCGAACGCCGCGCTGCCCCTCATCTGCCTGCCGGCATCTTCTCAAGAAGGACGCTCTCGTCGACGATTTCGCCAATCTCCAGCGCCGCAGAAAGAGCGCCAAAGTTGCGGCCAGCCCCTTCTCCCCGTCACTATACGGGGAGAAGATGCCGGCAGGCAGATGAGGGGCAGCGCACCGTCAGCAGAACGAGCTAAGTCCAGGCTCGGCCGCCGCCGCGCTCGACCAGGAAGCGGTGGCCGCCCGATATTGCCGCCGTTTCGATCAGCCGATGGCCGCTCTCGGCGCAGAAGGCGGGGATGTCGATGACGGCGAGGGGGTCGGTGGTTTCGAGCCAGAGGCGGCTACCCGGCTGCATTGCGGCCAAGCGCTTTTTGGCCTTGAGCGCGGGCAACGGGCAGTTCAGACCTTTGAGGTCGTAGACGGCGGCGGGGCTGGTTGAGGGCCTGTCTCCTTGGCCCCCATCTTCTTGTTCAAGCATGAAGCTCAGCCGCCAAACATGCCGAGCAGCTTTTTCTTCAACCTTGTCGCCGTGCTTTCGGCGTCCGCAGCCTGCGTTTCGACTGCCGGGGCGGCCTCCGATGGCGCTACAGTGGCGGTGGCGACAGGCATCTCGGCGGCGGTCTTGGCAGCTTCCTTTTCAGCCAGTGCCTGCGCCTTGGCCGCTTCCTTCTCGGCCAGCGCCTGCGCCTTGGCTGCCTCTTTGGCGGCCTTGGCCGCTTCAATGGCGGCTAGCCTTTGTTCCTCGGCCTTCTGCTTGGCGGCCTTTTCGGCGTCGAGTGCCGCCATCTTGCGGCCGGCCGGCGAATCGACGCGGCCCATGCGCGCCGTCTCGGTCAACGTGCCGTCTGGGTTGAGCGACGGCGGCTCGATCGGCACGCGTTCGCCGCGGGCACGCCGTTTCGACCAGTCGGAAACGATGCTGGCTTCCTTGATCCCGGCGATGGTCGGCTTGGGTGCCGGCACGCTGGCCTTGACGGCGCCGTTGAAGGCCGCCTCATAGGTGCTTTGATAGGCGTTGATGGCGCTCTTCAGTGAATCGGGCTGGGTGGTCGCAGGGCAAGCGCCGGTCGGATTAAAGGTCGAGCCGTCGGCCGCAACCTGGTTGAAGACGTAGCGCTTCTCGCAGACGTCGACTTTCGGCGGCACCTTGGTGACTTCGAAATTGTCGTAGCCGACCTTCAGCATCTTCCAGAATTCGTAGTTCGGGTCGTTGCGGTAGCGCGCCATGTTGGCTGCAGTCATGCGGAACGGAAAAGCCTGGATCTGGAACTCGGTCTGGCCGCCCTGGAAGGCGTCACGACCGAAAGCGTAGATCTGCTCGATCTGCGCGTCGGTCATCGAATAGCAGCCCGACGACGAGCAGGCGCCATGGACCATCAGGTTGGAACCAGTGCGGCCATTGGCGCGGTCATAGGCGTTCGGGTAGCCGATGTTGAAGGACAGGTGATAATTCGACCGCGGGTTCATCTGCGCCGGGCGGACCGTGTAAAAGCCTTCCGGCGCTTGGCGGTCGCCTTCGGTGAACTTCGGCCCGAGCTTGCCCGACCATTTGCAGATGTCGTAGCTGGCGACCAGGTCGTAGCGGCCGTTGGTCTTGGCCTTCCAGATTTCGAGCTTGCCTTCTTCCTTGAAGATGCGGGCCATCACCGAAGAGGTGCGGACCATGCCCTTGGCCCTCATCTCGGCCAGGATCTTGTCCGGCAGCGGCTTGTTGGCCTGCGGTGCAAAATCCTTCATCGAAGCATCATTGCAGCCGGCGACGCCGATCGCAGCGATCAGAACTCCGGTGCGGGCAAGCTTGGCAAACATGGATATGGCTATCGTCTTCATCTCTGCGCCGCGGATGCCGCGGCTGCTAAACTGACCACTGACGGACCTTAAGCCCGTTAACCTTGAAAATTCCTTACCGCAAGCGACCTTGCGCCAAGCAGCCCTCTTGCCCCAAACGAAATTGGCGCGTCCCCTACGGCAAGCTCACTGTGACGAACGCAGCGGCATTTTTGTGGCGAAATTGCTCCACGCCGTCACATTTCAGGCCGCGCACCTGCGTTGGCTACAGATTGCGGCCCATCGCCAGGTATTTCTCGCGGCGATGCTCGCGGAAGTCGGTGTTGGCGCCGGAAAATTCCTTCATCGTCCTGGCGATGAGGTCGCCGGTGGCGGCAATCACCGTTTCGGGGGCGCGATGGGCACCGCCGAGCGGTTCGGCGACGATGGCGTCGATGATCTTCAGCTCCAGCAGATCCTGCGCCGTGATCTTCATGTTGGTCGCAGCATCCCTGGACCGGGTGGTGTCGCGCCACAGGATCGAGGCGGCGCCCTCCGGCGAGATCACCGAATAGATGGCGTGTTCGAGCATGTAGACGCGGTTGGCGGTGGCGATCGCTATGGCGCCGCCGGAGCCGCCTTCGCCGATCACCACCGAGATCGACGGCACCTTCAGGCCAAGGCAGGCTGAGGTCGAGCGGGCGATGGCTTCCGCCTGGCCGCGCTCTTCGGCGTTGACGCCGGGATAGGCGCCGGCAGTGTCGACCAGCGTCAGCAGCGGGATTTGGAAGCGGTCGGCGAGTTCCATCAGCCGTACCGCCTTGCGGTAGCCCTCCGGCCGCACCGAGCCGAAATTATGCTTCAGCCGGCTTGCCGTGTCGGAACCTTTTTCCTGGCCGATGATCGCCACCGGCTCGCCACGGAAGCGGGCGAAGCCGCCGACGATCGCCTGGTCCTCGCCGAAATTGCGGTCGCCGGCGAGCGGCGTGAAATCGGTAAGCAGGCCCTTGATGTAGTCGATGCAATGCGGCCTGTCCGGATGGCGCGCCACCTGCACCTTCTGCCATGGCGTTAGCGCCTTATAGGCGTCGCGCAGCGCATCGCGTGAGCGCTTCTCGAGACGGGCGATCTCATCGCCGACGTCGACCGCCTCACCGTTCTCGGCAAGCTTCTTCAGCTCGAGGATCTTGCCTTCGAGATCCTGCACAGGCTTTTCGAAATCGAGGTAATTGTACATTCTTGGGCGAACCGGCAAGTCGGAAGGCAATGACTGACGCAAGCCCGAAAATGCAGGCTGGGCGCGGTGGAACGTCGTTCTCACATAGCGACATGACGCCTAGTCGGCAAGCGGATGATGATCGTTGACCAGACGCACCAGCCGCTCCTCCAGTACATGGGTGTAGATCTGCGTCGTTGAAATATCGGCATGGCCGAGCAGCTGCTGCACGGCCCTGAGATCGGCGCCGTTCTGCAGCAGATGGCTGGCGAAAGCATGGCGCAGCACATGCGGCGATATCTTCGCCGCGGCAATGCCGGCTCGCGCGGCAAGCCCTTTCAGCTCGCGGGCAAAGACCTGTCTCGAGAGATAGCCGTTTTCGGAGGCGGCCGGAAACAGGAACGGGCTGTCGGCAAGAGCCGGCACCGCCGCCCGTGCGGCAAGCCAGGTCCGCATCGCCGTGCGCGCCTTGGCCGACAGCGGCACCATGCGTTCCTTGTTGCCCTTGCCGCGCACCATGAAGAAGCGGTCGTCGCGCTGCGCCACCGTCACCGGCAGGCTGACCAACTCCGAAACCCGCAGGCCGGTGGCGTAGAGGACCTCGACCAGTGCGTGCAGGCGCAGCGCCGCCAGGCTGTCGTCGTCGTTGAGCGAGGGGTCGATCGCCTCCTGCGTGGCGCGGTCGAGCAGCCGGCCGGTATCGGCCTCGCTCATCGTCTTCGGCAGCGGCCGGCCTTTCTTCGGGCTGTCCAGCGTGCCGGTCGGATCGTCGCCGCGCAGGCCTTCGGCGTAGAGGAACTTGAAGAACTGACGGATTGCCGACAATTTGCGCGCCTGCGAGGTGGCGGCAAAGCCGCGCGCGGCGATGTCGTCGAGATAGGCACGGATGTCGGTGCTGGTGGCAGCGGCGAGCCCGCCGCCGATCCCGGCGGAAGCGTCCTCGAGGTCGCGGCGATAGGAGGAAAGCGTGTTTTCGGCAGCGCCGCGCTCGGCGCTCATCATCTCGAGAAAGGCTTCGATGCGGGCGGCGCTGTTCATTTTTTGGGATTGAGCTTTTCCGGAGGGATACGCACGCTCATTTCCGCCTTTCTCGGCTCGACGAACATGACCAGGGCGAACATCGCGCCGTAGACAATGCCGGCCAGAATCACGAGCGTCACGACAAAGCGAAACAGTGTCGGCATTAATTTTCGCCCGTCGTCTTGTTCTGCATTTCCAACCCTGTGCCCTTATGAGACGCCAATCCCACCAATTCAAGGGTGAAGCCGATAACAGGTCCCGGGCGCGCCGCGCTTGACGCAAACAGGCTTTTGATGTCGATACGCCGGCAAAGAGGCCCTAGAAACATGAACGCGTTACCAGCAAACCCTCCGGGCGAGAGCCATGCCGCGCTGCTCGGCCGGCTGGGCGACCGTTCCATCGTCTTTGTCGGGCTGATGGGCGCCGGCAAGACGGCGATCGGCCGCAAGGTGGCGGCGATGCTGGCGCTACCCTTTATCGACAGCGACCAGGAGATCGAAAGTGTTTCGCGCATGAGCGTCCCGGACCTGTTCGAGCGCTATGGCGAGGCGGAGTTCCGGGCACTGGAGCAGCGCGTCATCCTGCGCGTGCTGGAGCACGGGCCCCAGGTGCTGTCGACCGGCGGCGGCGCGTTCATGAATGCGCAGACGCGCGAGGCGATCGCCAGCCATGGCGTTTCGGTCTGGCTGAAGGCCGAGATCGACCTGTTGATGGAGCGCGTTTCCAAGAAGCAGAACCGGCCGCTGCTGAAAAGCGCCGATCCCCGGGTCGTGCTGGAACGGCTGATGGCGGAACGCTACCCGGTTTACGCTGCGGCCGATGTCATCGTGCCGACCCGCGACGACCGCAAGGAGATCATTGCCGCCGAAGTGGTGGACGCGCTGCGCGGCCATCTCGGCGTTGCCGACATCGACGAGGTGCGGTCGTGAGCGCTGATGCAACGGTCTCTGTCGAAGTCGGGCTTGGCGAGCGTACCTACGACATTTTGATCGGCCCCGGCCTGCTGTCACGCGCCGGCGCCGAAATTGCGCGCCGTCTGCCGGGCACAAGGGCGGCGGTCGTCACCGACGAAAACGTCGCTAGCGCGCATCTCGCAACGCTTGCGGCCGGCCTGGCAAGCGGTGGCATCCAACATGCAGTCATCACGCTGCCGCCCGGCGAAAAGACCAAGAGCTTTGCGCACCTGGAAGAGGTGGTCGACGGCGTGCTGGCCGCCAAGCTGGAGCGTGGCGATGTCGTCGTCGCGCTCGGCGGCGGCGTCATCGGCGACCTCGCCGGCTTTGCCGCCGGCATCGCGCGGCGCGGCATGAACTTCGTGCAAATCCCGACCTCGCTGCTGGCGCAGGTCGATTCCTCCGTCGGCGGCAAGACCGGCATCAACAGCAAGCGCGGCAAGAACCTGGTCGGGGTGTTTCACCAGCCGAGGCTGGTACTGGCCGACACCGAATTGCTCGACACGCTGCCGATCCGCGAGTTTCGCGCCGGCTATGCCGAACTGGCCAAATACGGGCTGATCGACCGGCCGGAGTTCTTCGCCTGGCTGGAGGAAAACTGGTCTCGCGTGTTTGCCGGCGGGCCGGAGCGGGCAAAAGCGATTGCCGAGGCCTGTCGCGCCAAGGCCGACGTCGTTGCACGCGACGAGTTCGAGACCGGCGACCGTGCGCTGCTCAATCTCGGGCACACCTTCGGTCACGCGCTCGAGGCGGCGACCGGCTATGACGGCACGCGGCTGGTGCATGGCGAGGGCGTTGCCATCGGCATGGCGCTGGCGCACCGTTTTTCTTCAAGGCTCAATTTGGCGAGCCCCGACGATGCGGCGCGCGTCGAGGCGCACCTTCGCGCCGTCGGCCTGCCGTGGCGCATGGCCGACATTCCAGGCGAATTGCCTGACGCCGAAAAGCTGTTCTCCTTCATCACCCAGGACAAAAAGGTGTCGCGCGGCGCGCTGACCTTCATCCTGACGCGCGGCATCGGCCAGGCCTTCATCGCCAGGGATGTGCCGGCCTCGGAAGTGCTGGCGTTCCTCGGGGAGAACCATCCGGGATGAGCCAGGCCGGCTGGATCGCGGCTGCCGCGCTTGCCGGCCTCGGCCTGCTGGGCTTCGTCTTGCGTCGGCACCTGTTCGCCGCCTTCGGCTACGAGCTGCAGCGTATCGAGCCGCAGCGCTCGACGCATGAGGAATTGCGTGGCGCCGTCGACGATTTCCGCCGCGACGGCCAGGTGGTGCGCGAGGATCGTGCCCGCATTGGCGGCCTGTTCGACCTTGAGGAGCTCGAAGTGTCGGACGTGATGGTCCACCGCACCAATATGCGCTCGGTCAACGCCGACGACCCGCCGGAGGCGGTGGTGCGCGAGATCCTGCAGAGCCCGCATACCCGCATGCCGCTGTGGAAGGGCTCGCTCGACAACATCGTCGGCGTGCTGCACGCGAAGGACCTGCTGCGCGCGCTGAACGAGGTCGGCAATGATTTCTCCAGGATCGACGTGATGAAGATCGCGTCGCGGCCGTGGTTCGTGCCCGACACCACGACGCTGCAGGAGCAGCTCAACGCCTTCCTGCGCCGCAAGGCGCATTTCGCCATCGTCGTCGACGAATATGGCGAGGTCGAGGGACTGGTGACGCTGGAGGACATCATCGAGGAGATCGTCGGCGAGATCGCCGACGAGCACGACATCGACATCCAGGGCGTCAAGCAGGAAGCCGACGGCTCCGTCGTCGTCGACGGCACGGTGTCGATCCGCGACCTCAACCGGGCGCTCGACTGGAACCTGCCGGACGAGGAAGCCACCACCATTGCCGGCCTTGTCATCCACGAGGCGCAGTCGATTCCGGACGAAAAGCAGGCCTTTACGTTTCACGGCAAGCGCTTCGTCGTCATGAAACGCGACAAGAATCGGATCGCGCGGCTGAGGATCAAGCCGGCGATGCTTGGCGAATGACAGTGCACGCCTTATGGCAGCCGTGGGCAGTCAGGAGTCTATGACAATCGATCGGCGAACCCTGCTTCTGGTGTCGATGGCGGCGCTGCTGCCGGGTCAGGCTGCAGCGGCATTGCAGCTGCGTCCGCCATCACCCGAAACCTTCGACTATGGGCCGGCCAAGCTCGACATTTATTCCCGCGATGGCGCAAGCGGCCTGCCGGTTGTCTTTTTCGTCCATGGCGGCGCCTGGCGGGTCGGCAACCGCAACAACGTCAACTCCAAGCCGCAATTCCTGCTCGACAATGGCTTCTGCTTCGTCTCGATCGACTACCGGATGCTGCCTGAAGCCGACGTCGCCACCCAGGCCGCCGATGTCGAACTGGCGTATCGCTACGTCCGCGCCAACATCGCCAGCCATGGCGGCGATCCGGACCGGATCGTCGCGATGGGCCATTCGGCCGGCTGCCATCTCGTCGCGCTGACCGGCCTGCGCGGCGGCCTGCCCGGCGTCGCGGCGCTGGTCCTCGACGATACCAGGGCCTACGATCTGGAGGCGTTGGCCAGGAGCGGCGGCATGGCAGGGGTCTATGCCCGCGCCTTTCCCGATCCGGCGCAGTGGCGGGCGCTGTCGCCGGTCACCTATGTCGACGGCCGCAAGCATCCGCCGACGTTCATCGCCTATTCGCGGGCGAAAACCCGCGCGGCGGACGCGCAGGCCTTTGCCGGGCGTCTGGGCGCCACCGGAACCAGGGTCACGCTGTTCGATGGCAGCGCCTATTCGCACATGTCGATTAATCGCGACTTCGGCACCGAAGGCGATGCGTTGACCGCCGCGGTGATGGCTTTCCTGAGGGCGAGCCTCGGCTGAGTTACCAGTTTGGATGGCGGCAGGCAGGTGAGCGGCGCGCAGACGCGGGAACGAGGGCCGGCTAAAGCCGAAGCGATTTCTGTGACCATGGTCATTGACCGTGGTCACATCTGACCCTATATAGTGAACGGCAATTTTGTTCATTGAGGTGGCGCATGACCGCGCAGGTGTCGAAATCGAAGTTCAAGGCAAAGGCTCTCGAGTATTTTCGTCAGGTTGAAACGACTGGCGAGCCAATCATTGTGACCGATCACGGCCAGCCCACATTAGAGATACGACGCTATGAATCGGTTGCGCGCGACCCTTTGGAGGTGCTGCGTGGGTCTGTCCTGCGTTACGACCGCCCGACGGATCCGGTGGCCGAAGATGATTGGGAAGCCAGCAATTGATCGTGTTGGACACGCATGTTCTCGTCCGCTGGGTCGGCGGTGAGACCGATCTGCTTTCAGAACCAGCACTTCGCGCAATCGAGCGGGAGAGGTTAGGCGGCGAGATTTTGATCTCCTCGATATCAGCATGGGAAATCGCCACGCTGGTTTCCAGGGGGCGTCTCCTGCTATCGATGGATGTGGGTGAATGGCTGGCGACGGTCAGCAAGCTTGAAAAATTGAGCTTCATTTCCGTCGACAATGAGATCGCCGTGACTAGTACCGAACTTCCGGGAGAGTTTCACAAGGATCCGGCTGATCGGATCATTGTTGCGACCAGTCGAAAATTTGCGGCACCTTTGGTGACCGCGGATCACAAGCTGCGAGACTATCGATATGTAAAGACAATCTGGTAGGGCAACTACCAGCGGGTCTTTTCGCCGGGCGCCGCCGGCTCGATCGCCAGGGCATGGACGCCGGATTTCAATTCCTCGGCCAGCAATGCGTTGACGGCGCGGTGGCGTTCGACGCGGCTCATGCCGGCAAAGGCGGGCGCGACGATGCGGACGCGGAAATGCGTCTCGCCGGTGCCGTCGAAGGTGGCGTGATGGCCGGAATCCAGATGATGATGGCCGGCATGGAGATGGCTTTCGTTGATGACGGCCAGCCGTTCCGGCGAAAACGCCTTTTTCAGCTTGTCTTCCATCGTTGCCTGTATGGACATCGCCGCTTCCCTTCACCACATCTATGTCATCGCACAAAATTCGCCGTTCGCCGGTTTTATGCCGCGATTCAGCGGTTAGGGCGATCATCGCGAAAATGTCAATTCTTGTTTCGCATCAGCGAACAGCCCATAAATGGGTGAGATGAAGCCGTACCCAAAATATTTCGAAAAGATTCGCATCCGCCCGGAGAAGGACGCGGAGCTGAAGTCGCGCTCGCCGATCTGCCAGTGGGATGGCTGCAAGGAGGCCGGCACCCACCGCGCCCCGGTCGGACGCATGAAGGAAGGCGAGTACTTCCAGTTCTGCTTCGATCATGTGCGCGAGTACAATAAGGGCTTCAATTATTTCTCGGGCGTTCCCGACACCGAGATTGCCCGCTTCCAGAAGGAGGCTATGACCGGCCACCGGCCGACCTGGAAAATGGGCGTCAACGGTGCTTCGACACGCTCCTCGCCCGACTTCGCCCAGGCGCGCTCCGGTCGCGCCGGCTACTACAACCGCATGCGCGATCCGTTCGATCTGTTCAAAGGCCCGAAGGACCCGCGCGAAGCACGCGAGCGCAAGGCCAAGCCGCTTGAGGCCAAGGCACTGGAAACGCTTGGCCTTGATACAAAGGCGACTGGCAAGGATATCAAGGCGCGCTATAAGGAACTTGTGAAACGCCACCATCCGGATGCGAATGGCGGCGACAGAGGTTCGGAAGACCGGTTCCGCGATGTGCTCCAGGCCTATCGCGTGCTCAAGCAGGCAGGTTTGTGCTGAGCGACCTTACGGTTCGTGTCGCTTTCCAACTTTCATAAGGTTGGAAAAGGCTCTAAGACCGCCCCCGAACAAAATCGATTGCCAGCGAAACGCGGCGTTTCGCTTGTGGAGACGTTGATAGAGATGAACAAGGTCGATCGCGACATCGCCAACCTGCCCGACACCACGGTGTCGGTGAAGGAGACATTCGGCTTCGACTCCAAGATGGTGGTGCCGGCCTATTCGGTGACGAGCGAGCATGTGCCCGACATCGACCCGGACTATCTGTTCGACAAGAACACGACCATGGCGATCCTCGCCGGCTTTGCCTACAACCGCCGGGTCATGGTGTCGGGCTATCACGGCACCGGCAAATCGACGCATATCGAGCAGGTCGCCGCCCGCCTCAACTGGCCCTGCGTGCGCGTTAATCTCGACAGCCATGTCAGCCGTATCGACCTCGTCGGCAAGGACGCCATCGTCGTCAAGGACGGGCTGCAGATCACCGAATTCCGCGACGGCATCCTGCCCTGGGCCTATCAGCACAATGTTGCGCTGTGCTTCGACGAATACGATGCCGGGCGTCCGGACGTGATGTTCGTCATCCAGCGCGTGCTGGAATCGTCGGGCCGGCTGACGCTGCTCGACCAGAGCCGGGTCATCCGCCCGCATCCGGCCTTCCGGCTGTTTTCGACCGCCAACACGGTTGGGCTGGGCGACACCACCGGACTCTATCACGGCACCCAGCAGATCAACCAGGCGCAGATGGACCGCTGGTCGATCGTCACCACGCTGAACTATTTGCCGCACGACAATGAGGTGAACATCGTGCTGGCCAAGGCCAAGCACTATCGCGACGGCAAGGGCAAGGAGATCGTCAACAAGATGGTGCGCGTCGCCGACATGACGCGCTCGGCCTTCATCAACGGCGATTTGTCGACGGTGATGAGCCCGCGCACGGTCATCACCTGGGCCGAGAATGCCGAGATCTTCGGCAATATCGGCATGGCGTTCCGGCTGACCTTCCTCAACAAATGCGACGAGCTGGAACGCTCGCTGGTCGCCGAGTTCTACCAGCGCGCCTTCGGCGAAGATCTGCCGGAATCGGCTGCCAATGTGGTGCTGGGCTAAGCAGAGTCTCGATGGCGGGTCCGGGCGACAACACGCGAAACAAATCCAAGACCGGCGCTGAGAACGACAGCTTCAAGCGCGCGGTTACCGTCTGCATGCGCGCCATCGCCGGCGACAAGGACCTCGAAGTCGGCTTCGCCAAGGACCGGCCGGCGCTGGCCGGCAGCCGCGCCCGGCTGCCCGAACTGCCGAAGAAGGCATCGAAAGCCGATATCGCCATCACCCGGGGGCTCGGCGATTCCATGGCGCTGAAGCGCGCCTGCCATGATGCGCGCATCCACACCAGGCTGGCGCCGGAAGGCAAGCAGGCCCGCGCCATCTATGACGCGGTCGAGCAGGCCCGGGTCGAGGCGATCGGCAGCCGCGCCATGCAGGGCGTTGCCGACAATATCGGCTCGATGCTCGAAGACAAATACGCCCGGGCCAACCTCGTCGACGTCAAGGACAAGGCCGACGCGCCGATCGAGGAGGCGCTGGCGCTGATGGTGCGCGAAAAGCTGACCGGCCGCACTGTGCCGAAGAGCGGCGAACGGCTGGTCGATCTCTGGCGGCCTTGGGTCGAGGAAAAGGCCAGCGCCGACCTCGACGGGCTGTCGGCAAAGCTCGACGACCAGCAGGCCTTTGCCCGCGTCGTGCGCGAGATGCTCGCCTCCATGGAAATGGCCGAGGAACTCGGCGACGACCAGGAGACGGAAGACTCGGAGGACAACGACGAAAACCAGCCGCAAGGCGAGGAGCAGAGCGAGGAGGGCGGCGAAGACGATTCCGGCTCCGAGCAGTCGCAGTCCGAAGATACCGAGGCATCGTCCGACGACGAGCAATCGGCCGAGACCGAGGCCTCCGACGCCACTGCCGACGACCTTTCCGACGATGACGACGCCGACGCGGAGACGCCCGGCGAGGCGCGCCGCAACGACAATCCCTTCACCAATCTGCCGAAAGAGATCGACTACAAGGTCTTCACCACGGCCTTCGACGAGACCGTAGGCGCGGAGGAACTGTGCGAGGAGGAGGAGCTCGACCGGCTGCGCGCCTTCCTCGACAAGCAGCTCGCCAACCTGTCCGGCGTCGTCGGGCGGCTGGCCAACCGGTTGCAGCGCCGCCTGATGGCGCAGCAGAACCGCTCCTGGGATTTCGACCTCGAAGAAGGTTATCTCGATCCGGCACGGCTGGTGCGCGTCGTCATCGACCCGATGCAGCCGCTGTCCTTCAAGCAGGAGCGTGATACCAAATTCCGCGACACGGTGGTGTCGCTGGTGCTCGACAATTCGGGTTCGATGCGCGGCCGGCCGATCACGGTCGCGGCGACCTGCGCCGACATCCTGGCGCGCACGCTGGAACGCTGCGGCGTCTCAGTCGAAATCCTCGGCTTCACCACCCGCGCCTGGAAGGGCGGGCAGGCGCGCGAGAAATGGCTGAAGGAAGGCAAGCCGCCGAACCCCGGCCGGCTCAACGATCTGCGCCACATCATCTATAAATCCGCCGACCATCCGTGGCGGCGGGCGCGCCGCAATCTCGGCCTGATGATGCGCGAGGGCCTGCTCAAGGAAAACATCGACGGCGAGGCGCTGCTTTGGGCGCACAACCGGCTGATCGCGCGGCCGGAGCAGCGCAAGATCCTGATGATGATCTCGGACGGCGCGCCGGTCGACGATTCAACGCTGTCGGTCAATCCGGGCAATTATCTCGAGCGGCATCTGCGCGCCATCATCGAGCTCATCGAGACGCGCTCGCCGGTCGAGCTTTTGGCCATCGGCATCGGCCACGACGTCACCCGCTACTATCGCCGCGCCGTCACCATCGTCGATGCCGAAGAACTGGCCGGCGCCATGACCGAGCAGCTGGCCTCGCTGTTCGCCGAGGAAACCGTGCGCGACACGCGGCGCGGCGGCATGCGGCGCGCCGGATGATTTTTTCCCGCGGCGGCCTTTGGCAGACGCTTTTGGCCGCCATTGCGTTGTCAGGCATCAGTTTGGCGCCGGCTGTCGCTGCCGGGCCGGCCCCGGTCGAGCCGGCCGAAATCTCGGCACGGCCGATCAGCGAATTCCATATCGGCCGGCCGGACAAACAGTTCGGGCCGCTCGAATTCGTCGGCGGGCTCGAAATGACCTCGCCGACGCGCGATTTCGGCGCGCTGTCGGCGCTTCGGTTCCTCAAGCCGGGCAGCGATTTCATCGGCGTCGCCGATACCGGCTTCTGGTTCTTCGGCACCCTTGTCCACGATGCCGACAAGCGGCCTTCCGGCATTCAGAATTTTCGCATGCAGCAGATGGTCGATGCGGCCGGCCAGGCCATCGACCTGAAATGGGCGGTCGATGCCGAAGGCCTCGCGGTCCAGGACGGCATCGCCACGGTCGGCTTCGAGCGCGATCACCGTATCGCAGAGTTCAAGATCGATCCGGACGACATGAAGGCGCCGTTCAAGCAATTGGACTTCCTGATCCCGGCCTGGGAACTTCGCCGCAATCGCGGCTTTGAGACCGTCGCCCGCGCCCATCCTTACGGACAGCACGCGGGCGGGCTGGTCGTGGTGTCGGAAAAGAGCCTCGACAAGGCCGGTAACATCTTCGCGGCGATCATCGAAGGGCCGCATAAGGGCGTCTTCACCGTCAAGCGCAATGGCGACTTCGACATCACCGACGGCGCCTTCCTGCCGGATGGCGACCTGTTGCTTCTGGAGCGCAGTTTTTCGATAGCCGGCGGCGTCAAGATGCGGCTGCGGCGCATCTATGGCGAAAGCGTCGAGAAGGGCGCCGTCGCCGACGGGCCGGTGCTGCTTGAAGCCGACATGGATTACCAGATCGACAACATGGAAGCGCTCGACGTCTGGACCCGCGACGACGGCGCGCTGATCGTGTCGCTGATGTCCGACGACAACCACTCGATCCTGCAGCGCAACCTCTATCTGGAATTCATCCTGCACGAGGATTGACGCGCGATCGGCCATTGATCGGCTGTTGGCGATGCTGGCATTTCCGCGCCGTTTCGCAGCGCATGCAATTTCCCATGGCGATTTCCCCTGGCAATGACCCGCGTCGCGGGTTTCCAACCGGCTCTCACCATCTGCAAAAATACTTTAGTTGTGGCTTGACAATTTGTGTCATCGGCGAAATACTCAAGTCCATGCTTAACTATTCCGAGATCGACAGCATCCTGCGGGCTCTTGCCGAGCCGACGCGGCGGGCAATCCTGGAAAGGCTGGGCCGCGGGCCGGCCACCGTCAGCCAGCTGGCGGAGCCGTTCGGCATGACCTTCGCCGCGGTGCTCCAGCATCTCCAGGCGCTGGAAGCGTGCGGGCTGATCCGCAGCGAAAAAATCGGACGCGTGCGCACCTGCCGGATCGAGCCCGGCGGGCTCGCCCCGCTCGCCGACTGGATCGCCGCGCGCCGCACGCCGGCCGAACGCCACCTCGACCGTCTCGGCCAGATTCTGGCGGAGACTGACCAACCGAACGCAACACTCCACGACCAGGAAAAGGACGAAGAGAAATGAACCAGATTGCGCCCGTGAACGACCACTCCGTCATCCATTCGACCTTCACGATCGAGCGGACCTATCCGCAATCGCCCGAGCGCGTCTTCTTCGCCTTTTCCGACAAGGCGACAGTGCGGCGCTGGCGCGTCGAAGGTGACGGCTTCACCATCGCCGAGTTCACCTTCGATTTCCATGTCGGCGGCGGCGAGGTTTCGCGGTTCAGCTATCAGGGCGGCCCGGAAATCAGGCTCGATGCGCAGTTCCAGGACATCGTCCCTGACCGACGCATCGTATTTTCCTACCGGATGGCGGTCGGGCCGCAGCCGCTGTCGGCGTCGCTCACCACCGTCGAGCTCGCACCCTCCGGCGACGGCACTCGCCTGACCTATACCGAACAGGGTGCGTTTTTCGATGGCATTGATTCAGCGCAAGGACGCGAAGAGGGCACGCGCGGGCTGCTGCAGGCGCTCGCGGCCGAGCTTCAGAAAGCGAAGTAGTAGGTGTCGGCATGCCGGGCGGAGCCCAAACAGCAATCCGCCCGAATTGCTTCCGCTATGCTTTACTCGCGAGCCAGACGATGTGACGAGCGCCGCGCTTGCCGTGAGCCCGCACCTTAACCTCGTCGACCGTGAAGCCCGCCTGCTTGAGCCTTCGGGTGAAACCTGCGTCAGGGCCCTGCGACCAGACCGCCAGCACACCGCCGGGCTTGAGCGCGGCGCGTGCGGCGTTGAGGCCGGTGCCGCTGTAGAGCGCATCGTTGGCCTTGTAGACGATGCCCTCGGGGCCGTTGTCGACGTCGAGCAGGATCGCGTCCCAGGCCGATGCTTGCGAACGGATGAGCTGACCGACATCGGTCTCGTGAACACTGACGCGCCGGTCGTCAAGGCAACCGTCGAAAACCTCGGCCATCGGGCCGCGCGCCCACGTCACGACTGCCGGCACCAGTTCGGCAACAGTGACCTGCGCATCGTCGCCGAGCTCGGCCAGCGCCGCGCGCAAGGTAAAGCCCATGCCTAGGCCGCCGATCAGGATGCTTGGGTTCCGGCGGCCGGCAATCCTTTGACGGGACAGTTTGGCCAGCGCCTCTTCGGAACCGCTGAGCCGACTGTTCATCAGCTCGTTGGCGCCAAGCATGATCGAGAATTCGCCGCCGCGCCGTTTCAGGCGAAGCTCCTGTCCGCCGTCAGGCGTTTTTGCCGAGTCCAGCTGAAGCCAGGGGATCATGCTCGATAGTCTTTGAGCATGATCTTGTCCGAAAACCGGTTCCCACTTTTCGCTAACGCGGACCTTCGGTTCGGGATCATGCTCTATGCCGCCAGTGCCGGCTGGCTCCAGCGGGCGGCAAGCAGCCGGTAAGGGATCAGCGCTACCACCGCTATGATCAGCTTGACGCTGAGATCGCCGAGCGCCCAGGATATCCAGCGCATCGTCTCGACTGGCAGCATGCCCATGAGCGGTGCGGTCTCCAGCGCAAAGCCATCGTTCGGCCCGGCGAAGGCGAAAGCCGCCGCGAAGGCGACGGTGAAAAACACCACCGTATCGAAAACGGAGCCGACCAGCGTGCCGACGATCGGCGCGCGCCACCAGCTCTGCCGGCGCAGTCGGTTGAACACGGTGACGTCGAGCAATTGCGCGGTGAGGAAGGCCGCACCCGACGCCGCGGCAATGCGCACCAGCCGGTCGGCGGCGGTCTCGAATTCGATCAGGCCGTGGCGAAACAGCAAGGGCGGGATGACGATCGAGCAGACCACCGCTGTCATGAACCCGACAAAGACGATCCTGCGCGCCACCGCCGGGCCGTAGCGGCGATTGGCGAGATCGGTGACCAGGAAGGAGAACGGATAGGTGAAGGCGCCCCAGGTCAGGATGTCGGCCAGCGACAACCCGCCGATTGCGCCCTGCATCGGAAACTGCACGAGGATGTTCGAGGCCACGACGACGAGCGCCATGGCGGCCACGAAGGGCAGGTATCGCGAGAGGAAAATCATTTTTTTATCCTGGGTAATGGAACCAGCGGAACGCGATCCGGAGTTCGGATCACGCCCTGGAAGGCGGCTGCCGCCGAAAAATTCAGGCGGCCGGCTGTTCGGCGAGCTTCTTGGCGATCTGCTTCTTCAACAGGCGGGCGCGCTGCGACAATTGCTTGGCATCGGCCTTGGCCAGGAAGGCATCGAGGCCGCCGCGATGCTCGACCGAACGCAGCGCGTTGGCCGAAATGCGCAGGCGCACATTCTGGTTCAGCGCTTCAGAGATCAGCGTCACATTGACGAGATTGGGCAGGAAGCGACGCTTGGTCTTGTTGTTGGCGTGGCTCACATTGTTGCCGGACATGACTGCCTTGGCAGTGAGTTCGCAGGTGCGGGACATGATACTAACCTTCGGTTCTCGGTCCTGGCCAAACATTCGACCCGCGCCGGGTGGCGCGCGGTTTCGGTCAGGCGGCCTTATGGAAAAAGTTGGCGTTCCATAGTTGCATTTCGCCGATGCGTCAAGCTTGGGGTTGGTTCGGGAGAGGGAATTGCACCTTCAAGAGATGAGCACCAGTGGCGAAGCTGCCGATCTCCCCGCTTGCGGGGGAGATGGCCGGCAGGCCAGAGGGGGTGCTGTCCCTCCGACTTAGCTCCGTTGCAGCCAAAACTCTCGGCACTGGGAGGATAAGCTGGATCTTGGCGATCCTTCCTACCCCCTCTGCCCTGCCGGGCATCTCCTCCGCAAGGGGGAGATCGGCAAATTCATCGAGCGCCACATTTTGTTCTTGCTTTGTGCCGGCAGCTATGCTACTAATTTGGGTATGGTGCTGATTCGCGCCGACGACCCGCCCGCCGAGGCGGGTTTTTCATTTCTGGCTTCCGTCACCTCCCACCGACCAGCCCCAGCGTTCCCTGCCGACGCCGCCTTCACATTAAGGCCGGAATTCAGCCTATAAGCGGTCACACAGGGACATGCCAGATCGCCCGTCTCCGGTCGACAATCAAGGACCCGCCATGCCTCGTTCTTTCCTCCATGCCCTGGTCGTGCTGTTCGCCGTCGCGCTGTCGACGACGGTTTCGGCCGCCGAGCCGCAATCCTTCACGGGCGAGTATTCGGTGTCGTTCCTCGGCCTTTCCGTGGCCAAGGCGAAATTCTCCAGCCATTACGAGGGCGACACCTATTCGATCGAGGGCAGCGTCTCCAGCGCCGGGCTCGCCACATTGTTCGACGATACGCGAGGCACGATCTCATCGAAGGGCAAGATTTCGGGCAAGCAGTTGCAGCCGCAGGCGTTTCGCGCCGACTACACGTCCGGCAAGAAGGCGTCGATGATCGACATCCAGTTTGCCAACGGCGTGGTCACCTCGACCAAGGTCGTGCCTGAGCCAAAGAAGCGCAATCCCGAGAATTGGATACCGCTGGTCGGCAGCGATCTCGTATCCGTCCTCGATCCGATGGCCGCGACCGTCATCCATGCCGACAGCCTCGACCAGGTCTGCGGGCGCACGGTGAAGCTCTATGACGGCGAAATGCGTGCAGATCTGAAACTGACCTACGAGTCGAAAGGGTCGATCTCGGTGGCCGGCTACGAGGGCGATACGGTCACCTGCAGGCTGGGTTTCGAGCCGGTGGCCGGCTACCGCAAGAACCGCAAGGCGCTGAACTACCTGAAGAAACGCAGCCGCATCATGGTGACGTTTGCACCGGTCGGCCAAAGCGGCGTATATGCGCCGATCCGCGCCACGGTCAGCACGCAAATCGGCCCGTTGACGGTCAGCGCGGAGCGGTTCGAAGCAGACGAATAGGCGTGATGGTGCGCCGCCAATGGGCCACGGGGCGACGGGTATGGCGCGCGCAACACTGATCGGCTTCTCCGCGGTCGCCATGTGGGCGCTGCTGGCGCTGTTTACGGATGCTTCGGGTTCGGTGCCGCCGTTCCTGCTTTCGGCAATCACCTTTACGATCGGCACCTGCGTCGGCCTGGTTGCCCGGCTGTTCATGCCGGCAGCCGATGGCGCCGCGAAGATACCGCGCCAAGTCAAAATACCACGCAAAGTCTGGGTGATCGGCATTGCCGGCCTGTTCGGCTACCACTTCTTCTACTTCACCGCGCTGCGCAATGCGCCGGCCGTCGAGGCCAGCCTTATCGCCTATCTGTGGCCGCTGCTGATCGTGCTGGGATCGGCGCTGATGCCTGGCGAGCGGCTGGCCTGGAACCATATCGTCGGCGCGCTGCTCGGCCTTGCCGGCACGGTCCTGATCGTCACCAAGGGCGGCGGACTTGCCTTCGATGCACGTTATGCCTTCGGCTATGCGATGGCCGCCGTCTGTGCCGTGTTGTGGTCGTCCTATTCGCTGTTATCGCGGCGCTTCCCGTCGGTGCCGACCAGCATCGTCACCTGGTTCTGCGCCGCCACCGCGGCACTTTCGCTCGTCTGCCATCTGTTGCTGGAAGAAACGGTGCTGCCCAACGGCGCCGGCCAGTGGCTGGCCGTGCTCGGCCTCGGTCTGATGCCGGTAGGGGCGGCGTTCTATGCCTGGGACATCGGTGTCAAGCGCGGCAACATCCAGGTGCTGGGGGCGGCAAGCTACGCCGCGCCGCTGCTGTCGACACTGGTGCTGATCGCCGCCGGCTTCGCCGAGCCGTCATGGCGCATCCTCGCCGCCTGCGTGCTGATCACCGGCGGCGCGGCACTGGCGGCGAAATCGCTGTTCCTGCGCAAGAGGGCCACGAGCGAGGCAAACGCTTGATGCCGTTTCCCGGCGGCATCGATGCCAATGCCAATGCGACGCTGCTGTTTTCATTGGCGGCGGCGGTGATCTACGCGTTCAGCCTTGGCATGCCGGCGCGTCTTTCGCGGTCGGCGGCAAGGACATTGGCGGTGGCGATGCTGGCGGTACTGGTCGTGCAGCAGAGCGGCCCATGGCTGCTCGTCGCGGCGCTGGGCATCAGTGCCGTCGGCGACGCCTTCCTGTCGCGCGACGGCGAGAAGGCACTTCTTGGCGGCATGGCCAGTTTTCTTGCCGCGCATGTGCTTTACGTCGTGCTGTTCCTGCGCGCCGGCGGCGGCCTCGGGCTGCTTTTGGCCGAGCCGTGGCGGGCAGCGATCGTGCTGGCGATGGTCGTGTTGGTGCTGGCGATGATTTTCGCGCTCCGGCGCCGCGTCGGCCCGGCACTGCGCCTGCCGATAGGCCTTCGTGTGGCGGCAATTCTCGCCATGGGCATTGGCGCGCTTACCCTGAGTGCCTGGGTCATCGGTGGCGTCGCCCTGCTCATATTGTCCGACGGGCTGCTTGCCGCGGAAAAGTTCCTGCTGCCCGCCATCTCGCCGCACCGTGCCTGGATGCGCCATGCGGTCTGGGCGCTGTATTACGCCGGCCAGCTGGCGATCACCCTGGGTTTCGTTTTAGGCTAGGCATGTCGATATTCAGATGATGCCGGCCTGCAAACGGCGAAAGATCCGACGCTTGGTGCCCATGGGCAAGCCTTTGTGACGCAATCCTCGAGGTCGTCAGATCAGAGGGTAAAAATTCTCGCTTGACCTAGAGCTGCTCCAGCTTGGTAGCCTAGCGCACAATCGGCAGGGTAGGCGACACATGCGCATTTCGGAGGCGGCAGCTACAAGCGGACTGGGTATCGACACTATCCGCTATTATGAAAAATTGGGTTTGCTTCCGAAGGTCAGGCGAGGACGTGACGGGAGGCGGGACTTCTCGGCAGAGAATGTCGAATGGCTAATACTCCTGTCCTCGCTGCGCGAGACAGGTATGCCCATGGAGCAGATGCGATACTTTGCGCGGCTTTATCAGCGGGGCAGCGAGACTCTGCCCGAACGGAAAGCGGTTCTTCTTGATCACGCAGCGCATCTGGACAAGCGGCGAGCTGCGTTGGATGGCTGCGCCGAACTCCTTGCCTACAAGCTCAAACGATATGACGAGATGGCAGAAGAAATATCATGAGAATTATTGTCGTCGGCGCGGAAGGTGACATCGGCAAAGCGGTTTGCGACGAGTTGGGTTCCCGCCACGCGATCATCAAGGCCAGCCGCTCTAGTGGCGACTTTCAGGTTGATATGGCTGACCGCGCATCGCTCGATGCCATGTACGCCAAATGTGGCAAAGTGGATGCCGTCATCTCTACCGCAGGCAATGTCCATTTCGGGCCGCTTGGCAAGTACACCGAAGAGACGTTCATGCTTGGCCTGCGCCATAAGGTCATGGGCCAGGTCAATCTGGTGTTGGCAGGGTTGGCCACTGTCAGCGATGGCGGCTCGTTCACACTGACTAGCGGAGTGCTCGACCGCGATCCCATTCGGATGGGAACAGGGGCGGCAACAGCGAACGGCGCGCTCGGCGGTTTTGTCCTTGGTGCGGCGATCGAGATGCCGCGCGGTCTTCGCATCAATGTTGTGAGTCCCGGACTTCTGGACGTGTCCGTGCCGAGATATGGCGAGTGGTTCCCCGGTCACGAGCCCGTTTCGTCGAAACGGGTGGGGCTCGCCTATGCGAAGAGCGTGGAAGGGGCCATCACCGGCCAAGTGATCATCGTCGGGTAGTTTCGCAGAAATCCTAAATGTTGGGACATATTGGTCGCCCCCTGAATATCAAGGGTAGTTTCCGTTGCAAAATTTCGGAGGTTCGAGAGTGACTCTTGCGACAACCTGAACGACGGCTTTCCATCCTGAGCGGCTGTTGTCGTTGGGTACCAAGCGTCAGGTCTTCACCACTACGGCGTGCCCGGCAGCCAGCCTGGTTCGGCCAATTCGAAGGCGGCGAAATCGAAGCCCGGCGCCACGGTGCAGCCGACCAGCGTCCATTCGCCGAGGCTGCGTGCCGACTGCCACCAGCCTGCCGGCACGACGATCTGCGGCCGCTCGCCTGCGGCAAGCGCCGTGCCAAGGATCTCCTCGATGACGGGACCGCCTTCTCGATGTATCGACAGCGCCAGCGGCGCACCGTCATAGAAGTGCCAAACCTCGGCCGCGTCTTTGACCCGGTGCCAGGCCGACAATTGGTCCTTCTCCAGAAGGAAATAGATCGCCGTCGAATGGCCGCGCGTGCCTGCCGCGCCGTCGCGAAAGGTTTCGGCATACCAGCCGCCTTCCGGATGCGGCTTCAGGCCGAGCAGGGCGATGATTTCGGCGGAACTGGTCATGCCCTAGCTCCTGGTGCCGCTCAGAAATTGTCCTTGCGCTTGCGGATCTCGGCGAACACTTCGGCGTCGGAGGCCTTTTCCAGGCCGAGATGCCTGCGGATCGCCGGATCGTGCCAGCGCAGGAACGGATTGGTCGACAGTTCCTCGCCGATCGTCGTCGGCAGCGTCGGCTTGCCGTCGGCGCGCAGCGCCTCGATCTTGGCGGCACGCTCTTTCAGCGCCGAATTGGTCGGGTCGACGGTCAGCGCGAAACGGGCGTTGGCCAGCGTATACTCATGTCCGCAATAGACGACCGTCTCGGCCGGCAGCGCTGCGAGCTTTTTCAGGGATTCGTACATCACCGGCGGCTTGCATTCGAGCAGCCGCCCACAGCCGAGCGCAAACAGCGTATCGGCGGCGAATGCCACTTTTGACGCCGGCAGGTGATAGGTGACATGGCCTGCGGTGTGGCCGGGTGTGGCGATGACCTCGATCCGCTCATCGCCGAGGTGGACGACCGACCCTTGCTCGACGGTTTCGTCGATGCCGGGAATCTTTGCCTTTTCGGCTTCCGGCCCGACGATGCGCAGCTTGAAACGCTCCTTCAGCGCCAGATTGGCCTCGACGTGGTCGAGATGGTGGTGGGTGGTCAGGATCATCGTCGGCGTCCAGCCGGTGCGCTTGATGGCGGCCAGGATCGGCGCCTCTTCGGGTGCGTCGATGAGCGCCGTCTGGCCGCTTTTGGGGTCATGCACCAGCACGCCGAAATTGTCGCTGCGGCACATGAATTGTTCGATCTCGACCGGCATCATATCTCTCCGTTTACAGGCGCAGACATAGGGCGCCTGCCAGCTGATGTCATCTGCCTTTGTTGAACTTGGACTGCTTCGAAGCTACCGTTCCGCCCATGCATTCAGATATTGTCGACCTCCGTTCCTTCTATTCGACCACACTCGGGCGCCTGGCCGAACGCTCGATCACCATGGCGCTGTCCTCGCTATGGGCTGTTGTGCCCAACGAGCGGCTGGTCGGCCTCGGCTATACCTTGCCATGGCTGGAGCGCTTCGGCAGCGATGCCGAGCGCGTCTTTGCCTTCATGCCGGCGACGCAGGGCGCGGTGGTCTGGCCGGCGACGGGGCCGACGGCGACCGCCCTGGTCTTCGACGAGGAGCTGCCGCTGGTCGATTCCTGCATCGACCGCATGCTGCTCGTCCATTCGCTCGAACATGTCGAGAACCCGCGCGAGACGCTGAACGAGATCTGGCGGGTGCTGTCGCCGGCCGGCCGTGTCGTCATCGTCGTGCCCAACCGGCGAGGCGTCTGGGCGCGCTTCGAGCATACGCCTTTCGGCAATGGCCGGCCGTTCTCGCGCGGCCAGCTGACCGAATTGCTGCGCGAAGCGAATTTCACGCCGGCGGCATGGTCCGATGCGCTGTTCTTTCCGCCGTCGCCGCGACGTTTCATGATGCAGTTCCACAATGTGCTGGAGCGTGCCGGCCGGCGCTTCTGGCCGATCTTTTCGGGCGTCATCGTTGTCGAGGCGCAGAAGCGGCTCTATCAGGGCGTCCCGGTGGCGCAGCGCGCCTCCCGCCGCGTCTTCGTGCCGGTTCTCTCGCCGCATGGCGCGCCGACGCTTGGCCGGCTGTCGGGGGCCGAACGTCCGGCGTCGCCAGGATGACGCGTTCGTGATCCGACGCAGGCTTTTTCTCACCTATCTGTCGCGGACGGGTTCGCTGCCCGATTGAAGGCATATGCGGTCGATCCTATCACCGGGGTTTAGCACCGCTTCCGAATGCAAGGATCCACTCATGGCTGATCATCCGGATGTCGAGCCCAGCGCCCAGAAGCTTGCCACGTCGATCGAAGCCAGCAGCCTGCGTGAGCAGCTGGCAACAATCAAATTGGCGCTGACCACCTCGCCAGTGCGAAAACAATTGCTTTGGGCAGCGATCGGCATCGTCGCCGTCATCGTGGCGAGCTCGATCGGGCAGGTTCTGCTCAATCGCTGGAACCAGCCTTTCTACGACGCGCTGGCGCGGCGCGACATGCCGGCTTTCCTGCATCAGCTTCTGGTCTTCGCCGGCATCGCCGGCGGGCTTGTGGTGCTCAATGTCAGCCAGACCTGGCTCGACCAGATGCTTCGCCTGAAGCTGCGCGAGGCGCTGACGCTCGACCTGATCGGCGAATGGATGCGGCCGGCGCGTGCCTTCCGGCTGACCCATGCCGGCGCCATCGGCGTCAATCCCGACCAGCGCCTGCAGCAGGATGCCGGGCATCTCTCCGACCTTTCGACCGGTCTCGGCATCGGCCTGCTGCAGTCCTGCATCCTGCTTGCCTCGTTCGTCGGCGTCTTGTGGTCGCTGTCTTCCGGCTTCGTCTTCCACATAGGCGGCCATTCGCTGGCCATACCCGGCTACATGGTCTGGGCGGCGATCCTCTATGCGGGCACCGCTTCGTGGTTGAGCTGGCTGGTCGGGCGGCCGCTGATCCGCTTCAACAACGATCGCTATACGCGTGAAGCGGAGCTGCGCTCCTCGGTGGTTCGCGTCAACGAGAATGTCGATGCCATCGCGCTTGCGCATGGCGAGGCCGATGCCAGGCGCCGGCTCGAATTCGACCTCGGCATGGTGCTGGGCGCCATGCGGCGCATCTACAGCGCCCAGATCAATCTTTCCTGGGTTACCGACACCTATGGCTGGATCACTGTCGTCGCGCCGATCCTCGTCGCTTCCCCGGTCTATTTTGCCGGCGATATCAGCTTTGGCGGCTTGATGATGGCGGTCGGCGCCTTCAATCAGGTCCATTCCTCGCTGCGCTGGTTCATCAACAATATCGGCGGCATCGCCGATTGGCGCGCCACGCTGATGCGGGTCGCCGACTTCCGCATCGCGCTCGGCGACACCGACGCGCTGCACGATACGGAAAGGCGCATTTCGTTCGGCGAAAATCCCGACGGCAGCCTGACATTCGAGAAGCTCGAGATTGCCTCGCCGGACGGATGCACCAAGCTTGCCGAGCCGCATGTCGAAATCCGCGCCGGCGACCGCGTCATGATCACCGGAGATCCGGGCGCCGGCAAGACGCTTTTCTTCCGCGCCATTGCCGGTCTGTGGCCATGGGGCAGCGGCCGGATCGGCATGCCGGCCGGAGAAGCGCCGATCTTCGTTCCGCGTACTCCCTATTTCCCGCTCGGCAGGCTGCGCGAGGTGCTCAACCATTCAGACGGCGCGGCGGAGGCGAGCGATGCCGAGATTTCGGAGGTGCTGGCCGATGTCGGGCTGCAACGCCTGTCGTCCTCGCTCGATCACTCGGCGCGCTGGGAGCGTGAGCTCAGCGACGACGAGCAGCGTCTGCTGGCCTTTGCCAGGCTCGCCTTGCGACGGCCGAAATGGGTGATCATCGACGAGGCGCTGGACGCGTTCGACGGCGCGACGCTGAGGCAAGTGCTGTCGATGCTGGACAAGCGCCTTCCCGACGCCGCGATCCTCAATATCGGCCGCGGCCAGCACAATACCCGCTTCTTCCCGCGAGCGTTGACCATCGTCAAGGATGCCGGCCAACCGCCCCTCAAGCCGGCCCGTGTCAGGGCAGGCGCCATCGAACCGCCCCCGATTATCGCCTCGGCTCGCCGAAAGAAATAGAAGCCAAGCTTTATTTCGCCGCGATCGCGGCGAAAAACTATGGCGATCGTTTCAGATGGGAACGTTCCGATCGGCCATGCTTGACGCTCTCGCCCTGCTCGCCTGCCTTGCCTGTGCCCCGGCAGCACCTGTGGCCGCGCCCGCCAATGCCATTGCCGTCGACGTCGAGCTGGTGCTGGCCGTCGACATCTCGCAGTCGATGGATGAAAGGGAGTTTGCCCTGCAGCGCGCCGGCTATGTCGCGGCGCTGCGACATCCCGACTTCATCAATGCCGTGCGTACCGGCCCTTCCGGCCGCATCGCCATCGCCTATTTCGAATGGGCCGGCACCATCCGCGACGATGCGGTCATTGCCTGGCACGTCATCGACAGCAAGGAGAGCGCCAACGCTTTCGCCGACAAGATCGCGGCCCGCCCGTTCAGGAGCTTTCGCGGCACCTCTATTTCCGGTGCCGTGGCCTTCGGCGCCGAGCTTTTCGATGGCACGGCCTTCGTGGCCAAACGCCGCGTCATCGACGTCTCTGGCGATGGCCCAAACAACACCGGCTTGCCGGTCACAACGGCACGCGATGCGGCGCTGGCGAAGGGCATCGTCATCAACGGGTTGCCGATCCTGATCAGCCCGTCACCGACCTTCAGCCATCTCGACCGGTATTATGCCGAATGCGTCACCGGCGGACCGGGCTCGTTCGTGCTACCGATCTACGCGGTTTCCGAATTCGCCACCGCCACTCGCCGCAAACTGATCCTCGAGGTCAGCGGCGTCGAGTATCCCAAGGAGGATCCGAGGACGATCCGCACCGACGCACCGATCGACTGCCTGCAAGGCGAGCGCGACCGGCGGTTTTTCTCCGACCCGTATTTCCCGGAACTCGACCGGTAAGGCTTGCCCGCGGGTAAGCTAGGCCGGTGGCAGGCCGAAGGCCGGGAACAGAGATGGCCCGAGCGGCCCTATGAAGATCGTCAAGGAAGCGATCCCGCCCTCGGCTGGCTCGAACACATGCAGGGAATGGGCCCGCCACGCCGGGTCATCGTGGCTGCGGGAATAGACCCCGACCGCCGGCTGGCCATTGGCCGCGGTGGCCAGCGTGCGGAAGCCGCCGAACCTCGGCCAGACGGTCTCGAAGAAACCGCGGATCGCTTCGCGGCCTTGATACCATTCGCGCCAAGGCGGCATGGTATAGATGGCGTCCTCACGCAGGAGCTCGATCAAACCTTCGAGATTGGCGGCCTGCCAGGCCTGCATGTAACGTTCGAGCAGCAGGCCTTCTTCGGGGTTGGGCCGTGATCGGCTGGCCGGCCGTCCGCCAGGATAGCGCGCCGTCAGCGTTGCGCGGGCGCGCTGCAACGCGCTGTTGATCGAAGCCGTCGATCCGCCCAGCAAACGCGCCGTCTCGACGGCCGACCATCCCAGGACGTCGGCAAGCAGCAGCGCGGCGCGCTGCCTGGGCGGCAGATCCTGGATAGCGGCGACGAAGGCGAGCTGGACGGCCTCGCGGCTCTCGTAACGGGCTTCCGGACCTGGCTCGCTGCCGGCAATGTCTGGAAGCTCGGCGTCGGGGTAGGGCTCCAGCCACGCGACGTCAGCTACGGGCCCGCCTATGGCCGCCCCGTGCGACGGCGGCCGTCCGGGTTCCCGGAGAATGCGACGCGCCCTCGACCTCGCCTTGATGGCGTTAAGGCAAGCATTGGTCGCGATCATATAGAGCCAACCGCGAACCGAACCCCGCCCGTCGAACTCCGACCTTGCGCGCCAGGCGCGAAGCAACGTGTCCTGGACGAGGTCGTCGGCCTCGTGCAGCGAACCCATCATGCGATAGCAATGCAGCTTGAGCTCGCGGCGATGCGCGGCCGTGACCTTCTCGAAGGCCAGCCGATCGAGGATCGGCTGGCGTGCCGGTTCCAGAGGTGGTTGAGCGTCTGTCATGCTACTTTCGGGTTCCGGGTCAGGTTTGCATTACGCGCGCCTCAGGCGGCCGGGGCAAGCCCGCTCCCGCTCACCATGAAGGAACTGCCTTGCGGCTGGCCGGTGGCGAGTGCGACCACCGCCCGTCCGACATCGGCCGGCGTCTGCATGTCGGTCATGGCGGCGATGAAGTCCGCCGGCTGGATGCCCATATAGGCCGCGATGCTGTCGACGCCGGCCTTGCCCACGCCGGTCTCCGGCATGATCCGCATCGGCGCGAGCGCCATGAAGCGCAGGCCGAGGCCAAGCCGGTCCGACTCCTTCTGGCTATGACCGGCCAGGAACATCTGCATGCGTTTTGCGCCGGCATAGCCGCCGGCATTGGGTGGTCCGCCGGTCAAGGCCGCGCCGCTGGAGATCAGAACGATCCGGGTTCCCGGCTTGAGCGGACGGCGCAGAGCGGCCCGGCAAAACAGGAACGACGCCTTGACGTCGGTGTCCCAATTTGCCGAGAAGGCCTTCCAGTTCTGTTCATGCACCGGCGCGGAAGGGGCCAGCGCACCTGCGCAGATCACCAGCACGTCCGGCTCAAGCGCGGCGAAGACCTTATCGGGGGCGGAGTCCACCGTCGCATCGATCGCGAGCGTCTTCACGCCGGAGACCTCCCAGGCAAATTGCGCCAGGGTCTGTTTTCCGCGGGCGACCGCCAGCACCGTCGCTTTCTCCTTGAGGGCGACCTCCGCAATGGAGCGGCCGACACCCCGGCTGCCTCCGACGACGACGACATTCTGATTTTGCAACGATCCCATGGATCACCTCTCTGTTCCCGGCCGCCGGACCATCCAGGCGCGCTCATCGATAAGGACAGCGCAGGTGGGCGGAAATCATCGGTGCCAGGAGAAATATCTTTCAGGTGACGGCAGCGGCGCGCCAGTTTTGTATTCGGTGTCATTACCTCGGGGGTAATCGACCAGCGCGCAACGTCCCGGCAAACTGCTCCCATCAAGCCGGTTGTCCGGCTTTCGACCACAAGGAGTTACACCATGACCGCCTACGCCGTCGCCCATATGCGCCAGGTCACGCCGGGGCCGTCGATCGTCGAGTACCTGCAGAAGATCGATGCCACGCTTGAGCCGTTCGGCGGGCGCTTCATTGTGCATGGCAGCGAGGGGGACGTGGTTGAAAACAATTGGCCGGGGCACCTCGTCATGATCGAGTTTCCAGACATGCAGCAGGCGCGCGGATGGTACCGCTCGCCCGCCTATCAGGAGATCTGCCGCTGCGCACCGCGAATTCTCAGTCCGACGTGGTCTTCGTCGACGGCGTCGAGCACCCGCACAAGGCCACCGACGTGCTTGAATAAGGGGAATGATCGGCTCGCGGGCGGCCTGCTACCGTTTCAGCAGAAATACCGCCTGCTGGCCGAAAAAGTTCCAGAACCACCACGGCATCGAGAAGCCGATCCGCTGGCCGTTGGCGTCGAGCGCGGTTGCCTTTTCCACCGTCGCGCCCAGCTCGTCGCATAGATTGACGAAATCGCGAATGGTGCAGAAATGGATGTTGGGGGTGTCGTACCAGTAATAGGGCAGGTCCTTGGTCACCGGCATTCGGCCGTTGAAGAGCAGCGAAAAGCGCACCCGCCAGTGGCCGAAATTGGGAAATGAGACGATGGCGCGGTTGCCGATCCGGAGCAGTTCGTCGAGCACCAGCTTCGGATTGCGGGTCGCCTGCAAGGTCTGCGACAAGACGACAAAGTCGAAGCCCTTGTCGGGATAGAATTGGAGGTCCTTGTCGGCATCGCCTTGAATGACCGACAGGCCGCGCGCCACGCATTCGTTGACGCCGCGCTGCGACAGTTCCAGCCCGCGGCCGTCGACCTTCTTGGTCGCCTGCAGCAATTCGAGCAGCAGGCCGTCGCCGGAACCGACGTCCAGCACCCGCGACTGCGGCGGGATGAGATCGGCGACGACTTCGAGGTCGACGCGCTGGGCGCGGTTGACGCTCATGGGCTCGCCTCTTGCTCGGCGCATGATCCCGATCCGAAAAGTCTGCAACTTTTCAGGGTCATGCGCTGATGCCTGGCACATGGTCCTGATCCGAAAAGCCTGCAACCTTTCGGGGTCATGCGCCGAGCCCTCTCGCCCGCGCCGCCGAGGCGATGAAGCCTTTGATGGCGGCGAACAGTTCCGGCTCGTCGAGCAGGAAGGCGTCGTGGCCGCGGTCGGTCTCGATTTCGACGAACGATACCGAGGCGCCGGCCGCGTTCAGCGCGTGAACGACCGAGCGGCTCTCCTCGGTCGGGAACAGCCAGTCGCTGGTGAAGGAGACTAGGCAAAAACGGGTCTTGGTGCCGGCGAAGGCATCGGCCAGCCGGCCGCCATGGTCGGCGGCGAGATCGAAATAGTCCATCGCCCGGGTCATGTAGAGATAGGAGTTGGCATCGAAGCGATCGACGAAGGTCATGCCCTGATGGCGCAGATAGCTCTCGATCTGGAAGTCGGCATCGAACCCGAAGGTCAGCGCTTCGCGGTCCTGCAGGTTGCGGCCGAACTTGCGGTGCAGCGCTGCTTCCGACAGATAGGTGATGTGGGCGGCCATGCGCGCCACCGCCAGCCCCTTTTCCGGTCGCTTGCCGTGCTCGAAATATTTGCCGCCATGCCAGTCGGGGTCGGCCATCACCGCTTGCCTGCCGACCTCGTGGAAAGCGATGTTCTGCGAGGAATGGCGGGCGCCGGTGGCGATCGGCAGGGCCGAGAAGACGCGCTCGGGATAGCTGGAGGCCCATTGCAGCACCTGCATGCCGCCCATCGAGCCGCCCAGCACGCTGAACAGCTGTTCGATGCCGAAATGCTCGACCAGCATCAGCTGCGCCCGCACCATGTCGCGGATGGTGATGATCGGCAGGTCGAGCCCGTAAGGCTTGGCGGTTGCGGGATTTGTCGAGGCGGGGCCGGTGGAACCGAGGCAGCCGCCGATGACGTTGGACGAGATGACGAAGAAACGGTCGGTATCGATGATCTTGCCGGGGCCGATCAGCACTTCCCACCAGCCCGGCTTGCCGGTCACCGGATTGGTGTTGGCGACATGCTGGTCACCGGTCAGCGCATGGCAGACGAGGATGGCGTTGGAGCGCGCGTCGTTGAGCGTGCCATAGGTCTGGTAGGCGATCTGGAACGGCGACAGCAGCGTGCCGGCGTCGAGCTTGAGCGGCTTGTCGGCGCCGAAACGCAACGCCGGGCTCGACGGCTGGTCGGCCTCGTTGTTGGTTTTTCGCGCGCGCAAAGCGACCATCACATCTCCTTGCCCGGCCTTCAGTTGTCCGCCGGTCCGGGCAACAACCAGTCAGGGCAACAAAAAACCGGCCATGCCTTCGCAAAGCCGGTTACAAGATGCAAACGGCCCTTTAGCAAGTTGTTTAACGTGGCTGCAAGCCGACCGGCCAAATCACCACGGAACTGTCGCTGCTCTTCTAGGACTGACGCATGGCTTCGTCAACGGCAAGTTATTGATCCCGAATTGCCGCCCCTCGACATTCCGGGCCACGGCTTGTATTTCCGCTGCGGCTTCCGGATGGAGGCTTCCTCGACGGATTTCATGGAATGAGCCAGACACCGGATCAGACACGTCCAACGCCCCGCGCCGGCATCATGGACATCGAAGCCTATGTGCCCGGCAAGAGCGCGGCGCCTGAAGGTGTCGTCAAAGTCCACAAACTGTCGGCGAACGAGAACCCGCTCGGTCCTTCGCCAAAGGCGATAGAGGCCGCGCGCGCGGTCGCCGACAAGCTCGCGGTCTATCCCGACGGCAGCGCCAGGCGCCTGCGGGAGGCGATCGCCGACGTGCACGGGCTCAATCCGGCGAACATCGTCTGCTCCAACGGTTCCGACGAGATCCTGGGCCTGCTTGCGCAGACCTACCTCGCGCCCGGCGATGAAGCCATCATCACCGAACACGGCTTCATGGTCTACAAGATCTACATCCAGTCGGCCGGTGCCGTCCCGGTAACGGTCAAGGAGACTGATGAACGCGCCGACATCGATGCGATCCTCGCCGCGGTGACGCCGCGTACCAGGATCATCTTCCTTGCCAATCCGAACAACCCGACCGGCACTTACGTGCCGTTCCAGGAGGTGCGCCGCCTGCATGCGGGCCTGCCGCGAAACGTGCTTCTGGTGCTGGATGCCGCCTACGCCGAATATGTCCGGCGCAACGACTATGAATCCGGCGTCGAGTTGGTGGGCAGCGCGGAAAACGTAGTCATGACCCGCACTTTCTCGAAATTGGGCCTCGGTGGCGCGAGGATCGGCTGGATCTATGCGCCAACGCACGTCATCGACGCGATCAACCGCGTGCGCGGGCCCTTCAACGTCAATGCGACGGCGATCGAGGCAGGCATCGCGGCGATCCGCGACCGGGCTCATATCGAGCGCAGCGTCGCGCATAACGAGACCTGGCTGGCCTGGCTGAGCGAGCAATTGACCGGGCTCGGGCTGCGGGTGACCCCGAGCGTCGGCAATTTCATCCTGATCCACTTTCCCGAGGACAAAAAGCATTCGGCGGCGGCCGCCGACGACTACCTCAGTGCGCGCGGCTACATATTGCGGCGCGTTTCCGGCTACGGTTTTCCCAACGCGCTGCGCATGAGCATCGGCACCGAAGAGGCTAATCGCGGCGTTGTCGCAGCACTCGCGACATTCCTGAAAAGCTAGGGCACCATGACCTCACCGATGTTCGAAAAGATCGCGCTGGTCGGCATCGGCCTGATCGGTTCGTCGCTGGCCCGCGTCATCCGCCGCGAGGGACTTGCCGGCCAAGTCGCCATTTCGACGCGCAGCGAAGCGACGCTGGAGCGGGCGAGCCAACTCGGCCTTGGCGACACCTACACGACAGATGCGAAAGAAGCGGTTCGCGATGCCGATCTGGTCATCGTTTCGGTGCCGGTCGGCTCTTCAGGCACGGTCGCCCAGGAGATCGCACCGGCGCTGAAGAAGGGCACCATCCTCACCGATGTCGGCTCGACCAAGGCATCGGTGATCGCGCAGATGCAGCCGCATGTGCCTGATGGCGTGCACTTCATCCCCGGCCATCCTTTGGCCGGCACCGAAAAATCGGGACCGGATGCCGGTTTTGCCGAACTGTTCGAGAACCGCTGGTGCATCTTCACGCCGCTGCCCGGCACCGATGCCGCGGCACTGGAAAAGCTCTCGGAATTCTGGCGCCGCTGCGGCTCCAACATCGACACGATGGACCCGCAGCATCACGACATGACGCTGGCCATCGTTTCGCACTTGCCGCACATCATCGCCTACAACATCGTCGGTACCGCCGACGATCTGGAGTCGGTGACCAAGTCCGAGGTCATCAAATACTCGGCCTCCGGCTTTCGCGACTTCACCCGTCTGGCGGCGTCCGACCCGACCATGTGGCGCGACGTCTGCCTGCACAACAAGGACGCCATTCTCGAAATGCTGGCGCGGTTTTCCGAGGATCTGTCCTCGCTGCAGCGGGCGATCCGCTGGGGCGACGGCGAAAAGCTGTTCGACCTGTTCACCCGCACCCGCGCTGTCCGCCGCTCGATCATCGAGGCCGGCCAGGACATCGACGTACCGGATTTCGGCCGCCAGGCAGTCGAACACCCGCCGAAGGGATAAGCCGCGGCAAGCCGATCGCAGGCCGTGCCGCCCCAGAACGGTTCATCGTTTCACGGAAAACGCCGAACCGGTCTATCTTTTTGTTTGACGCAATTCCGGACGGAAAACCGTTCACACTTTTCCTGGAATTGCTCTAGTCGAGCGGCTTGATCTTGCCGAGCGGGATGAAGCCGAGCGAGGCCTTGCCCTTGACGATCTTCAGCGGCATCGACGGTGCGTTGCCGAGCAGCGCCAGTCCGGCGAAGCCGGTCTGGATTTCTTTCTTCTGCTCGGGGATGGCGGTGGCGAGGATTGCCGCCACGGCCTTCGGGTCAGTGAGCTTGATCATCAGGTCGGCATTTATGAGACCGTCGTCATCGACCGACAGCGGTCCGGAAACGGTGATGCGCGCGGTTCCTGAAGACAGATCGAGCTCGTGGATTTCGGCCGCCTGGCCGCGCAGGCTCTTCGGACTTGCCTTGATCAGCGTCACGCCGTTCTTCAATGTCACGTCGCCGCTGCCGTCGAGCGGCGGCAAGACGCGCCCGCCGATGGCCTCTGCGTCGATTTCGAGATCGGTGAAATTGCCGGCATAGTCGATGTCCGGGCCGTTTGGGCGCAATTGTCCGGTGGCGGTTCCGGCGCTGAACAGCGAGACGGGATCGGTGTCGTCCGCCGGATCGGTCTGGCCGGACAGGCCTTCTGCCTGCAGCGAGAGGCGCCTCGGCAGCGGCCAGGACAGCTTCATGTCGGCTTGCAAATCATCCCAGTCGATCCACAGCGGCGTCATGCCGGGAACAGAGGTCCTGAGCGGCCCCCTGAACTCGGCGGCAGGCGACAGAAGCCGCGTGATCTGCGTGGCGGCATTGATTTTGCCTGTCGATGCAGCGACGTTGCGGCTGTCGTCCTCGTAAGCCAGACTGTCGCAGGAAAGGGTGAAGGTGAAGGGATAGCCGCTGACCGCGAGATTGGCGCAGTCGGCCTTGATGCCTTTGTCGTCGAGATCGGCGACCGCCTTGTCGGTTGCGCTCTCGACCAAGTCCGCCAGGCAGAACCAGCCGGCGCTGTAGATGCCGAACAGCACGAGAATGAAAGCGGCAAGCCACAACAGGCGGCGACGTTGGCTGGGCGGCGGGCGCTCGTCACTTGACGTCATGCTGCGGCTTTCGTTAACGCGGGTGGCACGGGCGGGCTGTCGCTTTCGGCAACAACAGGTAGACGGACTGAAACACCACCGGTGAGGTGGTTCGTCACAATCAGGCTTGGCGATATGGGCGATTTTTGGGTTTTTGGCTACGGCTCACTGATCTGGCGGCCGGGATTCGCGCATGTCGAGACGCGGCGTGCCCGCCTGCATGGCTATCGCCGTTCGCTCTGCGTCTATTCTTTCGTGCATCGCGGCTCGCGCGAACGGCCGGGCCTGGTGCTCGGCCTCGACCGCGGCGGCTCCTGCATCGGGCTGGCGTTCCGGGTTCCAGGCGAGCTGCGCAACGAGGTCGTCACCTATCTGCGCGAACGCGAGCTGGTCACCAACGTCTATCTCGAGCGTGTGCTCAGCGTCCGCCTCGACAAGCGTGAAACGGATGGGGGCGAGACGGTCGAAGCCATCGCCTATGTCGTGGACCGCAGCCATGAGCAATACGCCGGTGCGCTCGACGCCGCCGAGGCAGCAGCCGTCGTTCGCGGCGCCGTCGGCCAGTCGGGGAGGAATGAGGATTACGTGCTCAGCACGCTGGAGCACCTCGAAGCACTGGGTATAAGCGATCGCTGGCTGGAAGAGGTGACAAGACGGGTCGCGACGTAGCTTCTTTGGTCGTTGACCATGATGCTTTCGGCGTCGTGGTCCGGGCTACATCCTGAAAATCTGTTTGCCAAGATCGGCGCGATCCAGGCTGTTTGCCACGGCGAGCTTGAACTCGGTCAACGGGCGGAGACCGCCGACAGGAACGTGGAAGCCGGGCTGGCCGAAGATGTCGATGATCTCGCGTAGCACAGGTCGGTCGGCTTCGACCGGCGGCGAAAAGAAGTAGCGATAGATATTCGCCCTGATCTCCACGCCGCTCAGCAACACATCGAAATTGTGAAGTTCGAAGCGCTCGGCACTCATGCCGCCATTGATCACCATCTGCCCGCCGAGCGCCAGGGTGCGGATCAATTCGCCGCTGACAGGTCCGCCGACATTGTCGATAATCCCGTTCAATCCGGCGCCGCCGGTGATATCCATCACGGCTTCCCGGATACTTGCCTTCAAGTCCGAAAGGTCAAGAATGGCGGCGACGCCAAGCGTCTTCAGATCGAAGCTTTGGTGCGAGCGCCGCACCAGCGCGATGACGTTGATGCCGCGTCGTTGGGCGAACTGCATCACCATTGTCGAAATCGACGAATAGCCGGCCGTGACAGCCAGCCACTGGCCAGGCCGCACACGGGAATCCACCATCAGATCCCACGCGGTAATGGGGTTCACCATCTGCCCGGCGCGTTCGACCGGATAGCCGGCAGGCAACGGGATCAGCCATTCGGCGGGAATGGCCGCGTACTCGGCCCAACTGCCATAATAGCTGAACGCGACGAGCGTGCCCGGTTCCAGCAAAACGTTCGCGCCAACGGCTTCGACGATGCCGGCGCCATGGTTTCCCGCGATCTGCTGGGGAAAATGCGGCTTCTTCGGTTCGGGATAGAGGTTCTGGATAAACAGGAAGTCGCCCGGATTGATCGAGGCCGAGACCATCCTGACCAGCACCTCGCCATCGCCGATCCGCGGCATCGGCAGGTCGTCAACGTAGAGCACGTCGCGCGGCGAGCCGATGGCGTCAAATACAATTGCTTTCATGCCGGTCTCCATAACAAACGATCCGGGGCAAACAGTCTGGGCTTGGCCAGACCGTGCCGAAATTTGCGTCGGCGCCGCGGAACTTATGGCCGGCCGGCAAAGGCCAGAATTGGCAGATTTGACAATCTATGTGCTAAACTTGCCAATTTCCTCAGAGGGGCTGGTTTGGAAGCCGGACACGGCGCGGCGGGTCGCGGTTTTGTGAAGCGCCAGCGGGTTGGAAAAGAGGCTATGCGTTTGACGTTGCCATGGCGCGACATAGGTTAGCCCGGTCGGCGGCTCCCACCCGCCTCAGCATGAATCACCATGGAGATCAGCCTTGCAGAAACGTCGTCTCGGTCGCACCGACCTATCCATCGCGCCATTGGTTCTGGGCGGCAATGTGTTCGGCTGGACCGCCGATGAGAAAACCTCGTTCGACTTGCTCGACCGCTTTGTCGACGCCGGTCTCAACGCCATCGACACGGCCGATTCCTATTCGCGCTGGATTGCCGGCCACCAGGGCGGCGAATCCGAAACCATCATCGGCAAATGGATGAAGAGTCGCGGCAACCGCGACAGGGTTGTCGTCATCACCAAGGTCGGTTCGGACATGGGGCAGGGCAAAAGGGATCTGTCCGCCGCCTATATCGAAAAGGCCATTGATGCCTCGCTGAAGCGGCTGCAGGTCGATACCGTCGATCTCTATCTGTCGCACTGGCCCGACCCTGCGACCCCGTATGAGGAAACGCTCGGTGCTTACCAGAAACTGCTCGACAAGGGCAAAATCCGCTATGCCGGCGCTTCCAACCTCGACGCCGCCCAATTGCGCGCCGCACTCGACGTAGCAAGCCTGCGCGGCCTGCCGCGCTACGAGGTGCTGCAGCCGGAATACAACCTCTACGACCGCTCGTTCTTCGATGGTCCGCTGCGTGATCTGTGCGTGGCCGAGGACATCGGCGTCATCACCTATTTCAGCCTCGCCAAAGGGTTTTTGAGCGGCAAGTACCGCAGCGAAGCCGATCTCGGCAAAAGCCCGCGCGGCGGCGGTGTGAAAGGGTATCTCAACGCGCGTGGCATGCGCATTCTCTCAGCGCTCGACGCCGTGTCGGCCAGACATTCGGCCAAGCCGGCGGAAGCGGCGCTGGCCTGGATCATGGCGCGCGCCGGCGTCACCGCTCCGATCGCCAGCGCGACGACGCTCGGCCAGCTCGACAGCCTGGTGCGTGCGGCGTCGTTGCAGCTCAGTCCGGACGATATCGCCGAGCTCGACAAGGCCAGCGCATAGCCGCGCACGATCGTTCAAGACCCGCACCGCTGCCTTGCCTACCGTCCTACATCGTCACAGGATGCGGGGACGCCGCATGGCCGGACAGGTTCTTCTCGATCAGCAGCTATGGCAGCAATTGCTGGCGCTTGTGCTGGCATCGGCCATCGTCATGGGCAGCCCGGGGCCGGCGACGATAAGCGTCACCGCGGTCGGCGCCGCGTTCGGCCTGCGGGATTCGCTCCGCTATGCCTCGGGGATCGTTGTTGGCACGATCCTCGTGCTCGTGGTGGTGGCGACGGGCATCATGGCCGTTCTCGCCGCGTTGCCGAAGCTCGCGGCGCTGCTGGCGGTCGCCTCGGCAGCCTACATCCTTTACCTGGCGTTCAAGATAGCGACGGCGCCGCCACTGACGGCACGCGTCCGTGGAGCGGCGCTTCCCACTTTCCTTGGCGGGTTTCTTCTGGCTGTTGCCAACCCGAAAGCCTATGTGGCGATTGCCGCCGTGTTCGCCAGCGCGTCTTCCGGCGCCGGCGGTCTCGGTATTTCAGCCAAGCTGGGGGTTCTCACCTTGATGATCGTTGCCATTCATCTCTTGTGGCTTCTCGCCGGCGCAGCCTTTGCACGTTTGCTGCGCAAACCGCTGGCTTCGCGGATCATCAATCTGGTGTTTGCCGTGACGCTGGTTGCAACAGCCGCCCTGGCTGCCCTGCCGTGAGCCCTTGTGGCACCTGAGGCCGTTGCCTCAGCCTTTCAATTCAGGTTTCGCGTCCAGCTCACCAAGCCTTTTCACCGCAGTCGGCGGCATCGGCGGCGGGTTCGGCGTTTGCGACGCCTCGACGAGGAGCTGGTCGCAGGCGGTCTCCGTCTCGCCGATCAGCCGTTGCATGAATTCGTCCTTGCCGAGGCCGGGCGGGATCGGCGACAGGAAGCGCGCCTTGATCGTGCCGGGATAGCGCAGGAATTTGCGGCGCGGCCAATAGAGGCCGGCGACGTGAGCGACCGGCACCACCGGAATGCCAAGTTGCGCGTAGAGTTCGACGATGCCGTATTTGTAGACCGGCTCGTCGCCCGGCGCCCGGCGCGTGCCCTCGGGATAGATGATGAGCTGGCGGGGATTGCGCGCCAATTCCTGTTTGGTCGCGGCGATCACCATCTTCAATGCCTTCGAGCGGCTGCCGCGGTCGACCGGAATCATCCGCATCTTCAAGATGTACCAGCCGAAGAACGGGATCCAGGTCAGCTCCCGCTTCAATATGTAAACGGGATCGTCGAGGAACGGCAGGAAAGCGATCGTGTCCCAGAAGGACTGGTGCTTCGGCGCCAGGATGAAGGAGCCTTCAGGCAGGTTCTCCTGGCCGGTGATCTCGCTTCTGGTGCCGGCGATCTTGTCGTAGAGCCACATGCTGGTGCGCGACCAGAATTTCGGCACGAACCAGGCGCGGTGGCGCGGCGACAGGAAATAATACGGGGTCCAGAGGATCATCTGGACGATCAGATTGAGGTAAAAGGCGAGATTGAACGCCAGCGAGCGGAAATAGAGCATACAGCAAGTGCCCGGTGAGGAGGTGTGCGTTGGTTACACCAAGCGCCGGCAAAAAGGAAACGGTGCGAGGCGGGCGATCGGCCCGGTTTTGCGGTAGGCCGTCCTTCGTCACGCCTGCCACCCCGCCTGCAGCAGGCGCTGCTTCAGGCGTGGGGCGGCGAAGTCGAGGAACGCGCGCAGCTTCACCGGCAGCAGCCCTTGGCCGGCGTGGACGAGGCTCACCGGCCATGGCTCGGGCTCGAACTCCTGCAGCACGGGGCGCAGCGTACCCGACCGAACCGCGGCGGCGATCTGGTAGGAAAGCAGCCTCGTCACGCCGACGCCAGCAATCGCCGCATCGATTGCCGCCTCAGCGGTGTTGACCCGTAACCTGGAGCGGACCGGTACGGTGAATTCGGCCTTGCCGGTGGCGAAACTCCAGGCGGAGGCGTTGAGCCCTTCGAAGGTGATCGCACTGTGTGCTGCAAGCTCTTGCGGCGTTTTCGGCGTGCCGTGCTCGGCGAGATAGGCCGGGCTCGCGCAAACGACGCGGCGGATCGAACCCAGGCGGACGGCGACCAGGCTCGAATCGGCAAGGGCGCCGATGCGGATGGCGAGATCGATGTGCTCTTCGACCAACTGGGTTATCCGGTCGGCGAGTGTCAGCCGCACACTTACGTCGGGGTAGGCGGCGAGAAAGGCGGTGACGACCGGCAGCACATGCAGGCGGCCGAAGACGATCGGCGCGGTGACGATCAGTTCGCCGGTCGGGGCGCTGTACTCGCCGGCGGCTATTCGCTCGGCCTCGCCGACCTCGTCGAGAATGCGACGACAGGCGGCGAGATAGGCGTGGCCGGCATCGGTCAGCGACAGCTGCCGCGCCGAGCGGTTCAACAGCCGTGTCTTCAGGTGCCTTTCCAGGTCCGAAACCTTGCGGCTGACCGTCGTCAGCGGAATGCCGAAGCGACGCCCGGCAGCCGAAAGGCTGCCTGTCTCCGCCGCGGCAACGAAAAGCGACATGGAGTGGAGGCGATCCATAACTTTCCCGAAAAAATTGGCCCTTCCGAAGAATGGAAGGACGCATCCCAGATATGGCATCTGCTTCTCGAAGATGGAAGTATCTACTTTTCGGTGAGTAATGCAGCGTACTCGGCAGTTGAGGAGGGTCTTCATGAACGCTCACACCAGCGATGTTGCCTTCACACCGACGGTGAAGGCGATCCAAGCCCGCAAGGGCTCGCGCCAGGCCTATGCCCGTGTCGAGGAGCGTGGTGGCTGGCAGGCGGCAATCACGCCCGATCTCGCCGCCTTCATCGAGGCGCAGACCAGCGTCTTCCTGTCGACCGCCAATGCTGACGGGCAGCCTTACATCCAGCATCGCGGCGGGCCTGCCGGTTTCCTCAAGGTGCTCGACGAACGGACGATCGGCTTTGCCGATTTTTCCGGCAACAGGCAGTTCATCACCCAAGGCAATCTCAGCGACAACCCACAGGCTTTCCTGTTCCTCATCGATTATGCCCACCGGCAGCGCATCAAGATCTGGGGCACAGCGCAGGTCGTCGAGGGCGATGCCGAACTGATGGCAAAGCTGATGCCGCAAGACTACAAAGCGCGACCCGAACAGGTCATCCTGTTTACCGTTTCTGCCTGGGATTCCAATTGCTCACAGCACATCCCGCAGCGTTTCGAAGCGGCCGATGTGGCGGCGGCTCTGGCCGAACGCGACAGGCGTATAGAACGGCTCGAGCAGGAGATCGCGCGCTTGCGCTCGGGTGCAACAGCCAGGGAATAAAAACTGCCGGTGCCGTTCAGTTTCCGCCCGCGGCGTCGGCCAGCGTGACGCTGTTGGGCGGTTGCTTCACCGGCATGATGCCACGCGCCAGCGCCAGCAGGTATTTGCTGTATTCGGTGAACAGCACGCGCAGCGCTTCCGGCTTGGTCAGCCAGCCGCCATTCCCGAGGTTGGTGTTGACCACCGGATAGGGTTCAAGCCTGGCGCCGCGTAGCAGCCGGCCCATTTCCAGCAGGCTGCGCGGCATGTGATAATTGTTGGTGACGAGGATGACCGTGCCGTAGGCATGGTCCTCGACCCATTTGGCGCTTTCCTCGGCATTGCCGATCGTGTCGAGCGCGGCGCGGTCGATGTCTACGCAGCAGGAAAACAGCCTCTTGTCGCCGCCGGTCGCGGCTTGAAGCTGGCGGCGGCTGGCGGAAGGATGGACGCCGCTGATCAGAAGCCGCTCGCCCTTGCCGGACGCAAGCAGGCCCATCGCGGCGTCGAGGCGCGACTGACCGCCGGTCAGCACGATGATAGCGTCGGCCCTTGCCGGATTGGCGGGCGTCGTCAGACGGCTGACGGTGTTGGCGAACCAGCCGAAGCCGGCGACAAACAGCGCCACAAGGGCGAGCAGAACGAGGGCCGAAAGTCGCAAGGAGCGGGCTGCCAGCAGCCGCCCGTGTTTGGCGAACTGATCCGGCTTGGCAAATTCATCAGGCCCGGCGAATTCATGCGGACGCGCAACCAGCACTGGCATGCACCCAGCGGTATCGGTCGAGTCCCGAACGTCCATCATGAAATGGTTAACCCCGAAATACGGCCTTTGGTAGGAAAAAAATGCAATTTTCGTGACGATGCGTTTTCATCCGTGATCGATCTTTCCTTTAGCCGGCGTCCGGCTGGCGAATGTCGATGTCGCTGAGATAGGTAACCACGGTGAAATGGGAGGTTGCCGCGGTCAGCGCGCCGATCACCAGCACCATGACAGCGACCCCGAGATAACCCGCCGAGCCGATGGCGAAATTGCCGAACAGGGCGGTCGCCTGGTCGGCCTGCGGCGTTGCCATGTTGCGTGACGACCACCAGGAGAAGACGATGAAGACGAGGATTGCCGCGGCGCCGCCCGCCGCGGCGCCCTTCATGCCGGTGACCAGAAAATGCCGGCGGAATTCGCGCGCGATGAAGCGCGCCTCGGCGCCGACGAAATGCAGCACCTCGATGATGTGGCCGTTGCCGGCCATGGCGCCGCGCGTCGCGAATACCACGGTCAGCACCGTCGCCGACAGCATCAGTGCCAGCACTGCGATACCGATCGTTACCGTGGTGCGGGCCATGGCAACCAGCCGGTCGACCCAGGTGCGATGATCGTCGAGCGAGGCACTCGGCAGCTTCGGCGTGATCGCCGCGCGCAGTGCGGCGAAATCTGGCGGACTGTTCTCGTCGATGGTGATGATGATCAGACGCGGCACCGGCAGCTCATCGATGTTCAGGCCCGAGCCCAACCAAGGCTCGAGCAGCCGGGCCGTCGCTTCGCGGTCGACGATCCTGGCGCTTTTCACGCCGGGGAATTCGCCGGCGATCTGCGAGGCCAGCGCAAGTGCGGCCTCCATGTCGAGGCCGTCGACCGGCTTGATCTGGATGGTCGCCTCGCGCGAGATCTGGTTCTCCCAGACCGAGGCGGTGTCACGCACCAGCGTGACTGCGCCAAACGTCAGGCAGGACAGAAACGTCATGATGGCGATGACCAGCACCAGCGCCCGGCCGGCGATGTTCTGCGCCGGCACGATCGGCGCCATCTTGCGCTGGACGCGGGGCTTGGCCGCCGCGGCGTCGTGACCCTCGAAATGTTCGACGGAGAGCTCAGTCATAGATGTCCAGCCTTCCGCCGGCCAGGATCATGCGCCGTGCGTCGACCTGTTCCATCAGGCCGAGGTCGTGCGTGGCGATCACCACGGCAGTGCCCAGCCGGTTGAGCTCGATGAACAGCCGCAGCAGGCGTCGCGCCAGTGGTGGATCGACATTGCCCGTCGGCTCGTCGGCGAGCAGGATCTCGGGCTGCTCGATCAACGCCCGGGCGATCGCTGCGCGCTGTTTCTCGCCGCCTGACAGCACCGGCGGCAGCACATGCATGCGTTCGCCGAGGCCGACCCATTTCAGCAGCTCGGTGACGTCGGTGCGGTAGGTCGCCTCCTCGCGGCCGCGCACGCGCAGCGGTAAGGCCACGTTCTCGTAGGTGGTCATATGGTCGAGCAGGCGAAAATCCTGGAACACCACGCCGATGCGGCGTCTCAGATGCGGCAATTCGGTGCGCGAGATGCGCGAGCGGTCCTTGCCGAAGATGGTGATCAGGCCGCGCGTCGGCTTCAGCGACATGAACAGAAGCCGCAGCAACGTCGTCTTGCCGGCGCCTGAAGGTCCGCTCAGGAACTGAAAGGAGCGCTCCGGAATGTGCAAGGAGATGTCGCGGAGGATCTCCGGACCCATGCCATAGCGGAGGCCGACATTTTCGAAGCGGATCACTTTCGACGACCTGAAATTCTCGGCGGCAAGATGCCAGCCCTTTCTGTGGAAAGACCATCGGCCGGCATGGTTAACCGACGGTTAATTTGGGGGCTTTTCAAACGAGTCACAGGGGTTCCGGTGGGGAAGCGTTAACCATTTCCGTTTACCCAAAAGAAACGAACAGCAACAGGTGCTGTAGTGTTGGGCCATGATGGCTGAGGATCGAACCGCGCGCCCGGTTTCCGGCGAAATCATGACCGATGCGGCCGCCGAGCCGGAACGCATCATGCGCGACGTGACCGCCGACGTCATCGATGCCGATTATGAGGTGCTGCCCCGCCATTTTACGCGTCCAGACTTTGCGCCGCCGCCTGCGCGCACGATTTCCACCCCTTCGATCGAAGGCATGGACATGTTGCGCAAGCCGGAAACCGCCGTCGAACGACCGTTATGGGTGCACGGTGGGCCGATCTTCTGGATTGCCGGCGTCGGTGCCGCCTTGGCCGCCTTCTGGATTTCGGGCGGCCATGCGCTGGTTCGTTAGAACAGCGCCAGAAAATCAACAGGTCACCAGATAAACGATTTGCGACGCCCTGGGGACGGTTCGCGGGCGCCCTGCCAAAGATTTGGCCTTGCCAGACGGCTCGACATGCCTAGAAACGGGGTTGAAGACCGTTTTCGGTCAGCTTCGCCTACAAGGCGATCATTTCTGGAAAGGCGGCCAATGCCAGTTGTGCGCGGCAAGGACATCGAAGTCCTGTTTTCGGCGTCCGCCATCGCGCGGCGGAATCTGGAACTTGCCAAGGAGATCGCCGGGCACGACTACCACGACCTTCTGGTAATCTCGGTGCTGAAGGGATCATTCATCTTCGCCGCCGATCTTATCCGTGCCATGCACGATGTCGGCCTGTCGCCGGAGGTCGAGTTCATCTTCATCTCGAGCTATGGCGCCGGGACAACCAGCGGTGAGGTGAGGGTGCTGCGCGACATCGACAACGAGGTCGCCGGCCGCGATGTGCTTCTCATCGACGACATCCTCGAATCCGGCAAGACGCTGAGCTTCACCCGCGACCTCATGCTGTCGCGCGGCGCGAGGAGCTGTGCCATCGCCGTGCTGCTCGACAAGCGCATGCGCCGCCAGACCACGCTCAACGCCGACTATGTCGGCTTCGACTGCCCCGATTATTTCGTCGTCGGTTATGGCATGGACGTCGCCCACGCGTTTCGCGAATTGCCGTTCGTCGGCATCGTCAAGGGCGACGCTTGAGGCCTTTTGATAATTCTACTCCGGCGGCCACCTGACGCAGTGTTCTGCGCTTCCTGCAGCGCAGCGCGTCCTTTGGACGCGCAAAGGACGCTGTAGCACTTTTGATTTTGCGCATGATCCTTTCCGAAACGAAACCGATTTCGGGATCGTGCGCGAAGCTCCCGGACTCGAACGTCCGCTCCGCTCCGGTTCTCGAAAACCACGCCATCTGACTCGCCGGAGCGAATTCTGAAAAGGCCTCATCGACCCTCAGCGCCTTCAGGAAACATCAACTTTTCCTCGCCAAATATCCTGCCCATGGCAAAGCTCCTGATCGTCGAGGACGATGAATCCGTCCGCACCCTCGCCGCCCGTGCGCTCGAACGCGCCGGGCATAATGTCACTATTGCCGCCGACGGCGCGCACGGTCTTTCTCTGATTAGGGCGGCGCAAGGGGGCTACGACCTTGTGCTGTCCGACATCCGCATGCCGGAGATGGACGGCATCGAAATGGCCAAGGCGGCAGCGGCGCTGTTCCCGGCGATGAAGATCATGCTGATGACCGGCTTTGCCGATCAGCGCGAGCGCGCCGAGGAATTGGACGGCGTTATTCTCGATGTCGTGCAAAAGCCGTTCACGCTGGCTGAAATTCGCGCCCGTGTCGACCAGGCGCTCGCCTGCTTCGCCTAAAGCCCAAGGCCGACGGCCTTCAGGCAGGGTCGCAGGTCGCAGCGATGGCTGGCGCGCCGCTCCGGCGCCGGCTGGCATTGAGCGCAAACAGGCCGGCGCCGATGATGAGGGCTGCGCCGGCCGCCGTCGCTGGTCGCGGCACTTCGGCAAAAAACAGAAAACCCCATAGCGGCGACCAGATGATACCGGTGTATTCGAAGGTGGCGACGCTGTTGGCGGGCGCCAGCCGATAGGCCTGCGACAACAGGATCATGCCGGCCGAGGCAACGAAGCCGCATGCCCCCATCTTGAGGAGATCCGGCGTCGTCGGCCACACCCATGGCCGGACGAGGAATTCGAGGCTCGGATGCATGGCGTGGTCTATGCCTGCCAGCCAAAACAATGCCGCCACCAAGGCGGCGCCGACCAGATAGGCGCCGTTCTGATAGAACGCCATGACAGTCGAGGATTCGGTGTCGCCGATCTTGCGTGCCATCAGCTGCGAGAAACCGTAAAGCAGAGCCGAACCTAGCGACAGCAGCGCTGCCCAGTCGAACACGCCGGCGCCCGGGCGCACCATCACCAGCACGCCGAGCATGCCGACCAGGACGGTGGCGAGCGCCTGCCAGGACACGCGTTCGCCGAGATAGGGGCCAGCCAGCGCCATGATGAACAGCGGCGCCATGAAATAGAGCGCCACCGCGTCAGCCAGCGGCAGCGCGGCGATTGCCAGATAGTAGGCTGTGTAGGAGGTGAACTGGATGAAGGCGCGCATCGTAAGCATGCCGAACCGCTTCGACAGGATCGCCTGCAGTCCGACATCGGCGTGGACCAGGAAAACCAGGATCGGCAGGGCGACTATCGAGCGGATCGCCATCACCTCGGTGACGGGATAGCGGCTCGACACCGCCTTGACCAGCGGATCCTGCAGCGAAAAGACCAGCACGCCGAGACAGAGGCTGAGGATGCCGAGCACAAGCCGATTCTGCATAGGCGCTCCTGTCTCCCGCGTGCGCGGCCGAAAGCAGGCCTGCATCCGGGCAAAAAGAACCCGCCACCGTTTCGGGCAGCGGGTACGAGTGAGGACTTTTGATTGGTCCGCGGCCGATTTCGCGGCCGCATATCCAATGGGTGAGGCGACTATCGTCCGCCGTTTGACATGTTGCAAACGAATTGGAATGATGCCAGCAATCAGATTTTCTTATGGTGGGCACATGCGACCCAATCTCGACAGCGACCTCTTGCGCACCTTCGTCGCGGTCGCCGACACCGGCAATTTCACCAAGGCGGCGGAGCGGGCCGGCCGCACCCAGTCGGCGGTCTCGATGCAGATGAAGAAGCTCGAAAGCATGGTCGGCGACAGCCTGTTCGAGCGCGGCTCGCGTGGTGTGGCGCTGACGCGGCGCGGCGGCGAGCTCATTGCCAACGCGAGGCGCATCGTTTCGCTGCTCGACGAGACGGCGGCATCGATGGTCGCGGCGCCGCTTGGCGGGCCGGTGCGCATCGGCATCCCGGAGGAATATGGCCACGCGATTCTGTCGCGCGCGCTCGGTGCCTTTGCCAAGCGCCATCCTCAGGTCGACATCACCGTCCGCTACGCGCATTCCGGTGCGCAGATCGCGGCGCTCGCCGCCGGCGAGCTCGATCTGGCGGTGGTGTTCGAATGGCAGGATCTCTCGGGCGGTGAGGTGCTGATGCATGATCCGACCGTATGGGTGACGTCGGAGCTGCATCACATGCATGAGGAGCGGCCGGTGCCGATCGCGCTCTACAACCGTGCCGGCTGGTGCAAGGATTTCGCGATAAAGTCGCTGGAACAGCGCGGTCTCGCCTATCGTATCGCCTACACCAGCGATACGAATGGCGGCCTGCGGCTCGCCGTCACCTCCGGGCTGGCGATTGCGCCGATCTCGCGCAGCAACATCCCGGCCGGCTGCCGCGAACTTACGGCCGCCGACGGGTTCGGCGACATCGATTCCTCGAACGTAGTGCTGCGGCGCAATCCGAACGCTTCCGGCGAGGCGATCGACGGCATGGAAGAGGCGATCCGCGAGGCGTTCACCAACCGTTAAACACGTCGCTCGGTCCGGCGATAGCTGCCACCACGGAGGACCGCGCACGACGATCTTCCAAAAATGTAGAGTGCAGCCTTACTTCAGCTCCAGCAACCGCTCCAGATAGCTGCGCTCGATATCGGGGCTGAGCGCGTTGCCGAGCCGCTTGCGGATTGCCTCGAGGATCTGGCGGGCGCGCTGCACGTCGATCTCGTCAGGCACTCTCACCGAACTTCCGTCATCGGGACCCTCGCTGGTGCGGGGCCGCCCGAGCGGGTCACGGTCGGCATTCTGCTGGCGTCCGCCCTGCCCGTTGCCGCCCTGGTCGCCTTGCATCGCTTGCAATTGCTTCATCATATCCTTGGCGCCCCTGCGCAAGGCTTCCAATGCGCGGCCCTGGTGGCCGACGGCTTGGTCGCCCTCGCCCTCGCCGAGCGCCTGTTCGGCATTGCCCATGGATTTGCCGGCTTCGCCAAACCCCTCATTGGGGTCGAGGCCCATGCCTTCGAGGCCCTTCCTCAATTGATCGAGCTCGCTCTGCAGCTTGCCCTGGCCTTCCTGCAATTGCTTCAGCGCATCGGCAAATTCCTGCGGCGTCATCGGCTTCGGCCGGCCGAGCGGATCGCGGTCGTCGCCCGGGCTGGGCTTGCCCTCTTCGCCCATCGGGCCTTGCTCACCGTTCTCGCCGAGTTGCTCGTCGCGGTTCTGCCCGCGCTGTTGCTGGCCGCGCTGCATCTGGTCCATACGGAAGGTGTCGTTCATCATCTCCTGCTGGCGCCGCATGATCTCGCCCAGCTTGTCCATCTGCTGGCGCATCTCGCTGTCCTGCTGGCCGCCTTGCTGCTGGCGGCCTGCCTGCAGATTGTTCATCATGTCCTGCAGCTCCGACAGCAATTGCTGCGCCTGGTCGCGATTGCCGGATTTCGCCAGGTTCTCGATTTGGTCCATCATGCGGTCGATGTCGCTCTGGCGCAGTTCCTGGCCGTTTTGCTGCATCTGTGGCGCATTCGGATTCTGCTGCGCCCGCGCCGCGAATTCCTGCAGGAACTGGTTCATCGCCTCGCGCAGTTCCTTCATCGCCTTCTCGATCTCTTGGTCGCTAGCGCCGTTCTTGATCGCATCCTGCAGCGCCTGCTGCGCCTGGCGCAGCCGCTTCTCGGCCGCCGACAGATTGCCTTCCTCGATGCCGAGCGCGATCTCCCAGAGGTAAGCGACCTCGTCGCGCAACTGGTCGTCGCTGTCGGCCATCTTCAGCCGGGTGCGGGCGCTCATGATGGCGAGGTAGTGCGCCATATTGTCGAACGTGTCTTCGGGCCTGAGCGTGATCGCATCCATCAGGTCGAGGACGCGGTCCTTGGCATAGGCGTCGAGCGCCAGCATGCGGCGCTGCTCGACCACGGCCCGCGCCAAGGGGTTGGAGAATGGCCGCTCCGGCATCACCAGCGTCTTGGTTTCGCTGGTCGCCGTGTGTCCGGCGCCGTCGGTGGCGACAAGCGACAGCTTGACGTTGCCACCGGCCCAGACATGGTCGGTCAGATCCTTCGTCGTTTTGGCGGCATTGGCCTTGCCGCCGCGGCGCGGCAACGTCAGCGGCATATCCGGCGGGCCATAGAGCGGATGCGCGTTGGGCACCTGCGGATCGGCCAATGCGAAAACCGCCTTGGCGGAGGCCGCGCCATAGTCGTCGTCGATCTGGTAGTTGAGCTCGAAGGCGCCGTTGACGGCGCGTTTCGGCTCACCGACAAAGCGGATCTGCGGCGGCTTGTCGGGGATTATGGCGAAGGCCCAGCGGCCGAGCTCGCCGTCGCCGGATTGCAGCGTCAGCATGCCGTCGGCCGTCAACTTGCCGCTGAACTGGCGCACGGTGGAAGGCGTTGCAGTATTTGCCTCTGGCTTGGCTTGCGGCCCGGTCGGATCGATGGCGCGGGTGTTGCCGCCGGCGTCGGCGTAGCTCAGCGTTTCCTCGCCCGAACCGCCCGTGACGCGCAGCGACACGTCGCTGCCCTCCGGAACGGTGAAGGTCGGCGCCGCTTGATTGGCATTGTTGGCAAGGACAGGGGCGTTGAGGAATACTGGTGGCCTGCCGGTATAGGCCGGTGGCGTCACCCAGGCATCAATGCGCGGCGGCACGACGTCGCGCGCGGCACGGGCAACAAACCCGTCACTCAGCTTGCCGCCCGACGGCCCGAAGGAGAAGGCAAAGGCGGTGACCAACAAAAGCGCCGCAACGGCGCGCAACGCCCACGGGTCATGCTCGGGGACGCGCGTGCGCGGCACGTCGCCGCCAAGCTCGCCCAGCCGGTCCGCCATGCGCCGCTGATGCTCGCGCCACAGGGCTCGCGAAAAAATGCTTTCCTTGCCGCTCGGGCGATCGGTCTGGACCTGCACCGGGCTGTGCAGCAACCGGTTGGCCGCCTCAATGCGGCGGTCGACCTCGGCACTGGATGGCGTGCGGAAGAAACGCAATGGATAGAGTGCGGCAAGCGCTGCGACGCCGAATGCCGTGATGAGACCGAATCGCACTAAATCGGGCAAAAGCGGGAACAGACCGAGCCACGAGATACTGAGAAACAGGCTGGCGACGATGATCAGCGGCAGCAGCAACGGCCAGCCGCGCTCGACGATTATCGAGACCTGCGTCGCCAGCCGGCTCAAGGCAAGGCGCCCGGCCAGGCTGCGATCGCTGGTAAAGACGGGTCGTTGCGTCATCGGCCCTTCCTGGCCGGGCGGGATAGCCCGGACCTCACGAGTCTATCGCATGGGCCCGAAAAGTCGATTTTCGGGAAGCACGATGCGAAGACCCAAAATCTTAGCGCATACGTCGTGCATTCAGGCGGCTGCACGTCGCCCTAAGGATACCAACAAACACGGCGAAGGCGAGGCGGTTCCCCAAAACGTGAACAATAATGCCCCGGATATTGTCAAAATTTCGCTGGATTGGCGTTTGCGCCGCAGACCAGAACGGCAACGCGCTCGCCCACAGCCGGCCTGTAGCGGCCGGACAGGAGCGCCGCGAAGGCCGCCGCACCGCCCGGCTCGGAGATGATTCGCACCCGGTCCCACAGCGCCGCCTGGGCGGCGATAATGTCGTCGTCGCCGACGAGGATCGAGCGCTCGACGAACGCCTCGGCGATAGGAAACATCATTTCGCCGACACGCTTCGGCGCGAGCGAATCGGCGGCGATGCCCTCGGTTGGGGCATCGACAGGCCGGCCCGCCTCGAAAGCGCGGTGTAGCGTCGGCGCACCCTCCGGCTCGACGGCAATGATCCTGATGCGGCCGGAAAACCAAGCGGCGATGCCGCCGATCAAGCCGCCGCCGCCGACAGCGACCAGCAGCGTGTCGAGCTTCGGCAGGTCGGCCTCGATTTCGAGGCCGAGCGTACCTTGCCCGACCAGCGTCTCCTCCTGGTTGAAGGCGTGGATCTGCAGCGCGCCGGATTTTTCGGCGAAGCTCTCGCTGGCGCCCAGCGCCTCGGCATAACGGGCGCCGCCGACGATCAGCTCGGCGCCGTAGCCGCGGATGCGGTCCAGCTTGGCCGGCGGGCTCACTTCGGGAACAAAGATGGTCGCCTTATGGCCGAGCCGCATGGCGGCATAGGCGACCGCGGCGCCGTGGTTGCCGCCCGATGCGGCGACGACGCCAACTGCGGGAACCGGCCGTTCGAGGAGATTGGTGAACGCGCCACGCGCCTTGAACGAGCCGGAATGCTGCAGGCATTCGAGCTTCAGGTCGACAGGCAGAGGCGGGCGGCCGAAATCGGCCATGTCGACGCGCAGCACCGGCGTGTGGCGCACGAAGGGCCGGATGCGGGGTTCCATCGCCGCAATGCGCTCGCGGGTGATCGTGTGGCCATGCAGCATGCTTCACTCCCAGAGTTGACATTCAGAGTTGACATTACTTAGTAACTTGGCAAAGTGCCTAAATGCAAGAGGTCGACGTCTTCAAAGCGATTGCCAGCGAGCGCAGACTGCAGATCCTCGATTGGCTCAAGGACCCGCGCGCGCATTTTCCGCCGCAGGCGGACGGTGATCTGGTCGAGGACGGGGTCTGCGCGCTGCTGATCGCGGAAAAGCTGGGGATCACGCAGGCGACGCTCAGCGAGCATATGCGCGTACTCACCCAGGCAGGGCTTTTGCGCAGCAAGCGTATCAAGCAGTGGATATTCTATCGCCGGAACGAGGACAGGATCGCCGAGGCCAGGGTGCTCATTCAGCACCGGCTGTAGCGCTGCAAGGTATCTCTCAGGTCAACCAATCAGGCACCGAATCCAGCCCGATCAATTCGTCATAGGTCTGGCGCGGGCGCACGATGTGGAAGCGGTCGCCGTCGACCAGCACTTCCGGCACCAGCGGCCTGGTGTTGTAGGTGCCGGCCTGGACGGCGCCATAGGCGCCGGCGGTGGCGACAGCGATCAGGTCGCCGGCTTTCAGCCTGGGCAGGTCACGGTCGAGCCCGAGATAGTCGCCGGTCTCGCAGACCGGGCCGACGACGTCGACCCTCATGCGCGGTGCTGCGACCGGCTGCTGCACCACCGGCCTGATGTCGTGGAAGGCGTCGTAAAGGGTCGGCCGGATCAGATCGTTCATCGCGGCGTCGACGACGAGGAAGTTCTTGGCGTCGCCCTCTTTCACGAAGATGACCTCCGAGACCAGGATGCCGGCATTGCCGACGATCAGCCGGCCCGGCTCGAACATCACTTTCAGCCCGAGCTTGGCGACATGCTTCCTGACGATCTGGGCATAGGCTTCGGGCAAAGGCGGCGGGTTGTTGTCGACGCGGTAGGGAATGCCGAGGCCACCACCGACATCGATATGCTCAATGGCATGCCCGTCGGCGCGCAACGCGCCGACCAGTTCCACCAGCAGCGCGAAGGCGTCGTCGAAGGGCTGCAATTCGGTGATCTGGCTGCCGATATGGGTATCTATGCCGGTGATCTTGATGCCCGGCAACTCAGCCGCGCGGGCATAAACCTTCCGCGCCTGCTGCCAGGGAATGCCGAACTTGTTCTCGGCCTTCCCAGTCGAAATCTTCTTGTGCGTCATGGCGTCGACATCCGGGTTGATGCGCAGCGAGATCGGCGCGATCTTGCCCAGCGCGGTGGCGCGGGCCGACAGCAGCTCCAGCTCCGGTTCGGATTCGACGTTGAAACAGAGAATGCCGGCCGAGAGCGCAAAATCCATTTCGCGCGCGGTCTTGCCGACGCCTGAAAACAGGATCTTGCTTGCCGGAATGCCGGCGGCCAAAGCGCGGCGCAGTTCGCCTTCCGAGACCACGTCGGCGCCGGCGCCGAGCCTTGCCAGCACCTTCAACACAGCCTGGTTGGAATTCGCCTTCATGGCATAGCAGACGAGGGCGTCGAGCCCGGCAAAAGCTTCGGCAAAGACGCGAAAATGCCTGGTCAGCGTCGCCGTCGAATAGCAATAAAACGGCGTGCCGACACTGGCGGCGATATCTGATATTGCCACGTCCTCGGCATGCAGTACGCCGTCGCGGTAGTCGAAATGGTTCACGAGATCGGTCCGAAAATCAGAGCAGCGGGTCGAGGATGAATTTCTTGTCCTCGACAGGTTTTTCCGGCTCCGGCGGCAAAGGTTGCTTGGCCTTCTCGGCGTCCTTACGCGCCTGCACGGCTGCCGCGTAGGGCGTATCGAGCGCAGCCTTCCTGCCGCAGGCCGCAACGGTCGCCATCGCCGCTAGCAGCGTCAGCGTCACCAAAATCCTGCTTCCGGTCATCGCGTCATCCGTCCGAAACTGTTGCCCGCAGCGCTTCTATCCGAGTTTTGCGGCCATTGCACCCCGCGTCTTACGCCTTGGCGAGCCGCTTTTTCCAGTAGCGGATCTGCTTGCGCACCTCGGACGGCGCGGTGCCGCCGAAGCTTGTGCGGCTCCTTACAGAATTCTGCACGGCCAGAACCGAAAACACGTCGGCGCTGATACCGGGGTGAATGGACTGCAAATCCTGCAGCGAAAGCCTCTCGAGCCCGACCTTCTTGTCCTCGGCCAGCGCCACCGCCCGGCCAGTGATATGGTGCGCCTCGCGGAACGGCAGGCCGAGCGTGCGTACCAGCCAGTCGGCGAGGTCGGTCGCAGTCGAATAGCCGGCGCCCGCCGCCTTTTTCATCGCGGCAGTGTTCACCGTCATGTCGCGCATCATGCCGGTCATCGCCGCCAGCATCAGGTCGAGCGTCTCTGCCGCGTCGAAGACGGATTCCTTGTCTTCCTGCATGTCCTTGCCATAGGTCAGCGGCATGCCCTTCATTACCGTCAGCAGGCCGACCAGATGGCCGGTGACACGGCCTGTCTTGCCGCGCACCAGTTCGGCGGCGTCGGGGTTCTTCTTCTGCGGCATGATCGACGAACCCGTCGAGAAGCTATCCGACAGCCTGACGAAACCGAATTGCGGCGTCGACCAGATGATGATCTCTTCGGCCAGCCGCGACAGATGTGTCGCACAGATCGCCGCCAGCCCCAAGAATTCCAGCGCGAAATCGCGGTCCGAAACGCTGTCGAGCGAATTGCGCATCGGTTCGCGAAAACCAAGCGCCGTTGCCGTCTGGTGCCGGTCGATCGGAAAGCTGGTGCCGGCGAGGGCGGCCGCACCGAGCGGGCTTTCGTCCATCCGCTCGATCGCGTCGCGGACGCGCGACAGGTCGCGCGCAAACATCTCGACATAGGCCATGCAGTGGTGGCCGAAGGTCACCGGCTGCGCCGCTTGCATGTGGGTGAAGCCCGGCATCACCGTTGCCGCATGCTCCTCGGCCCGGGCGAGGAACGCCGTGATCAGGCCTTTCAGCGCCTCGGCGACACGAAAGCACTCGTCCTTGACCCAGAGCCTGAGGTCGACCGCCACCTGGTCGTTGCGCGAGCGGGCAGTGTGCAGGCGGCCGGCGGCAGGGCCGATCAAATCGGCGAGGCGGGCCTCGACATTCATGTGGATGTCTTCCAGCCTGGTCGAGAACTCGAATGTGCCGGCCTCGATCTCTGCCAGGATCGTGTTCAGCCCGTGACTGATTTTTTCTTGATCGGCCGCCGAAATAATGCCCGTTTGCGCCAGCATCTCGCTATGGGCGATCGAGCCGCGAATGTCCTGGGCATAGAGTTTGCGGTCGAACGAGATCGACGCGTTGATCGCTTCCATGATTGCGGCCGGACTCGAGGCAAAACGTCCGCCCCACATCTGGTTGCTGGCCTTCTTATCGCTCATCGCTATAACCCGTGCTCCGGAGCAGTTGTTGAAAAATGGCAGACGGCAATAGATTTTTCCCGGCTTTGCGTCTCATCCTCGCCGCTTTGGTTGCGGGCGTGCTGGCCGGCGCGGTCGCGGTATATGTCAGGGAAAGCGGTTCTGGCAATAACGCGCCCGCGCAAGTGGCCGCCGGCGGCGGCAATGACGACGTCGCCTGCGCCGCCAAGACCGACCATGCCAAGAAGATCGCCGCGGCCGCTACCGGTCAAGTCGCCGCGCTTTTGCCGGCGGATCCGCCGCAATCGCTGAAAAGCCTCGCCTTCAACGGCCCCGACGGCAAGCCGACGACGATCGCCGATCATGCCGGCAAGACGGTGCTGCTCAATCTGTGGGCAACATGGTGCGCACCTTGCCGCGCCGAAATGCCGGCGCTCGATGCACTGCAGAAGGAGATGGGCAGCGACGCGTTTCAGGTTGTCGCAGTCAACGTCGATGTCGGCGACGATACCAAGCCGAAGAAGTTCCTCGAGGACACCGGCGTCAAGGCGCTCGGCTATTATCGCGATGCCACCATGGCGCTGTTCAACGAGGTCAAGACGCGCGGCCTGGCACTCGGTCTGCCGGTCACCATGCTGATCGATGGGCAAGGCTGCCTGATCGCCCATATGAACGGCCCGGCCGAATGGTCGGGGCCGGATGCCAAGCGTCTGGTCGAGGCGGCGCTTCAGCCGGGATAGGCTCAGACCGTGCGCAGGCGCGGCTTGAGCACGGCGATGCTTGCGCCGCGTCGGCTGGCGGTGCGGACTGCCGGAGCTGTGACGCCCGTCAACTCGCCGAATGTCTCGATCGGAGCCGGTTTGCCGAGGTAATAGCCTTGCCCGATCTCGCAAGCCTCGGCGTCAAGGAACTGCAATTCGCCCGGCGTCTCGATGCCCTCCGCCAGGACCGGCAGGCCGAGACCGCGTCCAAGCCCCAGCACGGCGCGGACGATGGCCGCGAACTGGCCGTTCTTGTCGACCGATTTGATGAACGACCCGTCGATCTTGATCTTGTCGAAGGGAAAGGCGCTAAGGTTGGACAGCGAAGAATAGCCGGTGCCAAAATCGTCCATCGCCACATGCACGCCAAGCGCCTTGACCTGCCTCAAGGTTGCCAATGCGCGGGGCATGTCCTTCACCAGGGCCGTTTCGGTGATCTCCAGTTCGAGCCTGCCGGGTGCGAGGCCGGATCTCGACAGTGCGTCGTGCACCTTGCGGCTGAAGTTCGGATTGTGAAGCTGCACGGCGGAGACGTTGACGGCGACCATCAGCGGATTTGTCCAGCGAACAGCATCGTTACAAGCCGTCGTCAGCACCCAGTCGCCGATCTGCGCGATGGCGCCGCTATCCTCGGCCACGGGGATGAAAACGGCCGGGGAAATGTCGCCCCGCTCCGGATGCTGCCAACGGACCAGGGCTTCGAAGCCGATCATCTTGCCGCTGCGGATTTCCTTCTGCGGCTGGTAGACGAGGTGGAACTCCTTGCGGGCGATCGCCTGGCGCAATTCATGCTCCATCACGCGCTTGTCGCGGGCCGCGGTGCCCATGGCCACCTCGAAAAACCGGTAAGTGTCCCTGCCCTCGGTCTTGGCGCGATGGAGTGCCGTGTCGGCATGGCCGATCAGGCCGGCCTGATCTTCGGCATCCAGCGGAAAGAAGGCGATGCCGATGCTGGCCGAAACAAGGCCGGAGCCGACTGAAACCCTGTTTTCCTCGCGGATCGCCGCCAGCAAGTCCTCGGCTATGCGGCCTGCGGCCAGGGGGTCGGGGAGGTTCGGAGCTAAGACGGCAAACTCGTCGCCGCCGAGACGCGCGAGCATCTGTCCGTGGCGCGGAATGCCAGAAATGCAGTGCGCCAGCTTCTGCAGCATGGCGTCACCGGCGCTGTGGCCGTAGAGGTCGTTGACTTGCTTGAATCGGTCGAGGTCAAGCAGCAGGAGCGCCAGATATCCATCCTTGCTGCCACGCTCCATCGATGCGATTTCTGCTTCGAGCCGGGAAGAAAAGCTCCGCCGATTGGCAAGCCCGGTAAGTGGATCGAAATGCGCGAGACGGAGGATCTCTTCTTCCGCCTTCTTGCGCTCACGGATGTCGCGAACGGCAAGCACCGTATGAGGCCTGCCGCAGTAGGCGATCTTCCTGGCGATCAGCTCGACAGGAATTCTCGTGCCGTCGCTGCCCCTCAATTTCGTTTCTTGTGCCTGTTCGCCGAAGCCGGATACATCGGCTGCGCTCTGTCCATCGAACAGCTCGCCGAGTTGCATCGTGTTCAGGGTGGCTGTCGCCGTGCCCGTCAGTTTCGCCATGCTGTCATTGGCGCTGACTATGCGTGTGCCATCGCAAACGATCAGCCCTTCGACCGCGGCATTGGCGAGATCGTGCATGCGATCGGCCTCGAGCCTCTGCCGGCGAAAGCGCAGGTCGATCCACAGCGCGGCGCCTGACAGCACAAGGATTACCAGGCTGGCGACCGCTGCGGCAAAGGCCTGGGAAATGGGCTCGATGGAATGTTCGGATATTTCAATCGAGGAATCCGGAATGATCGACACCGCGCCCATCGCGATGAAATGCAAGCTGCAAATCGCCAGCGTCAAAAGCGCGGCGCCACCAAGTGTTGCGAGCGCGGACGGGCGGCGCAAGACGACAAGGAGCGCCATTGCCGCGAGCGTCCCGCCGGCCAGAAGCGATATCGCGACAAGGAGCAGGTTCCATACGATCCGGCCCTCGACCTCGAACGCCGCCATGCCGATGTAGTGCATCGTCGCGATGGCACCACCGAGAATGGCACCGCCGACGAGGAAATGGTCGATGCCGCGGCGCAAGGTGGCAACCCACATCCCAAGCGCGGTCAGGATGACGGCGGCGGCAAGCGAAAAGGCGGATAATCCCGGATTATATGCGTTTGGTATTCCCGGCGTAAACGCAGTCATGGCGATGAAATGCGTCGCCCATATGCCGAACCCGGTCGAAGTTGCGGCGATCATTAGCCAGACAAGCCGGTTTCGGTTGGTCGATCGGCCGACGTGCTTAAGGAGATTTACTGCAGAGAAGCAAGAAATGCCGCAGACGAGGGCGGCAAGTGCGACCAGTCTCAGGTCGTGCTGACTTACAATACAATTATAGACCGTCAGCATCCTGGGTTCACTCGGTCTGCCAAATAACAGGGGAGGTGTGACTGATTAGCTCTTGGAGATTTTAACGAATGGTTAACCCGCGGGCCATGAGGCGGGCCTTTTCGGGGGAAAACCGATGCGCTCCGCCGAGAAGGCGGTGATGTAGTTCCTGGCGACGCTTTCGGTAGCGAGCGCACTTTAGCCGGAAGCGATGTTCATGGACCCGCAACAAAACCGTTGTCCGATTGTCATCAGCGCCACATATTGGCTTTGCGAGAGTGCCCCTTTCGCCAATGACAAACGGGAGATGAAACATGAAGTTCTTCGGCTTCGCGGCCGGTGTTGCCGCCACCTTGACCCTGCTTTCCACCACCTCCGCCTTCGCCGTCACGCAGATCAGCTGGTGGCACGCCATGACCGGCGCCAACGCCGAGGTCGTCGCCAAGATCTCCAAGGATTTCAACGCCAGCCAGAGCGACTATGAGCTCGTTCCGGTGTTCAAGGGCACCTATCCGGAGACGCTGAATGCCGGCATCGCCGCTTTCCGCGCCGGCCAGGCGCCCGATATCCTCCAGGTGTTCGACGTCGGCACCGGCGTGATGATGGCGGCCGAGGGTGCGATCAAGCCGGCGGCCGATGTGCTGACCAGTGCCGGGATGACCTTTGACAAGAGCCAGTATCTGCCCGGCATCGTCGGCTATTATTCGAAGCCGGACGGCACCATGCTGTCGTTCCCTTACAACTCCTCGTCGCCGATCCTCTACTACAACAAGGACATTTTCCAGAAGGCAGGCCTCGACGTGAACAGCCCGCCCAAGACCTGGAACGAGGTGTGGGAAGCTGCCAGGAAGATCAAGACGAGCGGCGCCGCCCCTTGCGGCTATACCTCGACCTGGCTGACCTGGATCCATCTGGAGAATTTCGCGGCGTGGAATGACGTGCCTTGGGCCACTCAGCAGAACGGCCTGGCCGGCGGCGATGTCGAACTCAAGATCAATGCGCCAATTTTCGTCAACCACTTCCAGGCGCTCGCGGACCTGGCCAAGGACGGCACGTTCAAGTATGGCGGTCGCACCTCCGAAGCCAAGCAGATATTCCTCGCTGGCGAATGCGGCATCTTCACCGAATCGTCGGGCGGCCTCGGCGATATCGTCAAGTCCGGCATGAACTATGGCATCGGCCAGCTTCCTTACGATAGCGACGCCAAGGGCGCACCACAGAACACCACGCCGGGCGGTGCCAGCCTGTGGGTGTTCGGCAACAAGTCGGACGAGGAATATAAGGGTGTTGCCGCCTTCTTTGCCTATCTGTCCAAGACCGATGTGCAGAAATATCTGCACCAGAAGTCGGGATACCTGCCTGTGACGCTCGCCGCGTATGAGGCGACCAAGAAATCAGGCTTCTATGACAAAAACCCCGGCCGCGAGACACCCATCCTGCAGATGACGGGCAAGGCGCCGACCGACAACTCGAAGGGCGTGCGCCTGCCGAATCTGCCGCAGGTGCGTGATATCCAGAATGAGGAGTTGGAGAAGATGCTGGCCGGCCAGCAAACCGCTCAGCAGGCGCTCGACAATGCGGTCACACGCGGCAACGCCGCGATCAAGGAAGCGCTGGAGAACTGACGAGATTATCTCGGTTAAAGCGCGTCGCGTTTGAATGGCCACATGCGACGCGCTTTAAGCTCTTGTTCTTATGCATGTCGTTATCCCAAAACCGCTGCGCACTTTTGGGCGACATGCGTTAGTCGGTTGAAATATCGCCCACGCGAGCTCGCGTTGGCGACACCTGGATAGCGAGGGAAATCAGCCTGTCTCCACGCGTCGTATTTCCCAACAAGATCCTGCCGTACCTGCTGGTGGCGCCACAACTCGCCATCACCCTGGTTTTCTTCTACTGGCCGGCCGGTCAGGCGCTTTACCAGTCGATGCTCAGGCAAGACCCGTTCGGGCTGAAGAGCAGGTTCGTCTGGTTTGCCAATTTCCGGAAGGTGCTGGCCGATCCGGCCTACCTCAACTCGATCAAGGTCACGGTGGTGTTCTCGCTTGCGACCGCGATCGTTGCCATGGTTGTGGCCCTGCTGCTCGCGGTCATGGCCGAGAAGGCCGTGCGCGGCAAAGGCCTCTACCGCACACTGTTGATATGGCCTTATGCCGTCGCGCCGGCGATTGCCGGCATGCTGTGGCTTTTCTTGTTCAATCCTTCGATCGGCTCGTTGGCCTATTTGCTGAGAAGCCTCGGCATCGCATGGGACCCGCTGCTCAACGGCACCCACGCCATGATCCTGCTGGTGTCGGCGGCTGCCTGGAAGCAGATCAGCTACAATTTCCTGTTCTTCGTCGCCGGCCTGCAGGCGGTGCCGAAAACGCTGATCGAGGCGGCGGCCATGGATGGCGCCGGCGAGACCAAGCGCTTCTGGACCATCGTCTTCCCGCTGCTTGCGCCGACAACCTTTTTCCTGCTGGTCGTCAACACCGTCTATGCCCTGTTCGACACGTTCGGCATCGTTCATGCCGTCACCGGCGGCGGCCCGGGCAAGACGACCGAGACGCTGGTCTACAAGGTCTACAATGACGGCTTCGTCAATCTGATCCTGGGTGACTCGGCGGCGCAGTCGGTCATCCTGATGGCCATCGTCATCGCGCTCACAGCCATCCAGTTCCGCTATGTGGAACGCAAAGTCCATTACGGCTGAGGGCAGCGATGATCGGCCAATCCCCGCTCCGCACCGTCATCGCCCATGCCGTGCTTATCCTTGGCATATTGATCGTGGTTTTTCCGATCTACTACACCTTCGTTGCCTCGACGCACACGCTGCAAACGATCCTCAGGCCGCCGCTGCCGCTGTTGCCCGGCGACCAGCTATGGAACAATTACAGCGAGGCGCTGTTCGGCGGCATCGGTCGTATCGGCGGTATCAGCGTCGGCAGACTGCTCCTCAACACCACGATCATGGCGCTCGGCGTCGCGGTGGGAAAGATCTTTATCTCGATCCTGTCGGCCTACGCGATCGTGTTCTTCCGCTTTCCGCTGCGCATGACCTTCTTCTGGCTGATCTTCATCACCTTGATGCTTCCGGTCGAGGTGCGCATTCTGCCGACCTACAAGGTGATGGTCGATCTCGGCATGATCGACACCTATGCCGGCCTGATTATCCCGCTGATCGCCTCGGCCACCGCAACGCTGCTGTTTCGCCAGTTCTTCATGACCATCCCGGGCGAACTGGTCGAGGCGGCGCGTGTCGACGGTGCCGGTCCATGGCGCTTCTTTTTCGATATTCTGGTACCGCTGTCGCGGACAAACATCGCCGCGCTGTTCGTGATCCTCTTCATCTACGGCTGGACGCAGTATCTTTGGCCGCTGCTCGTCACCAACAGCAACGACATGAACACCATCGTCATCGCGCTGCGAAAGATGGTTTCCTTCGCCGATGCCGACACCCAATGGCACCTGGTCATGGTCACCGCGATGCTGGCCATCGTGCCGCCGATCCTGGTCGTGGTGCTGATGCAACGCTGGTTCGTGCGCGGCCTGGTCGAATCCGAAAAGTGAGAAGCCGATGGCGACCGTCGATCTGAAGGATGTCAAGAAGATCTATCCCGGCGGCGTCGAGGCCGTGAAGGGCGTTTCCATCGCCATTCCCGACAAGGAGCTTTGCGTGCTGGTCGGCCCCTCCGGCTGCGGCAAGTCCACGCTGCTGAGGATGATCGCCGGGCTCGAGACGATTTCGGCCGGTACAGTCGCCATCGACGGCAAGGTGGTCAACGCCATTGGCCCGACCGAGCGCGACATCGCCATGGTGTTCCAGAACTATGCGCTCTACCCGCATATGAAGGTCTACGACAACATGGCCTATGGCCTGCGCAACCGCGGCACGCCGAAGGACGAGATAGACAGCAGGGTACGCTCGACTGCCAAGGTGCTGGAGCTTTCGGGGCTGCTCGACCGGCGCCCGCGCGAGCTTTCCGGCGGTCAGCGCCAGCGTGTCGCCATGGGCCGCGCCATCGTGCGCAACCCGAAGGTCTTCCTGTTCGACGAACCGCTGTCCAACCTCGATGCGAAATTGCGCGGGCAGATGCGCGTCGAGATCAAGAATTTGCAGCGCTCGCTTGGCGTCACCTCGGTCTATGTCACCCACGACCAACTTGAGGCGATGACGCTGGCCGACATCCTTGTCGTCATGAACGCCGGCCTGGTCGAGCAGATCGGCGCGCCGCTCGACGTGTACGAGAAGCCGGCCTCGACCTTCGTTGCTTCGTTCATAGGCGCACCGCCGATGAATCTGCTGGCGCTCACAGGGGCCTCTCCAGGCTCGGTATTGGCGGACGGGATGGTGATTGGCTCGGCGCCTGGACAAAGCAAGGCGGTGACACTCGGCTTTCGTCCGGAGGATGCCGATATCACCTTCGCGGCAGAGGCGCCGGCCGGCGCGCTCGCGTTGCCGGCGACAGTGGAAGCAGTCGAGCCGGTCGGTGCCGAAAGCTTTCTCCACTGCGCGGCAGCCGGCAGCCGTATCGTCGTGCGCGTCTCAGGCCGCGCCAGCGCCAAGCCAGGCGACCAATTGCGCGTCGTGGCCAGGTCTGAAAAGCTGCACTGGTTCGATCAGGCCGGTAAACGGGTCGATTGAGGTCGGCCTTGCGCAAAACCGTTCAGGCAAACACATGCGCCTTGCCCGACACGGTCAGCCGGACGATCTCGCCGATCGCCGGCGCGTCCATGCCCGGCTTGCGCAGGATCAACGGCGTGTTGCCGATGGCGGCAGCATCGGGCGGATCGGGGCTGTTCAAGAGACGCACCGCGATCGTGCACATCGAGCCGGCGAATTCGGATTCCGTCACCTCGCCGAACAGCATGTCCGGCGTGCCGGACATGCCTTCACGCGATGTCCGTTTCAGCAGCACCTGCTCCGGCCGTAGCATGATGCGCGCGACGTCGCGCCGCTCCGTGCTGTCGACGGCAATGCGGCCGAGCGGCGAGGTGGCAACGCCATCGGCGATCCTGGCCGGCAGGACGATGGCGTCACCGAGGAACTCGGCGATCATCCGGTCCTTCGGCTTGAAATAGAGCTCGCGCGGCGTGCCGACCTGCGAGAATTTGCCGTCGCGCATCACCGCGACCTGGCTGGCGAATGACAGCGCCTCGGCCTGATCATGGGTGACCAGGATGGTGGTGATGCCGGCCGTTTCGAGGAGCTCGGCCACGGCCTTGCGCATTGAGGCGCGCAAGCCGGTGTCGAGCGCCGAGAACGGCTCGTCGAGCAGCATCAGCCGCGGCTTCATGGCCATGGCGCGGGCGAGCGCGACGCGCTGCTGCTGGCCGCCGGAGAGTTCGTGCGGGCGGCGCTTCAGGATCCCTTTGTCCAGCCCGACGACATAGGCGAGCTCGGCGATGCGCTCGCTCCGCTTTTCCTCGTGACGGCCCATGCCGAACCCGATATTGGCGGCGATGCTCAGATGCGGGAACAGAGCGCCGTCCTGCGCCACCAGCCCGATGCCGCGGCGATGCGCCGGCACGGCCGTGTCGCCATCGGCCAGCACCTCGCCATCGAGCACGATGCGGCCCTGGTCGGGCGCCTCGAAGCCGGCGATCAGCCGCAGCAAGGTGGTCTTGCCACAACCGGATGGCCCGACGATCGCCGTACGGCTGCCGCTGGCCACGCTGAGGTCGACGCCGGCAAGTGCTGCAACGGGGCCGTAGTGCTTGTGGATGCCGCTCAGCTCGAGAAAGCTCATCGCCCGGCCATCCGCTTCGACTGGACGTAGAGCAGCCAGGTCAAAGGCAGCGACATCGCCACCATGATCAAGGCATAAGGCGCCGCCGACGCATAGTCGATCTCGCCGCTATAGGACCAGAACGCCATGGCCAGCGTGCGGGTGCCGTTGGGCGCCAGCATCTGGGTTGCGGTCAACTCGTTCATGATGCCGAGCGCGACCAATGCCATGCCGGCCGCGGCACCCGGCGCCGACAGGCGGATGGTCGTCGACCACAGCGCCTTGAGCGGCGACCGGCCGAGGCTGGAGGCGGCGCGTTCGAGCTCGACCGGCGCCTGTGCGATCGACGCCCTGAGGCTAATCAGAGCGCGCGGCAGGAACATCAGCGCATAGGCGACCAGGATGGTGAACAGGGTCTGGTAGAGCGGCATGGCGATACGCACGGCGATGGTGACCAGCGCCAGGGCGATGACAACCCCGGGCAACGCGCCGACGATATAGTTGCAGCCCTCCAGGACGCGTTGCAGCCTTCCCGGCGCGCGGATCGAAATCCACGCCATCGGCATTGCCGCGACGGTGGCGAGCAGCGCGCCTGCAATCGCCAGGAACAGTGTCTGACCAAGCGCCAGGCCGATCTCGTAGAGCCGCCAGACATCGGCGCCGCCGGCCATGAGCCAGCGACCGATAGTGACGAACGGCACCCCGAGCGCCAGCAGCGTGGTAACAGCGGGCAGCAGCAGGCAAGGAATGGTGGCGCGCCCAAGGCTCGTGCGCTGCTGGTGGCGCGCAGCACCCGAGCCGACGCGGGCATAGCGCTCCTCGCCGCGCACCAGCACCTCCAGCCCGAGCAGCACGAAGCAGCAGGTCACCAGCACGCCGGCCAGCATGTTGGCGGCGGGACCGTTGAAGGTCGACTGAAACTGGTCGACGATCGCGGTGGTGAATGTATCGAAGCGGATGAACACGTAGAGCCCGTATTCGGCCAGGAGATGCAGGCCCACCAGCAGGGAGCCACCGCAAATGGCGAGCCGGAGCTGCGGCAGCACGACACGCCTGAACACGCGCCACGGGCCGAGACCAAGGGCTGCCGCTGCATCTTCGAGAGCGGGATCGAGCCGGCGCAATGCCGCCGCCACCGGCAGATAAAGGAAGGGGAAATAGGCGATGACGGACACAAGCACGCCGGCCCACAGGCCGTGCAGTCTGGGCACCATGGTGATCCAGGCGTAACTGTGGACGAAGGCGGGAATGGCGAGCGGCGCCACCGACAGCCAGGCCCATAAGCGGGCACCCGGCAGATCGCTGCGCTCCGTCAGCCAAGCCAGCGCCACCGACAGCACGATCGAGATCGGCACCGCCAGCACCACCAGCAGGCTGGTGTTGACCAGAAGCTCGCCGACGCGCGGCCTGAACACCAGCGCCGCCACCGTTTCCCAGCCGGTCTGCACCGCCACCCAGACGATGAAGGCAAGCGGCAGCAGCGCGAAAAGCGAGACAAAGACGGCAGCCAACGCAATCCATGAGACCGACCAACGACGTGCCCGCACGGCCGTGGTGTCGGCCGGCAAGCCTGAAGGTGCGAGATCGATCGCAGACTGCATCAGATCAGACGTTGCGCCGGGTCCGCCCGGAGGCGGAAACGATCGGCGGCCGACAATGTGGCGAGCAGCTTGTGGTCATGGGCAAATGCCATTTTGAAAACAGAGCGCTCCCGCGGAAAGCGAATTCCCACAGGAGCGCAGTCGGTTGCCCTTTTAGGACGAACGCCGGCTAAAGCAAGCCGGCCGCCGTCATCAGGTCGGTCACCTTTTTCGAGTTCAGCGCCGTCGGGTCGACTTTCGGCGCCTGCAGATCGGCCAGCGGCACCAGCTTCGGATTGGACTCGGCGCCCTTGCCGACTGCGTATTCGAACGAATCGCCGGTTTTCAGCACGTCCTGGCCGCCCTTGCCGGTGACCCATTTCAGGAAAGCCTGGGCTTCCTTCGGGTGCTTGCTCGAGGCCAGCACACCGCCGCCGGAAACCGAGACGAAAGCGCCGGGGTCCTCGTGCTTGAAATAGTGCAACTCGACATTCTTGCTGTTCTCGCCGGTCTTGGCCTGATCGCCGTAGTAGTAGTAGTGATAGATCACGCCGCCTTCGACCTCGCCGGCATTGACCGCCTTCATCACCGTGCTGTTGCCCTTGTAGGCGGTAAAATTCTCTTTCATCGCCTTCAGCCAGTCGGCCGTGGCAGTCTCACCCTTGAGCTGCAGCAAGGCGCTGACGATCGCCTGGAAATCGGCGCCGGAGGGCGAAGCGGCCCAACGGCCCTTCCAGCTCGGATCGGCGAGATCGAGCAGCGATTTGGGCAGCTGGTCGGCGGTCAGCTTGGTCTTGTTGTAGGCAAAGACGGTGCTGCGCGCGGCAACGCCGACCCATTTGCCGCTCGCCGGCTGGTACTCCTGCGGAACCTGGGCCAGCGTCTCGGCGTTGACCGGCGCGAACAGGCCGGCTGTCTCGACCAGCACCATGGCCGGTGAGTTTTCCGTCAGGAACACATCAGCTGGCGAAGAGGACCCCTCAGCAACGATCTGATTGGAGAAATCGCTGTCGCCGCCGTTCCGGACGGTGACCTTGATGCCGGTTTCCTTGGTGAATCCTTCCGCCCAGGCCTTGGTCAGGTTTTCGTGCTGGGCGTTGTAGACGACGATGCCCTCGTCCTCGGCTAACGCCGGGCCGGCGATCAGGCTGATTGCAAGTGCTGTCGCACCGGCAAGGGCGGAAAGAGCATATTTCATGGCATCGTCCTCGATTTCGATGGTCTTTGGCTTGGTATGCTGCACCTATCAATACATGACTAGCGCAGTCAACATTGCTGGCCCGCTCAATCGCTCAAAAGGAGCAAACTTTCGTGATGCCCAGCTAATTTGCCTTGGACATTATTTCGCCGGCCACGTAACAAACCAGCGCCGAGACGCGAATATCGGGGAGTGAACTCTTGTGAGCGGCAAGGACGAAGCCGAGCTTTCCCGGCTGCTGCGGGCCGCAATCGCCGGAGACGAAAGGGCCTATGCCGACTTTCTGCACCGGATCGCCGCCCTCGTTCGTGGCTTTGCCCGGCGCAAGATCGTGCAGGGCGGGGTCGATCCCGAGGACGTCGTGCAGGAAACCTTGCTGGCCATTCATGTGAAACGACATACCTGGCGCCATGATGCGCCGGTGCTGCCTTGGGTTTATGCAATAGCCCGCTTCAAGCTGATCGATGCGTTCCGGCGGCGCGGCCGGCGGATCGAGATCGAGATCGACGAAATCGCCGAGACCTTTGCCGAGCCGGAATCGGAGACGATCAGCGAGCGCGACGTCAACCGGGCACTCGACTGCCTGTCGCCGGCGCAGCGTTCGGTCGTCTCGGCCGTGTCGGTCGAAGGCCGTTCGATCGGCGAGACGGCGGCGAAATTCGGCATCAGCGAGACGGCTGTGCGGGTGTCACTACACCGCGGGCTTGCCGCCATTGCCAAACGGTTCGGGGCGGGGCGGGAATAGCATGAGGACCGAAGATCTTATCAAGGCGCTCGATGCCGATGTCCGCAGCAAGGCGCTGCCGCTGGGCGCCGCCTGGTTGCTTGCAACCGGCGCGGCCATCGTGATCGCGGCCGCGGTTTTCTGGCTGACGATCGGCCCACGTCCCGACATCGCATTTGCCATGCACACGATGCGGTTCCTGTCCAAATTCGTCTTCACGATTGCTCTAGCCGTCAGCGCCTTTGCCCTCGTCCGCGCGCTGTCGACGCCCGGTGCATCGACAGGGCGGGCGGCGAGCTGGATGATCGCCGCGCCGCTGCTGGTGATTATGGCCGTGATTCTCGAACTCCTCGTCGTGCCTGCGTCCGACTGGGGCACGCGCCTGGTCGGCACGAACATGGTCATCTGCCTGACCTTCATTCCGTTGATCGGCATCGGCCCGCTTGCCGTCTTTCTCGCGGTGCTGCGCCATGGCGCGCCAACAAGGCCGGTGCTTGCCGGTGCGACCGCGGGCCTGCTTGCCGGCGGGCTGGCGGCGACCTTCTATGCAGCGCATTGCTTCGACGATTCGCCGCTTTTCGTCGGCACCTGGTATACGATCGCGATCGCCGGCCTTGCCGCGCTCGGGGCGGTCGGCGGACGGCTTTTCGTGCGCTGGTAGCGGTGGCGATCAGCGCGTCGGAACGGGATGCTCGCCGCGATAGTCGTAGAAGCCGCGCCCGGTCTTGCGGCCGAGCCAACCGGCCTCGACATATTTGACCAGCAGCGGGCAGGGGCGGTATTTCGAATCCGACAGGCCGTCATGCAGCACCTGCATGATCGACAAGCAGGTATCCAGCCCGATGAAGTCGGCAAGCTGCAGCGGCCCCATCGGATGGTTGGCGCCGAGCTTCATGGCGGTATCGATGGCGTCGACCGAGCCGACACCTTCATAGAGCGTGTAGATCGCCTCGTTGATCATCGGCAGCAGGATGCGGTTGACGATGAAGGCCGGGAAATCCTCCGAGACGGTGATCGTCTTGTCGAGCTGCTTCACATAGGTTTTTGCTGCCTCGAAGGTCTGGTCCTCGGTGGCGATGCCGCGCACCAGCTCGACCAGCTTCATCACCGGAACCGGGTTCATGAAATGTATGCCGATGAAGCGTTCCGGGCGGTCGGTCTGCGAAGCCAGCCGGGTGATCGAGATCGACGAGGTGTTCGTCGCCAGGATGGCCTCGGGGTTGAGCTGCGGGCAGAGCTGAGCATAGATCTTGCGTTTGACTGTCTCGTCTTCGGTCGCCGCTTCGATCACCAGATCGGCGCCCGCAAGGTCGGCCATGGCCGGCGCCGCGGAAATGCGCGCCATCGCCTCGTTGCGCAGCTTTTCCTCAAGTTTGCCGGAGCCGACCTGACGGGCCATGTTGCCGCTGACCGTAGCAATGCCCTTTTCGATGCGGTCGGGCGAAATGTCGTAAACCAGCACCTTGTAGCCCGCCAGCGCCGATACATGGGCGATGCCGCCACCCATCTGGCCCGCGCCGATGATGCCGATCGTCTCGATCTTGCTCATTACCCGATCCCGTCAAGGCCTTTGCGGCCTGCTTTTTGTGCAGTGCAAACTAAAAGGGCGGGGCGACTTCGTCTACCCCACCCCGCAGAATTTAATACGCTTTGGCAGAGGGCGTCAAAGCGCCTTTTGCAGTTCCGGCAGAATGACGAAGAGGTCGCCGACGAGGCCGTAGTCGGCGACCTGGAAGATCGGCGCTTCCTCGTCCTTGTTGATGGCGACGATGACCTTTGAATCCTTCATGCCGGCAAGGTGCTGGATGGCGCCGGAGATGCCGACGGCAATATAGAGATCGGGCGCCACCACCTTGCCGGTCTGGCCGACCTGCCAGTCGTTCGGCGCATAGCCGGCATCGACCGCGGCGCGGGAGGCACCAACCGCCGCACCGAGCTTGTCTGCGACCGGCAGGATAACCTCCTGGAACTTCTCGGAGGAGCCCAGCGCACGGCCGCCCGAAATGATGATCCTGGCCGAGGTCAGCTCCGGGCGGTCGGTCTCGGAGAGCTTGTTCTCGACGAAGCTCGACAGGCCGGGATTGGCTGCCGCCTGAACCGTCTCGACCGGCGCGGAACCGCCCTCGGGTGCTGCCTGAAAGGAAGCAGTGCGCACGGTGATGACCTTCTTGGCGTCGCTCGACTGCACGGTCTGGATGGCGTTGCCGGCATAGATCGGCCGCTTGAAGGTGTCGGGCGACACGACTTCGATGATTTCCGATATCTGGGCGACATCGAGCAGGGCCGCGACCCGCGGCGAGACGTTCTTGCCCGACGAGGTCGCCGGCGCAATGATCGTGTCGTATGGCTCAGCAAGCGAAATGACGAGCGCCGTCAGCGGTTCGGCGAGACGCTCGGTCAGTTCGTCGGCGTCGGCGAGCAGCACCTTGGTGACGCCCTTGAGCTTGGCGGCGGCGTCCGCTGCCGGCTTGGCGCCCTTGCCGGCAACCAGCACATGCACGTCCGAACCGATCTGCAGCGCCGCCGAAAGCGCCTTGGCAGTCTGGTCGGAAAGCGCCGCGTTGTCGTGTTCGGCAATCAGAAGAATTGTCATTTTTGTTGTCCCTTCCTGGCCTTACAGCACGCCGGCTTCGTTTTTCAGCTTGTCCACCAGTTCGGCGACGCTCTTGACCTTGACGCCCGCCTTGCGGCCGCCCGGCTCCTCGGTCTTGATCACTTTCAGCCGCGGCTTGACGTCGGCGCCGTAGTCGGCAGGGCTCTTCTCGTCGAGCGGCTTCTTCTTGGCCTTCATGATGTTCGGCAGCGACGCATAGCGTGGCTGGTTCAGCCGCAAATCGGCCGTGACGATTGCCGGCATCTTCAGTTCCAGCGTCTGCAGGCCGCCATCGACCTCGCGCGTCACCGTGGCCTTGTCACCGTCGAGCACGATCTTGGAGGCGAAGGTGCCCTGCGCCCAGCCGAGAAGTGCGGCCAGCATCTGGCCGGTCTGGTTGGAATCGTCGTCGATCGCCTGCTTGCCGAGAATGACCAGGCCGGGCTGTTCTGCCTCTACGACCCCCTTCAGCACCTTGGCGACGCCCAGCGGCTCAGTCTGCTCGTCGGTCTTGACCAGGATGGCGCGGTCGGCTCCCATGGCGAGCGCCGTGCGCAAGGTCTCCTGTGCCTGCTGCGGCCCGATCGACACGACGATGATCTCTTCGGCCTTGCCAGCTTCCTTCAGCCGGATCGCCTCTTCCACCGCGATCTCGTCGAACGGGTTCATCGCCATTTTGACGTTGGCGAGTTCCACCGCCGAACCGTCCGCCTTCACCCGGACCTTGACGTTCGCATCCACAACCCGCTTCACGGGCACAAGGATCTTCATTTGCCTGTCACCTCTTTCACGATAGTCTCTTCACGCTCGTCGGGCGCGCTATAGCAGCGTGCACCTCTTCAGAGTTGTCGAAAGCCGACATTCCGGACGGAATTCTGGTCTTCGCCACGCCAGTAGGGTGGCGCTTCCGTAGTTGCGGCGACCCCGCCCGTCAATATCCCGGGTGCACGCGGATCCTCGGCGAAAGCACTCAAATCGGTTCAGTCCGGACCGGAAACGCTTCCCCGGCCCCAGCGCGGCGCCGGCTGCGCAGGTTGTGGGTCGCTTGGCGCCGGCTCCACGGCTACGGGCACCGGACCGGCGACCACGGCCGGCTCCTCGTCTGCGCCGGCGAGTAGCGGCACGCCGCGGCTGCGCAAGACAAGCACCAGCACGGCTCCGGCGATGATGCCGCCGATGTGGCAGGCCCAGGAGACCTGGTCCTCGCCACCCTGGGCAAACATGAAGATCTGGAACAGGATCCACAGGATGAGCGGGATGAAGGCCGGGATGCGCAACGGGATGCGGGCGAAGACCAGCACCCATACCTTCACACGCGGATAAAGGATCAGATAGGCGGCGACGACGCCGGCGATGGCGCCCGACGCGCCGATCAGCGGCACTTCCGAATCCCAGGCCACCAAGCCCTGGAAGAAAGCGCCGGCAATGGCGCAAAGCAGGTAGAAGACGAGATAGCGGACATGGCCGAGCGCATCCTCGACATTGTCGCCGAACACCCACAGGAACAGCATGTTGCCGCCGAGGTGGAAGATATCCGCGTGCAGGAAGGAATAGGTCAGATAGCTCAGGCTCTCCGGAATGACGACAAATTGCGGAGCGAGCTCGACGCTGTCATGCACAACCGACGGGATGAAGCCGAGGCCCAATACCGCGGCGTTGGCGAAGTCCTCGCCGCCAAGTGTTGTTACAAAATAGATCAACACATTGAGCGCGATCAGGCTGATCGTCACATATTGCAGCTTGATGTGCCGCAGCCGGTTGGTGTCGTAGAGCGGAATGAACATCGGGCCTCTCCCGCTTCCGGCGGATTCAGCGGTTCTTGCCGGGAATCCATAGCACGTCGGCATTTCCATTGTCATTGACCGCGCGTGCGGCGACGAACAGAAAGTCCGAGACCCGGTTGATGTATCTTATCGCCTCGCGATTGACGTGCTCGTCTGGATCTTGCGACAGCGCCACCATGATGCGCTCGGCGCGGCGGGCCACCGTGCGGGCGAGGTGAAGGGCGGCGGCGGCCGGCGTACCGCCGTTGAGTACGAAGGATTTTAGCGGCTCAAGGTCCTTGTTGAGGAGGTCGATGTCCTGTTCGATGCGCTCGGTCTGCGAGGCGATGATGCGCAGCGGCTCGTAGTCGAGCGGCTTGCCATTATCGGGGACTGCCAGATCGGCGCCGAGATCGAAAAGATCGTTCTGGATGCGGCCGAGCATCGCATCGATCGCCGGATTTACCGCCGCTGTATGGATGCGAGCCATGCCGATGCAGGCATTTGCCTCGTCAACCGTGCCGTAGGCGTCAATGCGAAGGTCGGATTTCAGCCGCCTCTCACCAGAGCCGAGGCCGGTGGTGCCATCGTCGCCGGTGCGCGTGTAGATCTTGTTGAGCTTGACCACGGGTTACCTCCCGGCTGGTGGCCGGTGCGTCACTTACGGGTGAAATACACCGCCAGCATGATCAGCACCAAGGCCACGAACTGCAACAGCACGCGCGTCTGCATCAGCTTGTTGGAGGTCATGCTGGAGCCGCCGCGCATCATGTTGATGAGGCCGCGGATCAGCACGATCACCACGGCGACCATAACGAGAACGGCGAGGATGTTGAAGACGGTTGCCATGGTGTGTTCCAGGTTGGATTGCGTTCAGGCGCGTTTGGCGAGCAGACGATAGAGTACCGAAGACGGCAGGATGCGTTTAAGGATCGCGCCGATCCTGGCCGGCACAGTTACCACATAATGCGGGCGCGGGCGCCGCGACAGAAGCGCATGGCGCAAGGCGGCATAAACCACCTCCGGCCCGGGCTTCAGCCGCGATGTGCTGCCGCCGGCCCGCAGCCGTTTGAGTTGCACAGCATAGGCGAGGCGATGGACTGAGTTCTCGTGATCGATGTTCGCAAGGAACCAGGGGAGGCTGTTGCTGGCGATCTTCGATTTCACCGCCCCCGGCTCGATCAGCGAAACATGGATGCCGCTGCCGAGGAGTTCTTGATAAAGGGACAGCATCAGCCCCTCGACGGCGTGCTTCGATGCCGAGTAAGCGCCACGGAAAGGCAGCGGCGCGAGGCCGAGGATCGATGAGCAATGAACGAGACGACCATGGCCCTGGCGGCGCATCACCGGTACGACACGGCGAGTGAGATCGTGCCAGCCAAAGACATTGGCCTCGAACTGCTGCCGCAAAGCTTCGACCGGCAGGTCCTCGACGGCACCGGGCTGCCCGTAGGCGCCGTTGTTGAAAAGGGCATCGAGCCGGCCGCCGGTCCGCTCCAGCACCGACGCCACCAGCGCCTCGATCGATCCGGGCTCGGTGTAGTCCAGATAAAAGGCCTCGATGCCGTCGGCCTCGAGCGTAGCGATATCTTCCGGCTTTCGGGCCGTTGCGAACACCCGCCAGCCTTCCTTCTTAAGAGCATGGGCGCAATAGGCGCCTATTCCGGAAGAGGCACCGGTGACAATGATGGTGCGCAACTCTTCTTCGGGAGGAATGGTGGTTTGACCGAGGGTTGTCATTTGCCGCAAACCCTTCCCATATTCGCGGCGTCGGGACAATCGAAGGGAACGCGGTTCTTGTTGCGGAAGATCGTAGCCCTCAAACGCGTGCTCTACGACGCGCTCGGCCATTTCAACACCGACGACGGCTGGGCAATGGCCAGCCATCTGGCGATCACCGCGCTGATGGCGCTTTTTCCTTTCCTGATCTTCGCCACGACGCTGGCGAGTTTTTTCGGCGCGCAGGCTTTCGCCGACACCGCCGTGCACCTTGTGTTCGACACATGGCCCGAGCAGATCGCCAAACCGATCGCGCGCGAAGTGCTCAACGTGCTTACCGTCAGGCGCAGCGACCTGTTGACCTACGGTATCGTGCTTGCCGGATACTTCGCCTCGAACGGCATCGAGGCGCTGCGCACCTCGCTCAACCGTGCCTATCGTGTCTCAGAAACGCGCGGCATCATCTACCGGCGGGTGCAGAGCATCATCTTCGTGCTGATCGCGACGGCCGGGTTTTTGGCGATCAGCGTGCTGCTGGTCTTTGCGCCATTGCTGGCGCGGCTGGCCGAATCTCATCTTGAATGGATAAAACCCTATATGGGCACGATCACCCTCTGGCGTTACGTCATCGCCTCGGTCGTCATCATCGGCGGCCTGTTCGCCGTGCATTTCTGGTTGCCGGCCGGCAAGCGCCGGTTCGTTTCGATCGTGCCTGGCATTATCTTCACGCTGGTCGGCTGGCTCATCGGGTCGACCATCTTCGCCGCCTATCTCGACCATTTCTCGTCCTATGTGACGACCTATGCCGGCCTCGCCTCGATCATGATCGCCGTTGTCTTCCTCTACATCGTCTCGGCGATCTTCATCCTCGGCGGCGAGCTCAACGCCGCGATCAGCCGCTATTTGGAGGCGCGCGCCCGCGTCGGTGGCTGAGCCGTCGCCAGCCCGACGCCGAGCGTCGCGATCGCCATGCCGGCGATCTGGAGCGGGCTCAATTGCTCGCCGAACAATGCCCAGGCGATGACCGCGGTGACGGCCGGCACGAGGTAAAACAGCGAGGCGACCTTCGACATCTCGCCGTCGCGGATCATTACCATCAACAGGAAGATGGCACCGATCGACAGCACCAGCACGAGCCAGGCCGTGGCGAAGATCAGTTCGCCGTTGACGATCACCGTTCGGGTCTCGAAGGCGAGCGAGGCCAGAGCCATCACCGATGCGCCGCCGACATATTGCCAGAACGTGGCAGCCACCAGATCGCCGCCGGAGGCGAAACGCTTCTGCCAGATCGTGCCGGCGCTCATGCCGAGTACGGAGACCAGCGAGGCGCCCAATGTTTCGGCGGTCACGCCGCCGCCGAGCGCGCCGAGCTTCGGCCAGAGCACGATTACCACGCCGATCAACCCGAGGCCGAGACCGGCCCAGTGACGCGGCAGGATGGCCTCGCCCAGAAGCCGGCCGGCGAGCACTGCCGTGATCAGCGGCTGCAGGCCGACGATCAGGGCTGAAAGCCCTGCGGGCATGCCCCGGTGGATGGCCCAGAACACGCCGCCGAGATAGACCCCATGCATCAGGATGCCGGCGCCGGCCGCGTGCAGCGCCTCGTCGCGGGTGGCGCGGCTCGAACCAAGCGCGGCCATCAACGCGACAAGCAGGATTGCGGCCAGGACAAAGCGCGCAGCCAGGAAAGTAAAAGGCTCCGCCCACGGCATGGCATAGCGCGCGCCGATGAAGCCGGTCGCCCACAGGACGACGAAAGAGGCGGGGATGAACCGCTTGAGGCTGTGCATTTTCCGGAGGCCGCGGTGAATTCGGGTGAGGGATCGACTGCGGCGATTGCTTAATGCCGTTCGGGCCGGCAAGCAAAACCAAACGGTTGATCCATAGAGTCATTTCAATTGAAGGAGCGCCGTTGATGGCCGGCGGCTCACCGGTCTAAAGACCGACCAGCCGCCTGACATCGTCGGGCGAGGCGCCCGCCTTACACTGGGCGGCAAGGCCGGTATCGCCAAGACTCTTCGACAGTTTTCGTCCATCCGGGCCGAGGATCAGGCGATGGTGGAAATAGGCCGGCTGCGGCAGGCCAAGCAGTTGCTGAAGCAGCCGCTGCACGCTGGTCGCGGAATAAAGGTCCTGGCCGCGCACGACATGGCTGACGCCCTGCAGCGCGTCGTCCAAGGTGACGGCGAGATGATAGCTGGTCGGGATTTCGCGGCGCGCCACGATCACGTCGCCCCAATCCTGCGGTCGGGCCTCGACATGACGCGTCCCAGAGAGCGTCTCGTCCGTGTATTCGGCCCATGTCAGGTCCCTGCCGACCCGCGCCATTGCCGCATCGACGTCTAGCCGCCAGGCAAATGGTGCACCTTCGACGATGCGCCGCTTACGCTCGCTGGCCGGCAGCGCCTTGTCGGCGGCGGGATAGAGGGGCACGCCGTCCGGGTCGCGCGGCCAGTCGCGACCGCGCTTTTCGCTGTCGGCGATGAAGGCGCGGATCTCACTTCTGCTCATGAAGGCTGGATAGACAAGCTCCTCTTCGATCAGACGCTCGAGCATAGCCTGATATTCGGCAAAATGCTCGGACTGGCGGCGCACCGGTTCCTCCCAGCCAAGCCCCAACCATTTCAGGTCGCGAAAAATGCCCGCCTCGAATTCCGGCGTGCAGCGTGTCGTGTCGATGTCCTCGATGCGCAGCAGCAGGCGTCCGCCCGCCGCCTTGGCCATTTTCTGGTTGAGCAGCGCCGAATAGGCGTGGCCGAGATGCAATTCGCCATTCGGGCTCGGCGCGAAGCGGAATGTCAGTAGTGTCATTGTCCGGCGGCAATCGGGTTGTGCGGCAGTTTCGCCAATTGCTACTTTGCGCCGGCAGCGTCGCGCGTCCAGAGGGGCGCGCAACGGAGCGTGCGGCACTTTTGATTTTGGAACAAGCAGACATGCAACGCATCGCCAGTCTCGACGACATTGTAGAAGGCCTGGACGCGCTGTGCCTGCTAGATCCGCGCCTGGACAAGGTGCGCGGCATGGCCGGCGAGGTGCCGCTCAGGCTGTCGGAGCCGGGCTTCAGGAGCCTTGCCTCGATCGTCGTTTCGCAACAAGTGTCCCGCGCGAGCGCCGATGCCATCTTCGGCCGGCTGACGAAACTGCTCGATCCGCTGACGCCGCAGGCGATACTAGCCGCCGATGAGGCGGTCTTCCGCGAGGTCGGGCTGTCGCGGCCCAAGCAGCGCGGCCTGATTGCCGTCGCCCAGGCGGTGGCCGACGGGCTCGACCTCGATCACCTCTGCCAGCTCGATGCGACGGAGGCGATCGCAGCCATGACCAAGGTGCCAGGCATCGGCCCGTGGACGGCTGAAGTCTACCTTTTGTTTGCCGCCGGACACCCAGATATCTTTCCGGCGCGCGACGTTGCTTTGCAGAGCGCGGTCGGCCATGCGCTCGGCATCGACCCGCGTCCGCCGGAGAAAATGCTGATCCAGCTTGCCGAATCATGGAGCCCGTGGCGCGGTGTCGCATCGCGGCTTTTCTGGGCTTATTATCGCGAATTGAAGGGCAGGGATGCCGCGCCTCCGGCCTGAATCCGCAAAAAAGCATTGAAATCATGCGTTTTTGAGACCCGGCATGATCGACAATCCGCTTCACATCCCTGTCATGTCGGGCTTACAGTATCCGCGTCGACCGGTTCTAGGGTGAAGGAGGTCAACGACGTGACGGTTGCCGTATCTCCGGATGGGCTTCCAGCGCTGGTGCTGAATGCGGATTACCGTCCGCTCAGCTATTACCCCCTGTCGCTCTGGTCCTGGCAGGATGCCATCAAGGCGGTGTTCCTCGAGAGGGTGAACATCGTCGCCGAATACGAACACGCCGTCTCTTCGCCGACCTTTTCGATGAAGCTGCCGAGTGTCGTCAGCCTGAAGGCCTACGTGAAGCCGTCGAGGCATCCGGCGTTTACCCGGTTCAACGTCTTCCTGCGCGACCGTTTCCAGTGCCAATATTGCGGCACGCCGGACGATCTGACGTTCGACCATGTCATTCCGCGCCATCGCGGCGGCGCCACGACCTGGGAGAATGTCGTCGCTGCCTGCTCGCCCTGCAATCTGAGGAAGGGCGGCATGATGCCGGCCCACGCCAAGATGTGGCCGCTGCAGAAGCCCTACCAGCCGACGGTGCATGATTTGCATAACAACGGCCGGCTGTTCCCGCCCAACCATCTGCACGAAAGCTGGATGGATTATCTGTACTGGGATGTCGAACTGGAGCCTTGAGATCATCCGATAATTCGGGAGGCTGGCCGTCTGAAGCGATTTTCTGCGCTTCCGGCCTTCGCCGGCCGAAGCATTTATGAGCGGTCGTGGTGTGGTAGTTAAGGCTACGGCTGGCGTAGGCCGGTGCTCACGTACTTTAGTACGCTCCGCTCCGGTTCTCGATAATCACTTGATACGACTCAGCCTGCCGAATTCTTGAATAATCTCGCGTCGGCGCAAGGGTGAACCGCTCAATCGCGGGCAAAGGCGCTGCGGAAGGCTACGACTGCCAGGACAAAGCTGGCGATGGCGTTCCAGCCGGCCAAGGACAGGCCGAGGATGCGGAGCGCCGCCTTGTCGCAGGAGGGCGGGACGAATTTGTCGAGCGCGTCGAGCACGCCCTTGCCGCCGGTGTCCACCGGTCCGGCGGCTGCGGTGCAATCGGTCGGGCCCGGCCACCACGCCCATTCGACGCCGGAGTGATAAACGCTGAGATAGAGGCCGTAGAGCATCAGCAGGCCGCCAATGGCCAGCAGGCCACGGCTTATCCAGGCGGGCGCCTTAAGGGCCGACGCAAGCACCGCCAGCAGCATCAAGGGCACGCCGACATAGTAAGGGGTGCGCTGCTCGAGGCAGAGCTTGCAAGGGATGTAGCCGCCAACATACTGGAAGGCCAGCGCCGAGCCGACTGTGGCGGCCATGGCGACGGCGAGGAACAGGGCGGTGCGCAGCCGCTGGCGTCCGGTATCGGCATTCACGGTCGCTGTCATCGGACTCAGTCCATTCGGTTCGATGCCGTTCAGACGGCGTATTTGACGACGATATAGAGCAAAATCAGGGCAGCGGCGCCGGCGCCCGCAATCTGGCCAAGGCGCTTTTCGATGAAGTGGCGGATCGGCTCGCCATAGCGGCGCAAGAGCCAGGCGAGAAACAGGAAGCGAGCTCCGCGCGCAACGATTGCCAGCACGATGAACAGCAGCAAAGGAACGCCGATGACGCCGGACAGGATTGTCACCACCTTGATCGGCGGCAGATGGGCGAGGCCGGAGGTGACCAGCATCAGGATGATGAAGCCGACACCCGACGAGACGCGCATCGCCTCGAACTCGTCATATTTGCCGTAAAATTCGAGGATCGGCCGCGCCACCGCGTCATAGGCGTAATGGCCGATGAACCAGCCGGCGATGCCGCCCAGCACCGAGGCGACGGTGGCGACCAGCGCGTAACGATAGGCGCGATCCGGCCGCGACAGCGCCATCGGGAGATAGAGGACGTCGGCCGGCACCAGGAACACCGAACTCTCGACGAAGGCGATGAACGCCAGCCACCATTCGGCGGATTTGCTCGCCGCCAGCGACAAGGTCCAGTCGTAAAGTCCGCGAAGCATCGGCACTCCTAATGCACGCCCAAACCGGTAGTGGTCTTGGGTCACGACATGTACAAACAAGATTTGGAAGCGCGCCGCATCAATCTCGTCGGACAAGGTGCGCTTCAATGACATGCGCCGCCTGTCTAGAAAGATTTTCCGCGCTGCACAATGGCAGCTGCTTCACGAAATCGAAAGGCTGAGGCTTGAGCGAGCCCAGATGTCGGGATTGGCCAGTTGACGACCAGGCCATGGCATCGAGCACCTGCCCGCCTGAAGTGCGTCAAGGCAATATCTAATAGATCGTGGGTTTTCCCGTCGAACACGATCCGTGTTTAAATACGGCGATTTTTGTCACATCCTGTCTTTCCATCCGCCCTTTGCGCCGCCATGACGTTCTCCGATTTCATTTACCGCCCCTTTGAGACGCTCATCCGTCCGCTGGATATTCCACCCGGGCCGCTGCCAGCGAGCGGGCCGTTTGCGCTGCTCCTGCATTTCGCGAGGATGTTCCGCGGCACTCTTGCGGCCATTACCGTCTTGATGATGGCGATCGAGGGGATCAACCTTGCGACGATCTGGGGGGCCTCGTTCGTCGTCGACGGGGTGAGCGCGAAGGGCGCGGCGGTTTTCCTGCACGAGGACTGGCCGACGCTGGTCGTGCTCGGCGTGCTGGTTTTCCCCGTGCTGCCGTTGCTCATCTTCCTGGGCAATGCGCTGAACTCGCAGACGGTGGCCGTATGCATGCCGGCGGCGATGCAATGGCAGGGCCACAAGGCGGTGGAACGCCAGGACCTTGCCTTCTTCCACGATCTCTTCGCAGGTCAGGTTGCGTCGCGCATTTCGCAAGTCGCATCCGCCGTGCAGCAGCAGATCGTCGTGGCCTTTTACAGAATACCGCTGTTTCTGGTGCAGCTCGTCGGTTCGCTCGTTCTGCTTGGCGCGTTATCCTGGCCGCTGGCGCTTCCGGTGTTCGTCTGGATCGCCGCCAACATCGCCATTGCGGTGGTGGCGGTGCCCCAATATTCCGAACGCTCGCGCCGCTCGGCGCGGGGGCGCAGCCTTGTTGTCGGCGCCATGACCGACCTCTACAGCAACATCCAGATGGTCAAGCTGTTTGCGGCGGAAGACAGCGAGGCGGGCGCAATGCGCACCGTCATGGAAAACGCCATCGAGACCCAGCAGCGCGAAAGGCGCATCTATCTGACGACCGACATGGGCGTCGTCCTGCTCAATGTTGCGCTCTTTCTCACCAACGTTGCCATAGGGCTCTGGGGATTTGTCGCCGGCTTTGTCACGATTGGCCAGTTCGCCGCATCGATCGCCATCGTTCAGCGGCTCAATGCCAACTCCCGTGCCTTCCTGCAGATGGGCCAGCAGATTTTCCAGGCGGTGGGCACCATCCGCGACGCAATGCCGGTCGTGACGACGCCGCCGACTATAAAAGACGCGCCGAACGCCAACCCGCTCGACGTCACGGCCGGCGAAGTCGAGTTCAAGAACATCCAGTTCGAATACCGCGAGGGCCAAAGGGTGATCGAAGACCTGTCGCTCACCGTGCGCGCAGGCGAGAAGGTCGGGCTCGTCGGCCTCTCCGGGGCCGGCAAGTCGACCCTTGTCAGCCTGCTCCTAAGGTTCTTCGAGCTGAAGGGCGGCGCGATCCTGATCGATGGACAGGATCTCCGCAGCGTGACCCAGGCCAGCCTTCGGGAGAGCATCGGCGTCGTCACCCAGGACGTCTCGCTGCTGCATCGCTCCGTCGGCGACAACATCCGCTACGGCCGGCCCGATGCCCCGCCGGAGGCGTTGGAGCACGCCGCGATGCTGGCCGAGGCCGACGGCTTCATCGCCGATCTCAGAGATGCTGAAGGCCGCACCCGCTACGACGCTTTCGTCGGTGATCGCGGCGTGAAGCTTTCCGGCGGCCAGCGCCAACGCGTCGCGATCGCCCGGGTGTTGCTCAAGGATGCGCCAATCCTGGTTCTCGATGAGGCGACGTCCGCACTGGACAGCGAAGCCGAGGCGGCGGTCCAGTCCAAGCTCGCGGTTCTGATGGAGGGCAAGACCGTGATCGCCATCGCCCATCGCCTGTCGACCATTGCCAGGATGGACCGGATCGTCGTCCTCGACAAAGGCCGCATCGTCGAGGAGGGAAAACCATCGGCGCTGTTGGAACGCGACGGGCTCTATGCCCGACTGTGGAAGCGTCAGACCGGCGGCTACATTGCCGACGCCATCGAGGAGATGTGAGCCGCCCTCGGTGATGATGTTTTGCTCATGGCCGGCTCGACACATTCTGCTTTCACTCCAGAAACCGGAATTGGCTGAACTCGTTTCCACCGTAGCGTTCGGAAGCCGATCATGAGCGAAGCCACAGTCCCGAACTCCCGTGCCGCCATTCTCGAGCGGCGATCTGCCGGCGTGCTGACATGGTCCGGCCCCGCCTTGATGTTGTGCGCGCGCTCGGCGTTCGCTGTTGCCGCGCAGGGCCTGGTTGCGGCCATTTATGCAGCGCACGGTTCGGCAACGCCCTGGCGCGACGCAGGGGCTTGGCTGCCGGCATACGGCAGTTTGATCGACGCGGGCTGCCTTGGTCTCCTGTGGTGGCTTGCACGGGCGCGAGGGCATCACGCTGCTCGATTTTATCAGCTTCGATCGCAAACGCTTGGGGCGCGATCTGTTGTTGGGCGTCGCGCTCATCCTCCCGAGCCTCGTTTTCATCTACGGTGGGATCATCGCCAGCAGCCTGTTGGTCTACGGCAACCCTGATGCACTGCAAATATACGGACCTTTGCCGCTCTTGCCTGCGCTTTACGGGGTGCTGATCTTTCCGTTGGTCTGGGCAGACCACCTATAACGGCTATCTTCTGCCGCGTTTCCAAGTCTTGTCGGGAAGCACGGGATTTGCCGTTGCCGTCGTAGCGTTTTCCTGGTCGTTTCAGCACGCCGTGATGCCGCTGACGTTCGATCCACACTTCATGCTCTACCGGCTCTTGGCGCCTATCGCCCATTCGACATTCATCACCCTCGTGTACCTGCGCGTGCGCCGCATCCTGCCGCTGGCGACGGCGCATTGGCTCATGGATGGGGTGTCAGCATTCATCGGCATTCTGTGGCCGCTGTTGAGGTAGAAGGGTTCAAACGGGCTGAGATGCCCACTATGGACCGAAGCCTCCGATCGACGAAATCGAAAGCCTGGGCTTGGGCTAGATAGGGTCTCGGGAATTGGCCAGTTGACGAACAGGCCTCCAACCGTATAGTCCGCGCCCATCCAGGCCGCCCGGCCTGAGCCCCTATGGCGGAATTGGTAGACGCGCTCGACTCAAAATCGAGTTCCGCAAGGAGTGCTGGTTCGATCCCGGCTAGGGGCACCATTTCTTAAATTCCCACGCCACTTCTTATTAAACCCAAGGGCGTCGGTGGGATCGTCCACGACGCCCTCGACGGCATCGAATGGTTGCGTCTTGCCTGTTGCCGCAAGCTGCCCAAGCTTCCGCTGAACGGTGCGCGGACTAGACCCAAGCGCAATTGGGCGTTCCTCACCACCGCAATCGGGCGTGCTGCGGTCCCCGCCATCACGAGGGATGCGCCGCCAACTCCGCGGTCAGCTGGTATAGCCGAACCGGACATTCCGTGGATTGAGGCGCCGGTCTTGCTCGGCTATGCACATGGCATGACAACGACCGACGATATTGTCAGGCCTCTTTCCCTTACCGTGGGTCTTATTGCCCGCTTCTGGCCGCAACTGCTGCTTCTCGGCGCCATCGGCTATGTAGCGCGCGACCTCCTGCTCAACGCGGCAGTCACGGTGGGCCTCGTCAATCCCCTCGGCGGGATGGTTGTGCTTTCGCTGGTGGTGCTGACGAAGCTTCTGGTCATCGTGGCGATGTTCGTCGCCCTGCGTCCGGGACTGCCGGCACTCGCCTCGCTTCGCCAAATGTCGGCAAGCGGTGCGAAACAGGAGAAAACGTCCCAGCCCGCCGACCACTTGCTGGCGGTGACCGCGGCCGCCATCTTGCCCTTCTTCGCCTATTACGCCGCATGGGGATTCCTCGGCGACAGTGTGCGAGAATATTCGCGGCTGGCGCTCGAACGCATTCCGCTGGGAGAAAGCGCCGACATATTCGGCCTGCTGCGCTCCAGCGGCCTCATTGCGTCGATTGTCGGCTGCTGGTTGGTCCGCTGGTTCGCGAAGCGCATGAACAAAGGCGCGCGCAGGCCTTACTGGCGGCTGCTCGTCGTGGCGGCGGATGCAAGCTGGATTTTTATCGGGCTCTATGCGCTCGATATCTGGAAGGACGAGTTCATCACCTGGATCGGGGCTAGTGCGTTGCGCAGCGAACTCAGCATGGGCGCAGGATCGCTTGTCCTGTCGATCGCCGCTCACGCTGCCGAAGGCTTCACGCCGGTCGAGTTCAGGCAGCCCGGCATCCTGGAACAGGCGCAAAGCCTGTTCTTCTATGCGCTTCTGCCAATGGTCTGGCTGGTCATGGCGGCGATCATCAACGGCTACGAGCTGACGGCCGCTTCGGCAGCGGCCGCGCCGCCGCCGTCGCGCGGGTCCACCTGGCGCAAATGGTTGAGCGACTTCATCACGCATTTCCTCGGCGGCTACCGCTCGCGCTATGCGCCGATTTGGGCCTGTCTCAAGCTCACGCTCGGCGCAGGACTCGCGACGCTGCTCACCTTCGTCGTCGCCTACCGGCTGATCGGCTGGCTTTGCGCCTGGCTGTGGTTTGGCGCGACGCGGACGCTCGGCGCGCCAGACCTCGATACATGGCAGGTCGTCTTCAGCTTCGCCAGCGTGTTCATCGGCAGTCCGAGCGATCTTGACGGCGGCATAGTGCTCGACGCCTTGAGGATCGCGCTGCTGGCGGCGGTGCTTGAATTTGCGGTGGCGGCGCAACGGCAGCCGCTGAGGGTCGCTACCTGAAGAGCAGATGGCGCGGCCTGGCGTTCGCCAGCGTGACCGACAGCGCAAGGCCGCTTGCCGTCGCCGGAATGACGAAAGTCTCGGCCATGCGCGCCGTGCCGTGCGTGCCGGCGCCCTGGAAGGCCAGCCCGCCGCAGCGGGGCTTGTCGGCTGCCTCGGGCTGCATCTTGCGCACGACGGGCCGGGTCAGGAAGGCAGGCAGCCAGCGGCGGCCTTCGGCGTCTGTGAGCACAACGGCGCAGGGGCTTTCTGCAAGGAGACCAGGATCCTCGATCCTCGCCTCGAATTCGGCCAGCACGACGGCTTCATCTGCCGAGCCGCCGGGCAGGCGCGACAGCGTTGTCAGCCGCCATTCGGCCCCGGCGTAGCGCTGCGACTCACCCCTGTCGACCGCGATCGGGTCGCGGTCGCTACCGGATCGCCATGCCTCCAGGCTTTCCCAGGAATGCACCAGCACTGCAACCGGCAGGGCGAAGCCCAGCCCAGCAAGGCTCAGCCAGTAGCGGCGTCTCTCGGCACGGGAAATGGCCTCCGCCATCACTCGGTCTCCAGCGTCCAAGGCATCGGGCCATCGCTCCGGCGGATCGTCACGGCGCCAGGGATGTCGCCCACCGCAAGTTCGGTGATTGCCACCCGGACCTCTTCACCCAGCGGTGTGAATGCCGATGGCGCGACCAGCACGGTTCCGCCCGCAAGTTCGTTTTCCGGGACTTCGAAAGCCATGAGCACGGGCTTTGGCAGTCCCGGCTCCAGCCGCTCTGCCGGCAGCATTGCCGGCATGGTGGAAATGCGCTGGCTGAGAGAATAGCGCAACCCGCTCGGGCCGAGCCATTCGGCGGAGGTCAGGGTCAGGCTCTCGCGTTTTGCTTCGGCGGCGGCCTCGACCAGGACCCAGACCCCGGAAGTGGTGTAGGTCCGGGTCTGGCCAAAGCGCTCGATCCTTACGGTACGCGCGAGATGCACGTCGCCGACGGCCAGCGCGAAGGCGCGTGCGTCGGTGCGCTCACCCTGCTCGCCAGCAATCGAGACGGGCGAGGTGATGTTGCTGTAGAGCGGGGTAGTCCGCTGCATTGCGTAGAGGATCGCCGCCGCGAAGATGATCGCGCCGGTTTCCTTGAGACCTGTTCTCATTGCCCCGGCCCGACGACCATTTCGGTCTTTACCGGCAATGCCACGATCGCGACCGGATCGCGATCGAACCAGCCCGAGCCGCCGTAGAGATTGTCACGCCGCTTGTAGATCTGGCTGCCCACCACGAGACGCAGATCCTGCGGCAGCGGCTGCGCCTTCGGCCACTCCCAGGCGGCGATCATGTGTTCCGGTATGCCGGGATGGACGCCGCTTGCGATCCATTTGTCGCGTGCAAGATAGAAGGCCGGCGCCTGCACGTCCGTGATCGGCGGGTCGATGTCAAACATGGACGCGAAGGCGTTGCTGGTCGCCGCCGAGCGGTTGTCGAGGTCGAATTCGACCATCAAAAAGGTCTTCGGCTGGGACGGCTCGGTTCCCGTCGGCGGAACCGAGCCGGTTCGGGCACCGCGAAACGTAATAACCCAGCGCCCGGTGTCGATGGGCTCGCCGGCTGCGACCGTTGGAGTTGGCCGCGAGTTGGATGCTTCATACACCGTCATTGCGAATGACGCGGCGGCCGCCGCGAGGCCACCAAGGCCGGCGACGAGAAACGCAAAAAGACGCTGCCGCAAAGTCGATCGCTGTCCGACGGACATGTTTCCTCCCGCGGACTATCCACCAGACCCGAGCCACAGATGCAACCTGGAGAGGTGAGCTATGCGGTAACATTTATGGCACAATTCGAAACAGCTTCGTCTTGGATCGTGCTGCGGGCCGGACCCGCCGCCGTGCCTAGCGGAGGGCCGCCACGACGTCGGCGAAATCGGCCCGCTTGCCATTGTCGGCGCGGCGCAATTGCACCTCGACGGGCCTGCCGTCGGATTGGTCGCAGTAGAAGATGGGTCCGGGCCGCACCCATTTGTCGCCCCACTCGGTCAGCGCGATGATGACCGTTTTGAATTCCAGCCCCTTTCGGGTCAGGACGTATTCGGCCTGCTCGCCGGCGGCACCCGAACGACGGTCCATCAGGCCGGCCTCGACGAAATCCTCGAGGCGCTTGGCCAGGATGTTGGTGGCAATCCCCAGGCTCTTCTGGAATTGCGAAAAGCGCGTGTAGCCGCCGAACATCGCGTCGCGCAGGATCAACAGGCTCCAGCGCTCGCCGACCAGCTCCAGGGCGCGTGAGGCCGAGCAGTTCTGTTTTTCATAAAGACGACCAAGCATGGCGTGAACATACCCTGTTGACTTGCATCATGCAAGTATGCATTGTGCTTGCATGATGCAAGCGATGGAGCTCGAGAGAGCGTCGCTCACTTCATCGCCCGAGACTTGGGTGCCCATCAACCGTCGGATCCAGACAGGAGATATGTCATGAAAAAGGATGAAGATTACACGACGTCATTTGTCGTTGAGCAAAGCCCGGAAGAGGTTTTTGCGGCGGTTGTCAATCCGCGCGCCTGGTGGTCCGAAGACATCGACGGCGATACCAACAAGCTCGGTGCGATATTCTACTATCACTTCAAGGATATCCACCGCGGTACCTTCAAGGTTACGGAGCTTGTGCCCGGCAAGAAGGTCGTCTGGCACGTCGTCCAGAACTACTTCAACTTCGTCAAGGATGCGACCGAGTGGACCGGCACGGACGTGGTCTTCGAGATCGCGCCGACCGACAAGGGTACCGAGCTGCGCTTCACCCATGTCGGGCTGAAGCCGAGTGAAGAATGCTACGACGTCTGCCATGACTCCTGGCGCTTCTATGTCGCGAGTCTTCGCGACCTGATTTCGACGGGCAAGGGGCAGCCCAACAAGGGCGAAGAGAACGCCAATCCAACGGTCGTGCCGCAAAACGAGAACATCGGCCTCGAGCGCAAGACAGCGAGCGATGGCGCCGAGATGATCGTCATGACGACGGCAGCGGCGAAGCCCGGCATCGAGAGCAAGGTGCGGGATGCCCTGCGGGACGTAGCCGGCGCGGCCCGCAAGCAAAGCGGATGCATCGACTACAGCGTCTTTCGCTCGGAGGCAGAGCCGAACGTTACCATCTGCGTCGAGCGCTGGGCATCGAAGCAGGAGCGCGACGCTTTTCTGGGCTCGGCGGACGCGAAGAATTTCGTTTCGGCCATAACCGGCGCCTTCCTGGAGCGGCCTTCGCCGATCTCCTACACGACATTGGAAGTCGGGTCCTGATTGCAAGGGTTCGCCCGGCGACGGTGCCGGTGCCGGCTGCCCTGGAGCAATGCAATGGGGGACGGCATCCAAGCATGGAACAGAAAATTATAACCTACTTGCATGATGCAAGAACGAATGGCTTGCATTCATGCAAGTAGGAGGAGAGATCGCCGTGCCAAAATCGATGGAAGTCACAGACAAGGCCGTTCTGGTAACCGGGGCCAACCGCGGCCTCGGCAAGGCGCTGGTCGAGGAAATATTGAGGCGGGGTGCCAAGCGCGTCTATGCCGGCGCGCGCAAACCGCTCGCCCACGCGGATCGGCGTGTCACGCCGCTGATCCTGGACGTGACCGATACGGCGCAGATTGAGGCGGCTGTCGAAAGGGTCGGGTCTCTCGATATCCTCATCAACAATGCTGGCATCGGGCTCTACGACGACCTTGGCGATCGTGCTGCGCTCGAGCGACACCTCGCCGTCAACCTGCTCGGCGTACACGGCGTAACCGACGCATTCCTGCCGCTGCTCACGAGTTCGCGCGGCGCCGTGGTCAACATCCTGTCGGAAGCGGCCCTCGTTCCCTTCCCGATTATTCCGTCCTACTCGCTGTCGAAGGCCGCCGCGTTCTCCATGACGCAATCGCTCCGTGCTCTCGCCGGCGCTCGTGGCGTGAGCGTTCATGCGGTCCTGTCCGGTCCCATAGACACCGACATGAGCAGAGACGCCGACATCCCGAAGAGCTCTGCGGAGAGCGTCGCGAAAGGTATCCTGGACGGCATGGCGCGAGGGGAGGAGGAAATTTTCCCCGATCCAAAATCGGCGTCCATGGCCGAGAGCTGGCGCGGCAGCGCGTTCAAGGCGCTCGAACGCCAGATGGCGGCTTTCGTCCAAGCCATGCCCGCCAAGTCATAGGCGACCGCGCTGCGAGCCCAACGGCCCCGCAGCGAATGCGCTATGGCGAAATTGCCCTAGGCTGCCGATGCGTCGCCGGTTCGATCCGGGCTGAGGGCACCATTTTCTTCCGGGAAACCTCGAGAGGTTACTTGGGCGTTATCCCAGGAGCGTCCTCTGGGATAACGTCTGAGATCCGGCAGCCCTTCCTGGCAAGCTGCGGATCGCAGCCCGAGCCGCTATCACATCGGCCCCGGCACCATCTTGGTCGGCTGCTCCGGCATCGGAAACGCATAATTGTCGCATTTCACGTCCGGGTTCGTCGGGCTGAACATTCCGAGCGGGTTCTCCTTGAACAGCCAGGCGTGAAGGTCGTAGTGGTGGAACTCCTTCGGGATGAGCGGATAATGCCCCTCCATAGGCCCCATGAATGTCTGGCCGAAGAGCTTCGGCGGCTCCTTGGTGTCCGGCGTCAAGGGCACGAGCCATTCCACACCGACCAGGCGCAATTCGCCGCCGACCGGCTCATAGATCAGCACATTGGGGCGCGTCGGATCCGCGGTCGGGCCGACAGTCGTGACGTTGACGAAATGGATGCCCATCGCGCCCTTCGGGTAGTCCATCGCTCCCTCTACCTTTTCGCCGCTGTAGAAGACGCATCCAACCGTCGACAGATAAAGCTCGCGAATGGCAACCTTGTAGTCTTCATACCTGGACAGCGATTTACGCAGGGCATCGATCTCGGCCTTGTCGGGTTCGGCGGCCCGAGGAGCGGCGGCGTTCAGACACGCGCCGACGAGACCTGCCAATGTGAGGATACCGAGACGCCTGAGGTGAGTTGTTTTCGTCATGCATTCCTCCCAGATTTTTCTTCTGGCCGTGCAGGACCGAGGCGGCAGTGATGCTGGACGCGCGGCCGTAATTGATCGCCTCATCCCGGTTGGGACTGCGTCGATGCTAATCCTTTCCGCTGATCGGGAGAATTAACCCTGACGACCTAGGCCCGAGCAGGTCGATGGTGCGGAGACGGTCGGCTGGGCCGGGTCCCCCTTTGGACCCGATGCGCTACCGTCGCCGCAGCAGGCTTCTCATCCGGTTGCGCAGCAGGCGCGCCATGTTGCGGGTCTCGCGGTAGAGGTGAAGCTGCGAGGCCGCCTGGCGGGCGGGGCGGTCGGCGTCCGGCGTCAGCCCGATCACCAGCGTGCCCATCGGCTTGCGTTCGCTCCACAGCCGGCTCATCACGGGGTGGTCGGGCACCGCGCAGGAATCGGTCATCATGATGTTGGGGTCGTCGAGATGCTGCCTGGTCACCTCGATCATCAGCAGCGTGCCCGGCGAATAGGCGGCGAGCGTCTCGTCATAGGCCGTCTTCCAGGTATAGGCGACGCCGGCCTCGACGAAGACGACCAGGCAGGCGATGGTGCGGCCGTCGAGCGTCAGCGAATGGATGCGGCAGAGATCCTGCTCGGCCAGCCGGTGCACCGCCTCGCGGGCGAAGGCGGCGCGGTAGCGGTCGATGGCCATGGCGGTGCGCTCGCGGCCTTTCCAGCCGGCAGCTTCCAGCGTCAGGAAATTTTCGATGGCATGGCGGATCTCGTCCGGCCCCCGTGCAACATGATGTTCCAGCCGGCCGAGGTCGGCGAGGCGGCGCTTCAGGCGGCGGAACTCGCGATAATGGTGCGCGCGCAGCGAGGCCTTGAGATAGTCTTCGCCGTCGAGCGCGCTTTCGAGCACCGGGCGGTCGGCCTTGCCAGTGGTGACCAGCGTCAGGCCGCGCGTTTCGGCGACGGTCGCAAGCAGGCTCGCCACCGGGCCATCCAGCCGGATATCGGGCAGCACGAAGACTTTCGGCAGCTTGAGATGCGGCCTGGACAGCATCGAGAAGAAATCCTCGATCACGCCGATCGGATCGTCGCGGTCGACCAGCGGCGTGCCAATCGGGCCGAACGGGCTCGACCAGGTGCGCATGACGGGAACGCCGAGCGGCACCGCCGGCCGCTCGACCGAGAACGGCACCAGCAGGCGCAGCCGGTTGCGATACTGGTCGCCGTCGCGGATGACGGCCAGCCGCACCTCGCGGTCCTCCAGCCTGGGCATGGCAGGAGCCAGGAAGCGCGGATTGAAGAAGACGTTGGGCTCGATCGTGCGGGTGCAGAGATAGTCGAGTTCCTCGACCAGGTCGAAGCCGGCGGAGGCCGGATAGATGGCGAGCTTGCGTTCGGGCCGGTTGTTGGCGAGGATCTCGACATGGGCGGGATCGGCTTCGCGCGCAAGCCCGGCAAGGCCGGACACCATGGCGCCGGCCGGGCCGCCGCTGGTTTCCTCGAGCAAGGGGACGGCAGCCATCAGGCGGCTCCTTTGGCGGGCACGAAAATGACCATGGCGATGCCGAGCTTGCGCCAGACCGTGAAGGACAGCGCGCCGGCCTCGAAGATCATGGCGAAGACGGTGGCCATCGCTGCGCCCCACAGACCGAAGAGCGGGATCAGCACGACGCTGAGCGCGATGTTGAAGGCCAGCGTCATGGCGTAGACGGCGGCGCAGATGTTCTGGTTGCCGCTCATGGTGAGCAGGCTTTCGCAAGGGCCGACGGCGGCCCGAGCGACGACGCCGAACACCAAAAGGAACAGCAGCGGATAGCCGGCGGCAAATTCCGGGCCGAACAGGGTCAGCATCGGCTCGCCCAGCGTCAGCACCAGCAGCGCCATCGCCAGCGACGGCCAGAACGTCCACGACACCGTCTCGCGGGCAAAGGCGGCGAGCTTTTGCGGCTCGCCATGAGTGAACTGCGCATAGCGCTGGGCGACACCGGCCTTGACCGCGAAATAGACGAAATGCACCAGCGCCAGCGTCTTGACCGTGGCGAAATAGACGGCGACGTCGTTGGGATCGAGATAGGCGCCGACCATCAGCACGTCGGCATTGGTGAGCAGGAAGAAGAAGCTCTCGACCAGGAAGATCGGCAGCGAGACGATGAACCACTGGCCGAAATGCAGCTTCATCGGCCCGGCCGGGATCCTTCTGTCCATGCGTGAAGTGACGCCGATGAGCTGACCGAGCGTGGTGGCATAGGTGGCGGCGATCGCGGCGAAGATTGCCGTCCTGGCGTCGGGCGCGTAGCCCGCCAGCAGCATCAGCGCCATGAACGCCAGGATCAGCAGCGGCCGCACCAGGAAGGTCGGCGATAGCGCAAACAGCGCCCAGGAATTGGCCCGCGCCAGCCCTTGCAGAAGATCGGACATGGCGATCATCGGCAGGCAGATGATGCCGAGGATGAACGGCACGACATAATAGCCTTCGATAAAGGGCGACAGCAGCCAGACGCCGAGCGCGCCGAGACCGGCGATCACCGTCGAGGCAATCAGCACGAACAGCCGGCTGGCCCGCACGATGCCGCGCAATTCGGCCATCATGCCGCGCTCGCGATATTCGGGAATGAAGCGGATGACTGAGGTGTGGAAACCGAGGCAGGCGAGATTGCCGACGATGACCATCGTCACCCAGACGAGGACGAAAATGCCGTACTCGAACGACCCCATCCAGCGCGCCATCAAGACCTGGCTGACGAAGGCGATGACGGCGCTGACGATGCGGACCGAAAATGCAATCAGCGACATGCGGCCGGCCTCGCCGCGCTCGCCTGCGGTGAACAGCACGGCATCGATCAGGCCAAGCAGCGGCCTGATGCGCAGCGCAAGGCGCTGCGGCAAGAACCGCCCGGCTGTCGTCGCCGCGGAAAAGCGCACCCCGATCACACTCCGTTTTCCGCTTCTTTTCTGGGGCTGGGTGTAGCGAGAACACATTAAGAAACGGTTGGGTGGGGTGCTCCCTTCGCCCCGTCTCTATACGGGGAGAAGGTGCCGGCAGGCGGATGAGGGGCGGCGCGCTGCTTCATATTCATCACTCGCGCAGCCCTTCACCCTGCCGGTAGTGTCTCAGTTTGAAATACGCGGAAACGCCTATCTCGTTTGCCCCAAATGCGAAAACGCCTATATGCTTAGCGGAAAGCATGGCAGCAACAATGGCCTATACTGTCATCTGGTATGGAAGGCAGGGCATCGTCGACAAGTTGATCTTCGACGACGAGAAGACCGCGAAAGATCATGCAACCTCCATGTTCCAAACCCGAAAGGGTGACGATGGAATTGTGTCCGTTGAAGTTCGTAAGGACAACGGCGCTGTCGTCTTTAGCCATGCAGAGAACTAGGAATGCCAACCGGACCTAAAGGCCAGGAAGGATGTTCTGGCACCACTTACCAGCTCACAAAGAAGCTCATCAAGATCGTTGCCGAGGTTATCAGCCATGGGCGTTATGTCGCCTTCCAGATGCGGAGGTCGCTATCCCGAGGCAACTCTTCACCGACATCCTGCGGCTGATCGCGGAACTCCGGCCATCGCCCCATCCATCACCGGCGTGACCGGCCCGGTTGTCATGCGTTTCAGCAAAACAAGGGGAGAACTATGCCTTGAAGAAAGCGAAATCGACATCCTCGGCCAGCAGCGGGCAGACATCACGGCTTTGGCGGATCACCAACGCCATTTTTGCCGGGGTCTGATCTTGCAACTGGTGCCAGTTTGCGCAAACCTCAGTCTCAACAGAACGGTAATCCGGTGGATGCCTGATTACCTGAATCTGGGAGGGGCGAAGTGTTAGGCGAGCCCATTACCGTTCTGATGGTCAATGAGTATCCTGACTACATTGATGCACAAGTGTGGGCTGCTGAGCTGAAAACCCGTGTGCCGCAGCTGGAGTTCAGGCTTTGGCCAGACGCCGGGAACAAAAGTGACATAGATATTGTGCTGATCGACAAGGGCGCCAGTCCTGGCTTTTTTGATGCCATGACGGGGCTAAGCGCCGTCGTCTATTTGGGAGCCGGTGTCGAGGGTATTGATCTTCAGAGCTTTCCCAAGAGTGTTCCGCTCATCAGGCTCGCAACGCGTGAGCAGGCTTCGGAAGTGGTGCAGTACGTCGTCCTTCGCGTTCTCTGCCAGCAACGGCATGTTGCGGATTACATGAGTCTACAAGCCCGCAAGTTGTGGAATCCGATCGCGCCGCGGAAGATCTCCGAGACAAGAATAGTTGTGCTTGGTGCGGGCCGGATCGGTGGCTGGGCCGCAAAGCTGTTTGCGGACTTTGGCTACGACACAGCAGTCTGGTCTCGTCATCAAAAGACGCTTCCTGGCATACACAGTTACTTTGGCCGTGCCCAGCTTGCGGGCGCACTCACAAGTCGGGACTACGTTATCTGTTCACTTCCCCTGACTGGTGAGACTCGTGGGATACTGAACTTGAGTGCCTTTGGAAAAATGAAGCGAGGTGCCTACCTTGTGAATGTCGGCAGGGGCGCGCATGTCAACGAAGCCGACCTGATCCGCGCTCTCGACGAAGGTCAGCTTTCTGGTGCTTGTCTTGACGTGTTTGAGCGTGAACCGCTGGAGGCTTCATCGCCGTTGTGGACTCATCACCAAGGTGACCGTCACACCTCATGTCGCGAGCTTCTGGGTGGATTCTGGAATCGACCAGGCCGCCGATCTCTGCGGTCAAGTCGCCAGAGGAGAGCCTCTGTCCAACAAGATCGACCTCGAACGGGGTTATTGAATCAAAGTAGTGTCTTTACCCACTTTAGCAGGTTCCGATCTTCATGAAGCGCGGACATCAGCGCGTGCGTCACCCGGCTATTAGATTTCAAACTCAAACACCACCGCCGGTCGAGATACAGAAAATTCGAAATGCGTATTTTGGTGTCGGCGGGACACCGCCCCCCTCTGGCCTGCCGGCCATCTCCCCCTCAGGTGGGGAGATTGGCTAGTCGCAGACGTCCGTGCCGCCCCGCCTTAGGGCACCTTCTCCCCGTATGACGGGGAGAAGGAAAGCGCAGCCTTACGCAAACGCCCCGTGACAATGCTTATACTTCTTGCCCGACCCGCACGGGCAGGCTTCGTTGCGGCCGACTTTGCCCCAGGTTGCCGGGTTCTTCGGGTCGCGGTCTTCGGGGGCGACGATGGCGTTGGTTTCCTGGCGGACCAGCACGGCCGTCTCGCCGCCTTCGAAATCGTCTTCGCCGGTGCTGCCGTCGATATGGCTGCCGAACATGTCGGGGGCTTCGGGTGGCGGCGCTTCCGCCGCCTGGCGGACCAGTTCGACGCGCATCAATTGCGCCGTGACGGCTTGGCGCAGATTGCCCAGCATCGCCTGGAACAGCTCGAACGCTTCGCCCTTGTACTCCTGCAGCGGATCGCGCTGGGCATAGCCGCGGAAGCCGACGACCGAGCGCAGATGGTCGAGATTGACGATGTGCTCGCGCCACAGATGGTCGAGCGTCTGCAGCACCACGGAACGCTCGACATAGGTCATCACGTCGGGGCCGAAGCGCTCGGCGCGCTCCTTGGCGGCGGCTTCGGCAGCCTGGCTGACGCGCTCGCGGATGTCGTCCTCGGCAATGCCTTCTTCTTTGACCCAGTCCTCGACCGGCAGATCGAGATTGAGGAATTCGGCGATCTCGGCCTTGAGCCCGGCGACGTTCCACTGCTCGGCATAGGCGTTTTCGGGAATGTTCTTGGCGACGATCTCCTCGATGACGCCTTCGCGCATCTCGGTGATGGTCTCGGACAAGCCTTCGCCGTCCATCAGCTCGATGCGCTGCTCGAACACCACCTTGCGCTGGTCGTTCGAGACGTCGTCATATTTCAACAGGTTCTTGCGGATGTCGAAGTTGCGCGCCTCGACCTTCTTCTGCGCCTTTTCCAGCGCCTTGTTGATCCACGGATGGATGATTGCCTCGTCTTCCTTGAGGCCGAGTTTCTGCAGCATGCCGTCCATGCGCTCGGAGCCGAAGATGCGCATCAGGTCGTCCTGCAGCGACAGGAAGAATTTCGAGCGGCCGGGATCGCCCTGGCGGCCCGAGCGGCCGCGCAACTGGTTGTCGATGCGGCGCGATTCATGGCGTTCGGTGGCGAGCACATAAAGACCGCCGGCGGCGAGTGCCTTTTCCTTCAGCCGGGCGATGTCGTCGCGGATTTCCTTTTCCCTGGCCTCGCGCTCGGGGCCGGCCGGCATGTCGCCAAGCTCCTCGGCAATGCGCATGTCGGCATTGCCGCCGAGCTGGATGTCGGTGCCGCGGCCGGCCATGTTGGTGGCGATGGTGATGGCGCCGGGCTTGCCCGCCTGGGCGACGATCGCCGCTTCGCGCTCGTGGTGGCGGGCGTTCAGCACCTCGAAATCCTTGAAACCTTCCTTGCGCAGGCGTTCGGCCAGCTGCTCGGACTTCTCGATGGAAGTCGTGCCGACCAGCGTCGGCTGGCCCTTGGCACGGGCTTCCTTGATCTCCCTGACGATCGCCTTGTATTTCTCCTCGACCGTCCGGTAGACCTCATCGTCTTCGTCAATGCGGATGACCGGCAGGTTGGTCGGGATCTCGGTGACGTCGAGATTGTAGATGTTGGCGAATTCCTCGGCCTCGGTCAGCGCCGTGCCGGTCATGCCGGCGAGCTTCTTGTAGAGGCGGAAATAGTTCTGGAAGGTGACCGAGGCGAGCGTCTGGTTCTCCGGCTGGATCGCCACATGCTCCTTGGCTTCGAGCGCCTGGTGCAGGCCCTCCGAATAGCGGCGGCCGGGCATCATGCGGCCGGTGAACTCGTCGATGATGACGATCTCGCCGTTGCGGACAATATAGTCCTTGTCCCGCTGGAACAGCCGGTGCGCCTTCAATGCGTTGTTGACGTGATGGACGATGGCGACGTTCTCGACGTCGTAGAGCGACTCGCCCTTGAGCAGACCGGCATCGCGCAGCATGTTCTCCAGCTTTTCGGTGCCTTCCTCGGTGAAGATCGAGGTCTTCTGCTTCTCGTCGATCTCGTAGTCCTGCGGCTGCAGCTGGATGATGAAGGTGTCGATGGTGTTGTACATTTCCGAACGGTCCTCGAGCGGACCGGAAATGATCAGCGGCGTGCGGGCTTCGTCGACCAGGATGGAATCGACCTCGTCGACGATGGCGTAGCTGTGACCGCGCTGCACCATCTGGGCGCGCTCGTATTTCATGTTGTCGCGCAGATAGTCGAAGCCGAGCTCGTTGTTGGTGGCGTAGGTGACGTCGGCGGCGTAGGCGACGCGCCGCTCCTCGTCGGACAGGCCATGGACGATGACACCGACGTTGAGGCCGAGGAATTTGTAGACGCGGCCCATCCATTCGGAGTCGCGCGTGGCCAGATAATCGTTGACGGTGACGACATGGACGCCATTGCCGGCGAGCGCGTTGAGGTAGACCGGCAGCGTCGCCACCAGCGTCTTGCCTTCGCCGGTGCGCATCTCGGCAATGCCGCCATTGTGCAGCACCATGCCGCCGATCAGCTGCACGTCGAATGGGCGCATGCCAAGCACGCGGCGGGCGGCCTCGCGCACGGTGGCGAAGGCCGGCACCAGGAGGTCGTCGAGGCTGGCGCCGTTGGCGAAGTCCTGGCGGAATTTGTCCGTGCGGGCCTGAAGCTCGGCGTCGGAAAGCGCCCGCATCTCGTTTTCCATGGCATTGATCGCCTCGACGCGCGGCCGGGTCGATTTGACCCGACGATCGTTGGAGGAGCCGAAAACCTTACGGGCGAGACCGCCGAGACTGACCATCCAATGGCCCTTTCGATAGCATTCCAAGTCATTGCGACGGGCGCCGGCCGGCCCCCATCAAATCCGCGTGAACGCGGACAAACGCAAAAAGCGCCCGGAAAACGGTTCTGGACGCAAAGTCGTTGGACAGATAAGAGGGGGCTCATTCGATGTCAACGCCGCGCTCGCCCTGTCGACCGCGCCAAATTCCGCCACAATCCTGCTGGTCTGGAAGCCATTCCGCTCTAGCTACCCCGCTTTGGAGATAATCGTAATGTCTGTATTGTTCCGCCGCGCGTCGCTCGCCAGCCTTGGTCTGGCATTCGGGCTGTCGGCCCTCTCGCTGTCGCCGTTGATGGCGCAGGAAGCCGCCCCTGCCCAGCCGGCGGCACCCGCCCCGGCGGCCAAGCCGGTCGATCCGAACGCCGTGGTCGCCACCATCAACGGCCAGACGCTGACCGAGGCAGACCTTGGGCTTGCCGAGGGCGAGCTGTCGCAGCAGTTCGCGCAGCTTCCGCCCGAGCAGCGCCGCGCCGCGGCGCTGTCGGCGGCGATCGAAATCCGCGTGATGGCGGCTCAGGCGGTGACCACCGGCCTCGACAAGGATCCCGACTTCCAGCGCCGCATGGCATTCCTGCAGCAGCGCGCGCTACATGGCGAAATGGTCGAGAAGGGCGTCGTCAACAAAGTTACCGATGCCGAGGTCCGCGCCCGCTACGACCAGGAAATCGCCAACACGCCGCCCACCAACGAGGTGCACGCCCGTCACATCCTCGTGAAGACGAAGGAAGAGGCAGACGCCATCATCAAGCAGCTCGACGGCGGTGCCGATTTCCAGAAGCTTGCCAACGAGCACACCAGCGATCCGAGCGGCAAGACCAGCGGCGGCGATCTCGGCTGGTTCGGGCCTGGCCAGATGGTGCCGGAATTCGACAAGGCGGCGTTTGCGCTGGCGGTCGGCAAATACACCGAGCAGCCGGTACAGTCGCAGTTCGGCTGGCACGTCATCAAGGTCGAGGACAAGCGCACCAAGCAGCCGCCGGCCTTCGACGAGGTCAAGGACCAGGCCCGCCAGGCGGTCATCCGCGACAAGTATTTCGCGCTGGTCAAGTCGCTGCGCGCCAACGCCAAGGTCGACATCCCCGATGCCAACCTGAAGAAGACGGTCGACGCACTGGAAAGCGCGAAATAGGCCAGATTGAGCTACGACAGGGCGCGCTGCCGCCCTGTCGCTTCTATTTGGTAGGGCGAACGATGATGCGTCGACGCCGCCGCCGGACCGCCGTGGCATCGCCGGCATCGTCAGCGACGATGCCTTTCAAGACATAGCCGACCGCCCTGTGCAGCGTCGCTTCGTCCTCGTCGAGGCGGTTCGTCAGAAGATGCGTCCAGGCGTACGAGCCGATCAGGTCGGCGACGACAGTGGCATCGACGTCGGCTGCCACCTCTCCCCTTGCCTTGGCGCGTTCGACCATCTGGCCGGTGTGGACGCGCCGCCCTCTTGCGTATTCGGCAAGGGCGGCGGCCGCTTTTTCGTCCGACTGCGCCTCGGCAATCAGCGATCGGAACACGCTGCCCGACGATGTGTCGCGCCAGTGCGCAAACAAGCTCTTCAGGAAGCCGACGAGGTCCTGCTCAAGGTTCCCGGTGTCGGGATTGTCGACACGCTTTTGCCGCTGGTAGACGTCGAGCAGCAGAGCGGCCTTGCTTGGCCACCAGCGATAGATCGTCGGTTTTCCGGCGCGCGCCCGCCGCGCCACCGCCTCGATGGAGAAGCCGGAATAACCGGCTTCGACCAGTACCGCTTCGGCGGCGTCGAGAATGGCATCGGCGCTTTCGGGGCTGCGCCGTGCGCCGGCTGACTTGCGCCCGGGATCGGTGGTCTCGCCCATTTCTTTGTCCTTGCCCGCGATTTCAGCAGCCATCATATACAACTCTTGACGAAACGAAACGATCCGTTTCATATGTAACGGAACGTTCCGTAACGATAAGGAGAACAGCAATGACCTCGACTGTCGCCACGCGTTTTTCGCGCTTGCGCTTCGCCCTGCTGGTGCTGCTCGGCGTCTACCCGCTGATCACTGCCATTTTGTACATGGTTTTCCGCTGACCAAGGAGTGGCAAATCTGGCAGCGTACGCTGGTCATCGCGCCGCTGATGGTCTCGATCATGATCTGGGGACTGATTCCGGGCGTGCAGCGGGCGTTTCGCGGGTTCATCAACCCAGCGGTCCGGTGATGTTCATTCCAGCGCCTGCGACGTTTCCGACGCAACGCGCCACTCGCCGTCGGCCAGCACGAGTTCCAGCATGACCCGTGCCTTGCCGGTCAGCCGCTGCGCCGAGTGGTCCTTCGGCACATAATCGTAGGTCATGGCGAAAACCGCATCGGCGCGGTCCTTGCCGTGCGGCGTCACCTCAAGGCTGCCGGGCTCAAGACCGAACGACCACGACGCCCATTGCGCGAACCAGTCAGTCTTGACCTTGACGATGGCCTCGCTGTCGTAGCGCGTGCCGTAGATGGTGGCCGACGCACCGTAAAGCCGCTTGACGGTCTCGCGCATCGCCTTGGCATCAGGCGCCAGATAGTCGTGGCGCAGAAACTGCTCAATGGCGCCCTTGTCGCCGACGGAGCGTTCGAGCGCTGCGACCTCAGACGCGGGCGCCGGGGTGACGGCCGGTTTCGGTTGCTGGGCACTGTCTCCGCCCGGCACGAATTCGAAACGCTCGAGCAGCGATCCCTGCTCCCAGGGACGCTGCGCCTCGCGCGTTGCGGAAACGACATCGCGGCGCACCGCGATCATCATGTCGTTGATGCTCTGTCCGGGCTCCGCCATATGCCGCAAAAGTGCGGCGGCGAAGGGCGAGTTGCGCTCCGTCCCGTCCATTGCCACAGCGCCGGGCGCCGTCGAGAAGGCAATGAATGAACCGCGTGTCGACTCGAACTGGGCGATGCCGGCGAGAGCCGTCGCCGAGCGCGTCGTGGCGCTGCGGCTGAGGCTTCGGGCAAACGGGTTGTTGCGGCAGGCATCGAGGAAGACCAGGCTGACCTTGGTCTGCTGCTCCATGATGTCGAGGACCTCGTCGATCGGCACCGCCTCGAGCTGCAGCTTGACCGGCATGTCCAGCCTGGCGTCGACCGGCACGATGAAGTTGCGCCCGTCGACCTGCAGGCCATGGCCGGCATAGTAGAACAGCCCGGCACCGGCGCCTTGCAGCGCATCGGAGAATTCGCCGATCTTGCGTTCGAGCTCGCGCTTGCCGAGATCGTTGCCTTCGATCACTTCGAAACCGATGGCGCGCAGCTTGTCGGCAATGTCGAGCGCATCGTTGACGGGATTGGCCAGCGTGCCGGCTTTGGCGTAGCTGCCGTTGCCGACCACAAGCGCCACGCGCCGCGCCGTCTGCGCATCCGCGCGCAGCAGCAGAAAGCCCAGAAACGCCAGTGCCAAGACCACAAGCCTGCCCATGGGGCAGGATCATAGCGCTATCGGCCGCAGCGATGCCAACAAATTTGCAACAGCCCTGCTTGCGGCATGAGGCAGTGTCAGGCGTCCGGCACCCGTAACGGCTGTGAAAACGGCTTGCGCCGACGCGCGCTATCGGGCAAACCGGCGTTCCTTTCGCGATTTTCCCGCCCGGGGTCTTCCATGTCCGCACAGGTTTCGCCGCTCGCGCCGAAGAAATATGCCAAGATGCCGACCATCGAGGGCGTGCGCATCGCCACCGCCGAGGCCGGCATAAAATACAAGAACCGTACCGATCTGCTGGCCATGGTGTTCGACGCCGGCACCACCGTCGCCGGCGTGTTCACCAGGTCGAAATGCCCCTCGGCGCCGGTCGACTTCTGCCGGCAAAACCTCACGGCGGGCAAGGCGCGCGTTCTGGTCGTCAATTCCGGCAATGCCAATGCCTTTACCGGCCAGAAGGGCCGCGCCTCGACCGCACTCACGGGCGAGGCGGCGGCGAAGGCGGCCGGCTGCACGCCAGGCGAGGTGTTCCTGGCCTCGACCGGCGTCATCGGCGAACCGCTCGATACTGGTAAGTTCAGCCACCTGCTGGCCGGGCTGATCAAGGACGGCAAGCCGGAATTATGGACCGAAGCCGCCAAGGCAATCATGACCACCGACACCTATCCCAAACTGGCGACCGCGACGCTCAAGCTCGGCAATGCCGACGTCACCATCAACGGCATCGCCAAGGGCGCGGGGATGATCGCGCCCGACATGGCGACGATGCTTTCCTTCATCGCCACCGATGCGCCGATCGCAGCACCGGTGCTGCAGGATCTCTTGTCGCGCGGCACGGCCAAGACCTTCAACGCGGTCACCGTCGACAGCGACACCTCGACCAGCGACACGCTGCTGATGTTCGCCACAGCTGCTGCCGCCAGGCGTGGCGCGCCGGCGATTTCCGACCCCAAGGATGCGCGCCTCGGCGCGTTCCGCCGTGCCCTCGGCAAGGTGTTGAAGTCGCTGGCGCTGCAGGTGGTGCGCGACGGCGAGGGCGCCCGCAAGCAGGTCGAGGTCACCGTCACCGGGGCCAAATCGGCCCGCTCGGCCAAGCGCATCGCGCTGTCGATCGCCAATTCGCCGCTGGTCAAGACGGCAGTCGCCGGCGAGGACGCCAATTGGGGCCGTGTCGTCATGGCCGTCGGCAAGGCCGGCGAACCGGCCGACCGCGACCTTCTGTCGATCTGGTTCGGCGACAACCGCCTGGCATATCAGGGCGAGCGCGACGCCGCCTATTCCGAAGCGGCGACTTCGGCGTATATGAAGCGCGACGAGATCCGCATCCGCGCCGATATCGGCATCGGCCGCGGCAAGGCGACGGTGTGGACCTGCGATCTCACCAAGGAATATGTCGCCATCAATGGCGATTATCGGAGCTGATGACATTGGCTTCCAGACATCCGGCAAGCGTGTTGGCGATCGTGCGCCGCTACGAGGCGGCTGGCTTTCGCGCCTGGCCGGCGGCCGCCGTCCATTATGACGGCACCTGGGTCGTGCGGCTGACGGCCGGCCATCCGGCCAAGCGGCTGAATTCGGTCAATCCGCTCGATCCGGGCGACATCCAGCACATTGCCGAGCGCATCGGCCGCGCCAGCCGTCGCTTCGACGCCTATGGCAGGCCGCTGACCTTTCGCGTCTCGCCGCTGTCTGGGCCGGATCTCTCAAAGTACCTCGACGGCGAGGGCTGGAGCACATTCGCGGAGTCGCTGGTCATGCGGCTGCCGCTGGCGGACGCCATGCTCGACGACGCCATGGACCAGATTCCGTTGAAGGACATCAGCCGTTTCATCGGCGCAGCGCTCAAGGTGAGCGGTTCGGAAGTGTCGCTACGGCCCGGCCTGTCGGAGATCATTGGCGCCATCCAGCCGGAGGCCGGGCTGTTTGCGCTGGAGAACGGCAGCGAGCCGCTGGCAACATTGATCTGCGTGCATGACGGCGACCTTGCCGGGCTGTTCGAGATCGCCACCGACAGATCGGTGCGCAACCAGGGCCATGGCCGCCACCTCATCCGATCGGCGCTGAAATGGGCGCGGCTGCGTGGGGCGCGGGAAGCCTGGCTGCAGGTCGAGGCGGACAACGCGCCGGCGCTGGCGCTTTACCGTTCGCTCGGATTCGATGAAGTCTATCGCTATCACTATCGCCGGCCACAAGGCGCATGAGCGGCTCAGACACGGTCGGCAAGCGCCTGCTCCTGGTTGCGGCCTGCGCGCTGGTCGATGCCGACGGGCGCGTGCTTTTGGCGCAGCGGCCCGAAGGCAAGCAACTCGCCGGCCTATGGGAGTTTCCGGGCGGCAAGGTCGAGCCCGGCGAGACGCCGGAACAATGCCTGATCCGCGAATTGTATGAGGAGATCGGCATCGAGACCGACATCCCTTGCCTGGCGCCACTCACCTTCGCCAGCCATTCCTATGAAGATTTTCACCTGCTGATGCCGCTGTTCGTCTGCCGTCGATTCCGCGGCATTGCCCAGCCGAAGGAACGGCAGGTGCTGAAATGGGTGCGGCCGCGCCAGATGCGCGATTTTCCAATGCCGCCGGCCGATGCCCCGCTGATCCAGTTCCTCATCGATCTGCTGTAACGGCCGATCTCCCGTAAACCGGGCAGCTCCGCGAAGCGATATCAGCAGCGTTAATGAAAGATTTATCTGGCCGTGAAAAATTGACGCAAAGCGGTTACGCCGATTCCACCGCTGGGGAGCGATTTGCATGAGCTTCGACAAGGACTGGGACTTGCCTTGGCCCGATCGCCTTCCTGGCGCCGCCAATGCTGGCATGGGAATATTGCGCATCGCCCTTTTGTTCGGCTCGGCCGCGGTGGCTCTGGCCTTGATCGCGACACCCTACCTCGACAGCCGGACCCGATCGCAGTTTGCCCGCGATGGGCTTGATACAATGAGCACCGGCTCGATCGGCCAGCGCGACAGCTATACGCTGCGCAAGAGCGTGCTGCAGCCGCTGCCCAGTTCGGTTTGCGTCATTCGGGCCGATGGCAGAAGCAGCGGTGACTGCTGACGTCGTCAACAGATATCTGAAGCGCGTCGCGTTCGACCGGCCTCGTGCGACGCGCTTATGTTTCGATGCATGTCGTTATCGCAAAACCGCTGCACACTTTTGCGCGACATGCATTGGAATGCAGCTGTTTCACCGCGCGTTAAGCCTGTCACGTTAACCTTTCTTAACGGGTCGGCGCTAGGTTCCGGCAAGAGGGATGGGCGCCCATGAAAATCTTGCTGCAACGATTTTTAGAGGACGAGAGGGGTGCGACGGCTATCGAATATGGTTTGATCGTGGCCGTGCTGTCGCTTGCCATTGTCACAGGCATCGGCCAGGCTGCCGGTGCGATCGAGTGGCTGTTCAGCGACAACAGCAGCAGGCTTGCCAACGCATTTGCGCAGTGATTCGCTCGGCTGTTGCGCAGGGCTACGCCTAGCTTTTGCGCAGGGATATGCTCAGGGGCCGCCGGGGTTTTCCAGGATCGTCTTCAGCGATATTTTTGCGGAGCCCGGCTTCAGCGGTTTTTGCTGAGAGGCATCGGGCGCCCAGCCTGACATCCAGACCACGGAGAAACTCGCCCTGACGCGGCCATCGGCGTCCGAAAACCGCTCCGCATAGATTTCGGCGGCGCGCGCGAACAGCGCTCGGGTGCCCGGCCGTCTGCTGCGGTCGACAAGCGCGCTGGTCTCGCCCATTGCGCGCAGGTCGGCGACCAGGCCAAAGAGGGAATCGTAGCGCACCGCAATCGTCTCGACGTCGGCAACCGGCAGCGCCAAGCCGGCGCGCTGCAGCAGCACGCCGGCGTCGCGGACATCGGTGAACGGGATCACACGCGGGCTGGCGCCGCCGTAGAGCTCGGTCTCGGCGGCAAGCAGGCTTTCGCGCAGTTCGGAGAGCGTGCCTATGCCGGCGAAGGCGCCGAGGAAAAGCCCGTCCGGCTTTAGCGCCCGGCGGATCTGCACCAGCATGCCGGGAATGTCGTTCATGGCCTGCAGCGACAGCAGCGAGACAGCGAGATCGAGGCTTTCCGGCTCGAACGGCACGGTTTCCAACGGCGCCACCACTCCTGGCCGGCCGTCGAGGAAAGCGGCGTCGGCCTCGACGCGCACGTTTTCCGCTACCTTGCCGCTTTCTGCGAGCACCTCTGCTGCTGCCGGCGTCTGGCAAAACAATGAGGTCGCCTTGCCGAACTTGCGTTCGACGGCGCCGAGCCGGTCGGCAAGATCCTCGGCCGCCCGCCGCATGAGGAAATCCGCCCCGGCGATAGGGCGGGCCAGTGCCCGGCGCTTGCGCGCCAGCCAGAGCGAGGTGTCGATTACGGGCTGCAATGGGCAGGTCCTTGTGCTTCGCTCTCTGATATAGTGCTGCGGAGGACCAACCACGTGGCCGATCCCATGCCAGAGATCAAGCGTATTGCGATCAAGAGCATTGCCCGCAAGGCATTGGGCTGGCCGGCGCGCCTGTTGTTCCCGCCGGTCTGCGCCGGCTGCCGCCGCCATGTCTCGCAACCCGGCGTGTTGTGCGGCGCCTGCTGGCCGAAACTCAGGCTGCTGGAACGGCCATGGTGCCCGGTGATGGGCACGCCGTTCACCCACAATATGGGTGAGGGGTTCCTGTCGGCGGAGGCGATAGCCGACCCGCCGCCATTCGAGCGCGCGCGCTCGGCGGTTGCCTATTCCGGCGTTGCCCGCCAGATGGTGCAAGGGCTGAAATACCAGGACCGCACCGATCTGGCGCCGTGGATGGCGCGCTGGATGCTTCGCGCCGGTGCCGAGCTCATCGCCGAGGCCGACGTGGTCGTGCCGGTGCCGCTGCACTGGCGGCGCTTCTTCAGGCGGCAGTTCAACCAGTCGGCGGAACTGGCGCGGGCGGTGGCGCAGCTCGGCGATCGGCCCTTCGCGCCATCAGCCATCAAGCGCGTCAAACTCACGCGCCAGCAGGTCGGGCTGGAGCGGCGGGAACGCGAGGAAAATGTGCGCGCCGCATTCACAGTGCCTGATGAAGCGGAGATCGAAATCGCCGGCCGCCGGGTGCTGTTGATCGACGATGTCTACACCACCGGCGCCACGGTCCGTGCGGTCGCCAGGGCGTTAAAAAAGGGCGGTGCCGGCGCAGTCGACGTACTGACCTTCGCGCGCGTGCTGCCGGGGGACTTTCGGGCCGACGAATCGGCGCCTATATAGCCTATATGACAGCGGAACGAGGCAGGGTTGCTGACCGATGGTCGATGTGACGATCTACACGCGGATGATGTGCGGCTATTGCACTGCGGCCAAGCGGCTGCTCGACAGGAAGGGTGTCGCCTACACCGAGCACGACGCCTCCTTCTCGCCGGAGCTGCGCCAGGAGATGATCTCCCGGGCTCACGGCCGTTCCACCTTTCCGCAGATATTCATCGGCGACACGCATGTCGGCGGCTCCGACGATCTCCACGAATTGGAGGCGGAAGGACGGCTGGACAGATTGCTCGCCAACGGCTCGGCCAGGTAAGGACATGACGATGAGTGGTTTCAAGGCGGCGGCGATCCAGATGCGTTCGGGAACCAGCCCGGAGCGCAATGCGGTCGATCTGGAACGGCTGGTGCGCGAGGCGGCAGGCCTGGGCGCGAGCTACATCCAGACCCCGGAAATGACCGGCGCGCTGATCCGCGACAGCCAAGCCCGGGCCGCTTCGTTCACCTCCGAAGACAAAGACATCATCGTCTCGACGTCGCGGAAGCTGGCAAAGGAGCTCGGCATCTTCCTGCATATCGGCTCGACCGCCATTCTGCGCGCCGACGGCAAGCTCGCCAACCGCGCACTTCTGTTCGGGCCTGACGGCGCCACGATTGCCACCTATGACAAGATCCACATGTTCGACGTCGATCTCGACAATGGCGAGAGCTGGCGCGAATCCGCCGCTTATGAGCCGGGCACGGAGGCTGTCGTCACCGAAATCGATGGCGCGAAGCTGGGCTTTGCCGTCTGCTACGATCTGCGCTTCCCGCAGCTGTTCCGCGCCGAGGCGCTGGCCGGCGCCGATCTGCTTGCGGTGCCCGCCGCCTTCACCCGCCAGACCGGCGAAGCGCATTGGCATGTGCTGCTCAGGGCGCGCGCCATCGAGAACGGCGCCTATGTCGTCGCCGCCGCGCAAGGCGGAGTGCACGAAGACGGCCGCGAAACCTATGGCCATTCGCTGATCGTCGACCCCTGGGGCCGCATCATCGCCGAAGCAGCGCATGACGAGCCGGCGGTGATCGTCGCCGAGATTGTCCCGGCGCAGTCGGTCGCCGCGCGCAAGAAGATACCCAACCTCAAGAACGCACGCGATTTTGCGGTCAACGCCGGTCCGGCGCAGGCGCTGCCGCTCAGGGGTGCCGCCTCTTGATCCGCTTTTCCCTGATCTGCGAGCACGAGCACGAATTCGAAGCCTGGTTTCGCAGCAACGACGATTTCGACACCCAGAAGAAGCGCGGTTTCGTCGATTGCCCGGCCTGCGGCTCGCGTAAGGTCGACAAGGCGCTGATGGCGCCCGCGGTCTCGACCGGGCGCAACCAGGAAAAGATCGCGCTCGCCATGGGCGAGGCGCAAAAGCAGGCGCTGGCGCAATTGAAGGCCATGGCCGAGAAGGTGCGCGAGAACGCCGATTATGTCGGCGACAAGTTTGCCGAGGAAGCGCGCAAAATCCATTTCGGCGAGAGCGATCCGCGCGGCATCTATGGCGAGGCGACGCTGGAGGAGGCCAAGAGCCTCGCCGACGACGGCGTCGAGTTCTTGCCTATTCCCAGCTTCCCGGACGACCGCAACTGATCCGTCAACCTGCCCGGGACATAACGAGGCATCTCCGCCAGGCCGCGCCATGACCGTGAAGGTCGGCGCCAGCGACAGCCGACCGCCGGCGTCGAGGGCGGCGGTGCTGCCGCCCCCTGCACAGGCGTCTGCAGTTTCATGCCGAGCAGCAAGGATGGGCTTCTCGGGTAATCGTTTCGCTGCTTCTTTCGTGCCCACTGCTTGACGGGCTTGCTTCACTTGACGGGCTTGCTTCCGCATAGGCTGCAAACTGGCGTTCAAGCGCCTTGACCGCACTGCTGCGCCAACCCTCCGCCACGGATTCCGACATGGGATCGGGGAAGATTTCCTCCTCGCCGTTCTCCACGCCGTCCAGGATCGCTCGCGCAACAGACTCCGGAGAGGCCTTCGGGATGTCCAGGCCCCGTGTCATGTCCGTGTCCACGGGGCCGGGAAGGACCCTGTGGACGCTGACACCCCGTCCGGCCAAGAGGGTGCGCAACGACTGTGACAGTGAGAACGAGGCCGCCTTCGAGATCGAGTAAGCCGGACTGAACGGCACGGCAGCAATAGAGGCCAGCGACAGAATGTTGACGATGGCTCCCCGCGACCGAGCCAGCAACGGCAGCAGAGCCTGGGTCACGTCATACGCGCCGAAGAGGTTTACGGCGAGCTGTTGTTCGAGCACGCGACGGTCGCTGAGGTCGTCGAAGGGCGATACGCCGGCGTTGTTGATGAGGATATCGAGAGCATCGATTTTCTCGACGGCCTCCCGGATCTGCGCGGCGTTCGTTACATCCATGGTCAGGGACGTCACACGCCGGTCGGGGTGAGCCATGGCTTGGCGGGTTGCGGCATAGACGCGCTTTACGCCTCTGCTCAGGGCTTCCTCGACCAGTGCCCGACCGATGCCCCGATTGGCTCCAGTCACCAGGATAGTTGTACCTTCGATCTTCATTGCGTCTCTCCTAGTGCTTATCGTTGTGTTCGAGCTCAGTGCATAATCGCGCCGCAACTCAGGCGCGCCGCAACTCAGGTTGGCTACAGTCGCCATTCTCGATACGACTGGTTGGTGAGATGGACTTAGCGCCGGATGTCGAAGCCATGGGAGTGACAAGTGTGACGGGATTCCGATGGACTCGCTGATCACGGCCGCGGCGCATGCGCTCGCGGCGGGCGATCCGCTCGGCGCCTTGAAACGGGTTGCGCTGCGCGACGATGCGCCGGCACTTGCGTTGCGCGGTATCGCGATGGCGCAGCTTGGCGACCTGGTTCGGGCGAAGGTTCTTCTCAAAAGGGCGGCGCAAGCATTCAGCCCGAGGGAGGCCGTGGCCCGCGCGCGGTGTATCGTCGCCGAGGCCGAGATCGCGCTCGTCTCGCGCGACCTCGCCTGGCCGGCCAAGGCACTCGACACCGCGCGGGCGACGCTTGAAAAGCATGGCGATCGCGTCAACGCCGCGCATGCGCGCAACCTCGAAGTTCGGCGCCTGCTGCTGATCGGCCATCTCGACGAAGCCGAGCGCAGGCTGGACGGCTTCGATCCCTCGCCGCTGCCGCCGGCATCGCGGGCCGCCCACGAGCTAGCTGTCGCTGGCATCGCCATCCGCCGCTTGCGGACCGGTCCTGCGCGCGCCGCACTCGGCTTGGCGGCGCGGGCGGCGCGCGCGGCCGGCATCCCCGCGCTGACCGCAGAGGTGGAGAGCGCATCGCTGGTGCTGGAGACGCCGGCGGCACGCCTTGTCGCCCGTGGCGAGGAACGGCCCCTTCTGCTCGACGAAGTCGAAGCGCTCCTGGCGTCGGGGGCGCTCGTGGTGGATGCATGCCGCAATGTCGTGCGGGTCGCAGACACCGTCATCTCGCTGGCGACCCGCCCGGTGCTGTTCGCTGTTGCCCGCGCGCTGGCCGAAGCCTGGCCGGGGGACGTGGCAAGATCGACGCTTATTGCGCGCGCTTTCCGCGGAAAGGACGCGGACGAATCACATCGCGCGCGGCTGCGCGTCGAAATCGGGCGACTTCGCGCGGAGCTTCGGAGCTTGGCCGATGTGAGCGCGACGAAGCGGGGCTTTGCCCTGGCGCCACGCCGCGCCGGCGAGGTCGTCGTGCTGGCGCCGCCCGTCGAGGACGATCATGCCGCGGTGCTCGCCTTCCTCGCCGACGGCGAGTCGTGGTCGAGCTCGGCCTTGGCGATTGCGCTTGGAGCCAGTTCGCGTACCGTGCAGCGGGCGCTCGAGCAGCTCGCCCAGTCAGGCAAGGTGCAGTCGTTCGGCCGCGGACGGGCGCGTCGCTGGATGACCCCGCCGGTACCGGGTTTCCCGACAATCTTGTTACTCCCCGGCCCGTTGCCGGGCTACTAGGGTGGTATTATGAAACGATCCTCAGCCGAAATCCTCCGTGAATATGGACCCTTTCCGGGTGTCGACCACGTCGACGGCGTCACCTTCGACGGTGAGCATGTCTGGTTTGCGTCAGGCGACAGATTGAACGCCTTCGATCCGGCGAGCGGCAAAGTAGTGCGCTCGATCGATGTGGCGGCACACGCCGGAACGGCCTTCGACGGCCAGCACCTCTATCAGATCGCCGAGGATCGCATCCACAAGATCGATCCGAAGAATGGCCAGGTGCTGGCGTCGATCCCGGCGCCCGGCAATGGCGGTGATTCCGGGCTCGCCTGGGCCGAAGGAACGCTCTGGGTCGGGCAGCATCGGGGCCGAAAGATCCATCAGGTCGATCCCGAGACAGGGGCAATCCTTCGCACCATCGTTTCCAACCGCGTCGTCACCGGGGTCAGCTGGGTCGATGGCGAGCTGTGGCATGGCACCTGGGAGGGTGAGGAGAGCGATGTCCGGCGGATCGATCCTGAAACGGGAAAGGTCCTGGAGAAGCTCGATATGCCGCCAGGAACAGGCGTGTCGGGGCTCGAATCCGATGGCGGTGACCAGTTTTTCTGTGGCGGCGGAAACAGCGGCAAGATCAGAGCTGTCCGCCGGCCCAAACGAGGCTCCGCGGCCAGGATTTGAGTTTTCCACCTTCTCGGCCGGCCCTTTTGGCCGGTTTGGTTAGCCTAGGCTCGCGATCAATTTTTCGAGCAGGCGTGCCAGCATGACCTGCTCCGGGCGTATCAGGCCGGAAAGTATCTCGTGCTCGTTGGCAACGTGCGCGGCAACCGCCTCGTCGATCAAAGCGAGGCCCTTCCGGGTCAGTTGTACGACGATGCCGCGGCGATCGTCGGGATGCGGCCCGCGCTTGATCAAGCCGGATTTCTCGAGCCGATCGAGGCGGTTGGTCATCGCGCCCGATGTCACCATCGTCGCCTCGTACAGAGCGGTCGGCGTCAGCGCGTATGGCGGCCCGGAACGACGCAGCGTCGCCAGCACATCGAATTCTCCGGATTGCAGTCCGTAACTTGCAAACAGCGGCGCCAGCCGCTCCCGCGCGATCAACGAGGCAGCCTCGTTCAACCGTCCGAGCACGGCCATCGGCGAGACATCGAGATCCGGCCGTTCCTTTTTCCACTGCTCGATCGCTTTTGCTGCGCGATCCATGTCTCTCACCGTTATGTATCTTGACGTGAAGAATCTTTACCTTATCGTACCTCAGCTTGTGGTATCGGCCAAGTGCGAACAGGCGATGGGACGGCGATGAAATTTCTCTGGGACTCGGCGCTTGGCCTTGTGGTCGTCACCGGTGGACTGCTCGGCCTGACGCTGCCGTTCGGCAAGATCGCGACGGCGGCCGGCGTCCCCGCCATGGTCTGGGCCTTCGTCATCTCGCTTGGCGCCGGCGGCGTGCTTTTGTGCGCATTGCTGCTCAACGGGCAGCGCATGCGGCTTTCGCCGCACAGGCTGCGCTATTTCTTTGTCACCGCGGCCGTCTCCTACGCAATCCCCAATCTGCTGATGTTTTCAGCCATTCCGCATCTGGGCGCCGGCTACAGCGGCATCATGTTCACGCTGTCGCCGGTCGTCACGCTGGTGTTCTCGATGCTGCTCGGGGTCAGGCGCCCGACCATGCTGGGCATCGTCGGCATAGTCGTCGGTTTCGTGGGCGCAGTCATGGTGGCCGTGACGCGCGGGGAAGCGGGCCATCCGGCCGAATTTTTCTGGGTGGCGATGGGCCTGCTCATCCCGGTCAGCCTCGCCGCCGGCAACATCTACCGCACCGTCGACTGGCCTGAAGACACCGGCCCGATCGAGCTTGCCGGCGGCAGCCATCTGGCAGCAGCCTTGATGCTGCTTGCCGGCATTCTGGTCCTGCTGGGCGGCAATGCATTCGGGTCGCTCGGCGGCGTGCCGCTGGTCGCTGCGGCACAGGTGGCATCAGCCTCGGCGATGTTCGCCTTCTTCTTCCGCCTGCAAGCGGTCGGCGGCCCGGTCTATCTCAGCCAGATCGGCTATGTGGCGGCGGCGGTCGGGCTGTTTGCCGGGACGCTCTTCCTCGGCGAGCGCTATCAGTTGCTGACCTGGGCGGGTGCCGTCATCATCACCGCCGGCGTGTTCATCACCACCAAGGCGCAAAGCCAGAAGACATAGGGGCCAGAAGGCGTAAGCTTCAGACGGATACCTTCTCCGCCAGCACCATGTAGTTGACGTCCATGTCCTTCGACCGCTGCCAGCGATCGGCGAGCGGGCTGTAGGTGACCCCGGTGCGGTCGATGACGGTCAGGCCGGCGCCGGCAAGCGCCTTTTCGAGTTCCTCGGGGCGCACCAGCTTGCCGAACTGGTGGGTGCCGCGGGGCAGCCAGCGCAGCACATATTCGGCGCCGATGATGGCCAGGCCCAGGGCCTTCAGCGTGCGGTTGATGGTGGCGACGAACATGATGCCGCCGGGCTTGACCATCTCGCCGCATTTGGCCAGGAACAGATCGACATCGGCGACATGCTCGACCACTTCCATGTTGAGGATGACGTCGAATTTTTCGCCAGCGTCGGCCAGGTCTTCCGCGGTCGTTGCGCGGTAGTCCACCGTGACGCCGACTTCCGCGGCATGCAGCTTCGCCACCTCAATGTTGGTGACTGAGGCATCGGCGCCGACCACTTCGGCGCCAAGCCGCGCCATCGGCTCGCACAAAAGCCCGCCGCCGCAGCCTATGTCGAGGAAGCGCAGGCCTTCGAACGGCCGTGCTGCACGCGGATCACGGCCGAAGCGGGCCGCCACCTGGTCGCGGATATAGGCAAGCCGGATCGGGTTGAACTTATGCAGCGGGCGGAACTTGCCGTTCGGGTTCCACCATTCGGCGGCAAGGGCGGAAAATCGTTCCACCTCTCCGGCATCGATCGTCGATCGTCGGGGCTCTGGCATGGCGTGGTCTCCTCGGACGCTAGGAAGTCGGGCGCAAGGCTGCGAATGTCAAGGCGCGAAATTCACCGCCGGCAGCGCGATGCGCGTGATGCCTGACAGCACCGCCTTTTGCCGGAGGCAATTGTGTCAGCACATGTCAGTTGATGGTGTGCCGGAAGGAAACACCAATGCCCTGGCGGACGAAGCAGAGACATCGTGTCCGAAGGAGTGCACAATGATGCGAACGGTTGCTTCCATTCTTTGGCGCCGGCTTGACCAGGAAGGCCACGACGCTTGCCTGCTGTCGGAAGCGAGTTCCGGGTGGAACCTCAGGGGACACGCGCTTTTCGTTCAGGACGGCAAGCCGTGCAGCATCGCCTACGAGGTGGACTGCGATGCCGGCTGGCATACGCACTCGGCGCGTGCCGACGGCTTCCTCGGCACGCAAGAGCTGCATTATAGCATCGACCGGCTTACCGAGCGCCAATGGACGCTGAACGGCGAGCATCAAGCTGAAGTCGACGGTCTCATCGATGTCGATCTCGGCTTCACGCCCGCCACGAACCTTTTGGCGCTCCGCCGTTTTGCCCTCGATGTCGGCACGGCGACGCCCGCCCCGGCGGCCTATCTGACATTTCCCGACCTGACGCTGACGCACCTGGAACAGACCTATCGACGCGTCGATGCAGCACACTACGCCTATGCCGCGCCGCTGTTCAGCTACAATGAGATGCTGGAGGTTTCGCCGCTCGGTTTCGTCCTCGATTATCCGCGCCTGTGGAGAGCCACAGCACTGTAGGGCTGAAGCGAGCGGCATTTGCCAAGAAGCAGTGCAGGCGTGACACTGCGCTCGTGTGTCGCCTGGCCGGCAGCGGCGGCATGCCTTGCGAAACCGCGATCATTTGGCTAAGGAGGCCGCGCATTGAGCGTCCGGCCCGGTCGGACGCATTTCCGCTTTTCGGCCCTCGGTCCGGCATTCAGTCAAAGGCATTTCGCTTCCATGGCGCGCATCGTGATGAAATTCGGCGGAACGTCCGTCGCCGACATCGCCCGCATCCGCAATGTGGCGCGTCACGTCAAACGCGAGGTCGATGCCGGCCATGAGGTCGCCGTCGTGGTCTCGGCGATGGCCGGCAAGACCAACGAGCTCGTGCATTGGACGCGCGAGGCCTCGCCGATGCACGATGCGCGCGAATATGACGCCGTCGTCGCGTCCGGCGAGCAGGTCACCGCCGGCTTGCTGGCGATCGCGCTGCAGAATATCGGCGTGCATGCCCGCTCCTGGCAAGGCTGGCAGATCCCGATCAAGACCGACAACGCGCATGGCGCGGCGCGCATTCTCGATATCGACGGCGCGTTCCTGATCAAGCGCTTCGGCGAAGGCCAGGTGGCGGTGGTCGCCGGTTTCCAGGGCATCGGGCCGGACAACCGGATCGCAACGCTCGGCCGCGGCGGTTCCGATACCAGCGCTGTCGCCATCGCGGCGGCGGTCAAGGCCGACCGCTGCGACATCTACACCGATGTCGACGGGGTCTACACGACCGATCCGCGCATCGAGCCGAAGGCGCGGCGGCTGGCCAAGATTTCCTTCGAGGAAATGCTCGAAATGGCCTCGCTGGGCGCCAAGGTCCTGCAGGTGCGCTCGGTCGAGCTTGCCATGGTGCACAGGGTGCGTACCTTTGTGCGGTCGTCCTTCGACGATCCCGATGCACCCGGAATGGGGGATTTGCTCAATCCGCCGGGAACGCTTATTTGCGACGAGGAAGAGATCGTGGAACAGCAGGTCGTCACCGGAATTGCCTATGCCAAGGACGAGGCGCAGATATCGCTGCGCCGCGTCGGCGACCGGCCGGGCGTCGCCGCCGGCATTTTCGGGCCGCTCGCCGAGGCCAACATCAACGTCGACATGATCGTCCAGAACATTTCCGAGGACGGCAAGTTCACCGATATGACCTTCACCGTGCCATCCGGCGACGTCGACAAGGCGCTTGCCGTGCTCGAACGGCTGAAGGCGACGATCGGCTACGATGTGGTGCAGTCGGAAGCCGGCATGTCAAAGGTCTCGGTCATCGGCATCGGCATGCGCAGCCATGCCGGCGTCGCCGCCACCGCCTTCAAGGCGCTGGCCGACAGGTCGATCAACATCCGGGCCATTACAACGTCCGAAATCAAGATTTCGATCCTGATCGACGGTCCCTATACGGAACTAGCAGTTCGCACTTTGCATTCCGTCTACGGTCTGGATAAGCAGTAGCAGATCGAAAGTCTTGGAGCGGCCTTTATGCGTCCAATTGGACGCACGGCGCTCTAATTGAGTTGTTGCGTTTGTGCCGCTGTGCAGGGCAACCTGCACCGGCTGAAATGCTATTGGAGAAGAAGCCGCGATGCGTGATTCGGCCAGTGGCCCGCGCGTTTTGCTGAAACGGCTCCGCGAGCTCATGCAAGAGCCGCTGGAGCCGCAGGAGCGGCTTGACCGGATCGTGCGCGACATCGCCTCCAACATGGTTGCCGAGGTCTGCTCGCTCTATGTGCTGCGCGCCGATTCGGTGCTCGAGCTCTACGCCACCGAAGGCCTGAACCCGAACGCCGTCCACCTGGCGCAGCTCAGGCTGGGTCAAGGCCTGGTCGGCACGATCGCGGCCTCGGCGCGGCCGCTCAACCTTTCCAATGCACAGGAGCATCCTGCCTTCGCCTACCTGCCGGAGACCGGGGAAGAAATCTACAATTCCTTCCTCGGCGTGCCGGTGCTGAGGGCAGGGCGGACGCTCGGCGTCCTGGTCGTGCAGAACAAGACCATGCGCCATTATCGAGACGACGAGGTCGAGGCGCTGGAAACGACGGCGATGGTGATCGCCGAGATGATCGCCACCGGCGATCTGGAGCGGCTGACGCGCCCCGGCCTCGAGCTCGATCTGCGTCGCCCGGTAAGCTTTACCGGCCTGTCCTTCAATGAAGGCGTCGGGCTCGGCCATGTGGTGCTGCACGAGCCGCGCATTGTCGTCACCAACCTGTTCAACGAGGACAGCGAGGAGGAGGTCAGGCGGCTCGACGCGTCCCTCGGCTCGCTCAGGCTCTCCATCGACGACATGCTGGAGCGCCGCGACGTCGCCTTCGAGGGCGAGCATCGCCAGGTGCTCGAAGCCTATCGCATGTTCGCCAACGATCGCGGCTGGGTACGCCGGCTGGAGGAGGCGATCCGCAACGGCCTGACGGCCGAAGCGGCGGTCGAAAAGGTGCAGAGCGACATGCGTGCCCGCATGCTGCATATGACCGATCCGTATCTGCGCGAACGGATGAGCGATTTCGACGATCTCGCCAATCGGTTGCTGCGGCAGCTTATGGGGCGCGGGCCTGAGGATGTCGCGGCTTCGCTGCCCAAGGACGCCATCATCGTCGCCCGCTCGATGGGTGCTGCCGAGCTGCTCGATTATCCCAGAGACAAGCTGCGCGGGCTGGTGCTGGAGGACGGCGCGGCGACCAGCCATGTCGTCATCGTGGCCCGTGCGATGGGCATACCGGTCGCCGGCCAGATGAAGGGCGCCGTTTCCATGGCGGAAAACGGCGATGCCATCATCGTCGACGGCGAGGAAGGCGCGATCCATCTGCGCCCACAGCCCGACCTCGAGGCGGCCTATGCCGAGAAAGTGCGCTTCAGGGCGCGGCGGCAGGAGGTCTACCGCGAGCTGCGCAAGAAGCCGTCGGTGACCAAGGACGGTGTCCAGGTCGATCTTCTGATGAATGCCGGGCTGGCGGTCGACCTGCCGCAACTGGCCGAAGCTGGCGCGGCCGGCATCGGCCTGTTCCGCACCGAGCTGCAATTCATGGTCGCCTCGACTTTTCCGCGCGCCGAAGCGCAGGAGCGGCTCTATCGCGACGTGCTCGAGGCGGCGCGCGGCAAGCCGGTGACGTTCCGCACCATCGATATCGGCGGCGACAAGGTGCTGCCCTATTTCAAGGGGTCGATCCAGGAGGAGAACCCGGCGCTCGGCTGGCGCGCCATCCGCCTGACGCTCGACCGGCCCGGCCTGCTGCGCACCCAGATCCGCGCACTGCTCAAGGCGTGCGGCGGGCGCGAACTGAAGCTGATGCTGCCAATGGTGACGGAACTCGGCGAGATCGTGCAGGCGCGCGAGATCATCGATCGCGAGGTGCGGCATTTGTCGCGCTTTGCCCATCATTTGCCGACCAGCCTCAAGGTGGGCGCGATGCTGGAGGTGCCGTCGCTGCTGTTCCAGCTCGACGAGTTGATGAAGGCGGTCGATTTCGTCTCGGTCGGCTCGAACGATCTGTTCCAGTTCGTCATGGCGGTGGATCGCGGCAACACCCAATTGTCCGACCGCTTCGACCCGCTCTCGACGCCGTTCCTGCGTGTTTTGAAGAAAATTGCCGACGCCGGAGCGCGCAACCATACGCCGGTGACCCTGTGCGGCGAACTTGCCGGCAAGCCGATTTCGGCGATGGCGCTGATCGGCCTTGGCTATCGCTCGATCTCGATGTCGCCGGCTTCGATCGGCCCGGTCAAGGCGATGCTGACGGAACTGCCGCTCAGCGAACTGGAAGCGTTCTTCGACGACAATCTGATGGCGCCGGCGCAAGGCCTGCCGATGCGGGCGCTGCTGCAAGCCTTTGCCGACGACCGCTCCATACCGCTATAGACTTCGCCATGATCAACCTGCCCCGCGACCGTATGGACCAAGTCGTCAAGCGTTTCGACATGCTCGAAGCGCAGATGTCGGCCGGGCCGGCGGCGGACGCCTATGTCAGGATGGCCTCCGAATATGCCGACATCCAGGAGATGGTGGCAAAGATCAGGGCGCTGCGCGCCGCGGAGCGCGAACAGGCCGATCTGGAGGCGATGCTCGCCGACAAGGGCACCGACGCCGAGATGCGGGCCTTGGCCGAGGCCGATCTGCCAGGGGTCAAGCATCGCATCGAGGCGCTGCAGCAGGACATCCAAATCCTGCTGTTGCCAAGGGATGCCGCCGACGAAAAGAACGCCATCCTCGAAATCCGCGCCGGCACCGGCGGTGACGAGGCGGCACTTTTCGCCGGCGACCTGTTTCGCATGTACGAGCGCTATGCCGCGGCGCATGGCTGGCGTTTCGAGACGGTGTCGGCCAGCGAGGGCGAGGTCGGCGGCTACAAGGAAATCATAGCCACCGTTTCGGGCAAGGGCGTCTTTGCGCATCTGAAATTCGAATCCGGCGTGCACCGCGTGCAGCGCGTGCCGACGACGGAGGCGGGCGGGCGCATCCATACCTCGGCGGCTACGGTCGCGGTGCTGCCGGAAGCGGAAGAGGTTGACATCGACATCAGGGCCGAAGACATCCGCATCGACACGATGCGCGCCTCGGGTTCCGGCGGCCAGCACGTCAACACCACCGATTCGGCCGTGCGCATCACCCATCTGCCGACCGGCATCATGGTGGTACAGGCGGAAAAGTCGCAACACCAGAACCGGGCGAAGGCCATGCAGATCCTGCGCGCCAGGCTCTACGACCTCGAGCGCAGCAAGGCGGACGAGGAGCGCTCCGAATCGCGCAAGTCGCAGGTCGGCTCGGGCGACCGCTCGGAACGCATCCGCACCTATAATTTTCCGCAAGGCCGCGTCACCGACCATCGCATCAACCTGACGCTCTATAAGCTCGACCGGGTGATGATGGGCGAGCTCGACGAGATCATCGACGCGCTGATCGCCGATCACCAGTCGAAGCTGCTCGCCGATATCGGTATCGATGGCTGACAGCCTGCCCGATACGCTGGCCTCACTGTTGCGGGAGGCGCGAAACCGTCTTGCCGCAGCCGGGGTTGCGGATCCGGCGCTCGATGCCAGGCTGATCGTCGAGCATTTTTCCGGCACGACCCGCACGCAAGCCATCGCCGATCCCGAGCGAACGGTCGATGCGGGCGTGACGGCAGCGATCGATGCCGCCCTGCGACGGCGCATCGCCGGCGAGCCGGTGCACCGCATCCTCGGCTACCGCGAATTCTACGGCTTGCGCCTGTCGCTTTCGCCGCAAACGCTGGAGCCGCGGCCGGATACCGAAACGCTGGTCGAGGCGGTGCTGCCCTTCGTCAAGGCAATGGCGGCACGCGAAGGCGGCTGCCGCATCCTCGATCTCGGGACCGGTACCGGTGCCATCGCGCTGGCGCTGCTCAGCGCCGTTCCAGCCGCGACCGCCACCGGCGTCGACATTTCGCAAGAGGCGCTGGCCACCGCCACGCGCAATGCCAGGGAAGTGGGGCTCGCCGGCCGGTTCACGGCGCTCAAATCCGACTGGTTTGAAAAAGTTTCTGGCCGGTACCATGTAATTGCCGCAAACCCTCCCTATATACCCTCAGACGACATTGGAAATCTGCAGGACGAGGTCCGCGGTTTCGATCCACGCCAGGCCCTTGATGGCGGTGTGGACGGTCTGAGCCCCTACAGGAAGATCGCCGCAGGAGCGGCAGCGTATTTGGAACTCCAAGGCAGGATTGCGGTCGAGATCGGCCATACGCAGCACCAACAGGTTACGGGGATATTCTCCGCGGCCGGGTACTGTCCGGTCGGGGTGTTTCGTGATCTCGGCGGAAACGACAGAGTTCTTGTGTTCGAACGGTGGAAGCCGTGATGCAGTGCGAAAAAAGCGCTTGGCAATACCGGGGAATGCGGCTAGGGTCGCCTTAACCGGATGAGACGAAGCAGGCAGTGCTCTTAGCGATTCGGTTTTCCTTGGAAATAGCTGCCTTCTTGCGCAAACGACGCCCAAGCTTCGTGCGGGAATCGTCCGGCAAGTGAAGTAACCGGAACAGGATGGCACGTGGCGCCAACGCAATTGATGCGGGCGAACGCCGGTGAAGGAACGAAACGGCTGGCCGCATGAGCGCCTCCGTTCGTGAAGAGTTTTTCGAAAATTTCAAAGTGAAGAGAGTCTAATGAGGCCACAACAGCAAAACAGGCGCATGCGCGGTCGCAACAACAATGGCGGCGGCGGCAACAACAATAACAACAACAACCGAAAGGGGCCGAATCCCCTGACGCGCAACTATGAGAGCAACGGTCCGGACGTGAAGATCCGCGGATCGGCTCAGCAGATTGCCGAGAAGTACGCAACCCTTGCCCGTGACGCGCAAAGCTCCGGCGACCGGGTGATGGCGGAAAACTATCTCCAGCATGCAGAGCACTATAACCGCATCATCGCAGCCGCTCAGGCGCAGATGCCGATCCAGAACGCCCAGCAGAATCGCGACGATTTCGACGATGACGGCGACGAGGATCGCGACGAGTTTGACAATGCCGGCAACAACAATGCCAACGAGGCATCGGGTTCGACGGTCAATCAAGGTGCCGGCCCGCAGCCGGTCATCGATGGCACGCCGGCCGAGCTGGCTCTGAACCAGGAAAACAGCCGCGACAACCGAGGCCGCGATAACCGTGACAATAACGGCCGCGACAACAATGGCGGACGCCAGCGCGACCGTCGCCCCAATGGCGGTTACGGCCAGCGCGGCGAGTATGGCTCGCGCGGCGAGCAGCAGGGTGGACAGCGCGTCGAACAGCCACGGCGCGACGAGGCGCCGGCGCAGGCGGAGCCCGTGCCTGCCGCTGAGCCGGTCTTTGTGAGCGAGCCCGCACCGCAATTCGAAAACTTTTCGCCGGCGGGTCTCGCCGCGCAGGCCGAGCTCAACGAAGCCGCTGCCGAAAACAGCCCCGCACGCCGCCCCAGGCGTCCGCGTCGCCCACGCCTCGATGTCGAGCAGGCAAATGGCGGCAACGACAACGCCGGCCCTGACAGTGCCGAGACTGGCAATGCCGATGCAGCGCCGGCTGAAGGCGCTGGCGGTCAACCTATTATTGCCGACGTCGAGAATTGATCGAAGAAACGTTCAGGCGATCTTAGCGCATCCTTTACCCTGGACGGCGGAGAGAAATCTCCGCCGTTTTTGTTTTGCGCGCTCGGAATATTATGCGTTCGCCAGTGTCGAGGCGTCTTGAGGGTCCGTGGTTTGCGTCCCATATCTTGCGTGAACAGGATCCGGCTCGAACGGGCGGGTCCGTCACCGCAATCTGATCCGGTGCCGCGAAGCGGGCCGGTGACGGAAGGAGACAGGCATGAATCTTGAAAAATATTCCGAGCGCGTGCGTGGCTTTATCCAGTCCGCGCAAACCATGGCGCTTTCCCGCAGCCACCAGCAATTCACCCCCGAGCATATCCTCAAGGTCCTTGTCGATGACGACGAGGGCCTGGCTGCGTCGCTGATCGAGCGCGCCGGCGGCAATGTCCGTGACGTCAAGCTCGGCGTCGAAACGGCACTGGAGGCAATGCCCAAGGTCGAGGGCGGCAATGGCCAGCTCTATTTGGCGCAGCCGCTGGCAAAGGTGTTCTCGACCGCCGAGGAACTGGCCAAGAAGGCCGGTGACAGCTTCGTTACCGTCGAACGGCTTCTGCAGGCGCTTGCCATGGAAAAGTCGGCCAAGACCGCCGACATCCTGTCCAAGGCCGGTGTCACGCCGCAGGCGCTGAACCAGGTCATCAACGACGTACGCAAAGGTCGCACCGCCGATTCGGCGAGCGCCGAGCAGGGCTACGACGCGCTGAAGAAATACGCGCGCGACCTGACGGCGGACGCCCGCGCGGGCAAGCTCGATCCGGTCATCGGTCGTGATGACGAAATTCGCCGCACCATCCAGGTGCTGTCGCGCCGCACCAAGAACAACCCGGTGCTGATCGGCGAACCCGGCGTCGGCAAAACGGCGATCGCCGAAGGGCTGGCGCTGCGCATCGTCAATGGCGATGTGCCGGAATCGCTCAAGGACAAGCAGCTGATGGCGCTCGACATGGGGTCGCTGATCGCCGGCGCCAAATACCGCGGCGAGTTCGAGGAGCGGCTGAAGGCGGTGCTTTCCGAAGTCACGTCTGCCGCCGGCGGCATCATCCTGTTCATCGACGAGATGCACACCCTGGTCGGCGCCGGCAAGGCGGATGGCGCCATGGATGCGTCGAACCTGCTGAAGCCGGCGCTGGCCCGCGGCGAACTGCACTGCGTCGGCGCCACCACGCTCGACGAATACCGCAAGCATGTCGAGAAGGATGCGGCCCTTGCCCGCCGCTTCCAGCCGGTCTTCGTCAATGAGCCGACGGTCGAAGACACCGTCTCGATCCTGCGCGGCCTGAAAGAGAAATACGAGCAGCACCACAAGGTGCGCATCTCGGATTCGGCGCTGGTCGCGGCCGCTACGCTGTCAAACCGCTACATCGCCGACCGCTTCTTGCCGGACAAGGCGATCGATCTCGTCGACGAGGCCGCCTCGCGGCTCAGGATGCAGGTCGATTCGAAGCCCGAGGCGCTGGACGAGATCGATCGCCGCATCATGCAGCTCAAGATCGAGCGCGAGGCGCTCAAGGTCGAGAAGGACGATGCCTCGAAGGACCGGCTCGCCCGGCTCGAGAAGGAACTCTCGAACCTCGAGGAGGAATCGACCGAGCTGACCTCGAAGTGGCAGGCCGAGAAGCAGAAGCTCGGGCTTGCCGCCGACCTCAAGAAGCAGCTCGACGAGGCGCGCAACGAACTTGCCATTGCCCAGCGCAAGGGCGAATTCCAGCGCGCCGGCGAACTTGCCTATGGCAAGATCCCGGAACTCGAAAAGCAGCTGAAGCAGGCCGAAGCCAGGGATGGCAAGGTCGGCATGGTCGAGGAAGTGGTCGGCCCCGATCACGTCGCTCATATCGTGTCGCGCTGGACGGGGATCCCGGTCGACAAGATGCTGGAAGGCGAACGCGACAAGCTGTTGCGCATGGAAGACGAGGTCGGCAAGCGCGTCGTCGGCCAGGGTGAGGCGGTGCAGGCGGTGTCGAAAGCGGTGCGCCGTGCGCGCGCCGGCCTGCAGGACCCGAACCGGCCGCTCGGCTCGTTCATGTTCCTCGGACCGACGGGCGTCGGCAAGACCGAATTGACCAAGGCACTGGCCAGCTTCCTGTTCGACGACGAGAGCGCCATGGTGCGCATCGACATGTCGGAGTTCATGGAGAAGCACTCGGTCGCCCGGCTGATCGGCGCGCCCCCAGGCTATGTCGGCTATGAGGAAGGCGGCGCGCTGACCGAAGCGATCCGGCGGCGGCCCTATCAGGTCGTGCTGTTCGACGAGATCGAGAAGGCGCATCCGGACGTGTTCAACGTGCTGCTGCAGGTGCTCGACGACGGCCGGCTGACCGACGGGCAGGGCCGTACGGTCGACTTCCGCAACACGCTGATCATCATGACGTCCAACCTCGGCGCCGAATATCTGGTCAATCTCGGCGAGGACCAGGATGTCGACGTGGTGCGCGACGAGGTGATGAATGTGGTCAGGGCTTCGTTCCGGCCGGAATTCCTCAACCGCATCGACGAGGTGATCCTGTTCCACCGGCTGCGCCGGCAGGATATGGGCCGCATCGTCGAAATCCAGCTCAAGCGGCTGGAAAACCTGCTTGTCGACCGCAAGATCGCGCTTTCGCTCGATCAGGAGGCGATCGACTGGCTGGCGGCCAAGGGTTACGACCCGGCCTATGGCGCGCGGCCGCTGAAGCGGGTAATGCAGAAGGAATTGCAGGATCCGCTGGCGGAAAAGATCCTGCTCGGCGAGATCCTCGACGGCTCGACCGTCAAGGTCACCGCCGGGTCCGACCGGCTGAACTTCCGCTCGAAGCCGGCGGTCGTGGCAACCGAGGCGGCCGCCTGACTTCAAGCCAAAGCCTGTTCCATCCCGATGGAATCGGGATGGGCTCCTCTCTTCTTTTTTGACCATGATCTCATGGTCTACCATCATTGGCGGGGCGCAGATGACGCTGGACGATTATAACAGCTTCTGCGCCTCGCTGCCTTCGACGACCCATGTCGTGCAGTGGGGCGGCGCCCATGTCTGGAAAGTCGGCGGCAAGGTGTTTGCAATCGGCGGCTGGAGTGAAGGCAAAGAGCCGTTCGTCACCTTCAAATGCTCCGATATCGCCTATGACGTGCTGAGGGAACAGCCGGGCCTTCGGCCGGCACCCTATCTCGCCTCGCGCGGCATGAAATGGATCCAGCGCCAGACAGGCGAAAGCATGGATGATGAGGCGTTGAAGGATTATCTACGCGAAAGCCACCGTCTCGTCGCGCTGAAGCTGACGAAGCAGGCGCGCAAGGAATTGGGACTTGCTGCCGGTTAATCGGTCAGAAATCCGCCATCTTCATGCCCGGTTCATATTGGAACCTTATCGTACGCAAGTGATTTGCTGGCGAAGGGGTTCGCGACCACATCGGCCCGAAATCGAGTTTGATTTTCGCAAAGCACGATGCGGAGATTTAAAGCGTTAGAGTGTCCTTAAGCCCCAAAAGGACGCGCGGCGCTCTTGAGAGACAATGCCGGCGGCGGCAGTTACGGACCGGAGAATTTTGGCCACCATGTTGCGCACCATCTTCACCCTTTCAGCGCTTGCTGCCGGGCTGCTGGCTTCGAATACGATGGCATCGCCGATAGTGGATACTGCGCCACGGGTGGGTCGTGCTGCCGATGACGGCGGCATTCTTGTCGCCCAGAACGGCAATCTCGACATCTATTACGACGCCAGGGGAAACCGCGTCATCGTCGATGCGGAGACCGGCAAGGTTATCGCCATCCAGCCGCCGCAGACCAGGCTCGATCGCCGTGCCTTGCGCCGCGAGCGCCTGCGCAATCTCGGACCGGTCGAAGACGACCGCTATTATCTTGACGACACGGAGGACACGGCGCGGTTCCGCCGCAGGCAATTGGAAGACGAAGGCAGGGTCATCGTGCCGCCGGCTGACGAGTACGACCCCTATGGCGACAATTCGGCAGAAGTCTTCCCCGAAGCGCCGCGGGATGACGGCGGCTATAACAACAATTTTCCGGAGGCAGCGCAGCCGGTGAAGCCGCGCACCATTGAGCGCCAGCCGCTCAATGAGGCTTCGATCGAGCCGGTCGAACCGACAGTGCCGGGCGAGCAGGCGGCCTTGCCGCCAAACACCGCCTTGCCGCCAAGCACTGGCGGCAAAACCGCGGTCGACCCGTCGTTATCGCTTGGCGCCCGCCAGGACGTGGCGGCGCTGCAGGTGCTGCTCGACCGTGCCGGTTCTTCGCCAGGCGTCATCGACGGACGCTTCGGCTCGAATGTCGACAAGGCGCTTGCCGCCTATAACGAGATCACCGGCAGCAATCTGAAATCGACCGACGCGATCGGCATCCAGGCCGCCCTGGCGCAATCCGGTGGCGATGCCTTCGCCTCCTATACGATCACGCCCGAGGATGCGGCCGGCCCCTATGTCGCCTCGATACCGGAGGACTACAGCCAAAAGGCCCAGCTCGACCGCATGGGCTACACGTCGGTGCCCGAGGCGCTGGCCGAGCGCTTCCATATGGATGAAAACTATCTAAAGTCGCTCAATCCGGACGCCAATTTCAGCCGCCCCGGCACCATCATCAAGGTCGCCAATTTCGGCAGGCTGGTGGCGACGCCGGTGGCGCGCATCATCGCCGACAAGGCCAACAAGCAGGTCCGCGCTTATGATGCGGCGGGCAAGCTGGTCGCGGCCTATCCGGCGACCATCGGCTCGTCGGACACGCCGTCGCCGTCCGGCACGCATACGGTGTCGCGTGTCGCATTGGACCCGAATTACACCTACAATCCGAACATCAATTTCAAGCAGGGCGAAAACGACCGGATCCTGACCATCCCGCCGGGGCCGAACGGCCCGGTCGGCTCGGTCTGGATTGCGCTGGACAAGCCGACCTACGGCATTCACGGCACCCCGGATCCGTCCAAGATCGGCAAGACCGAAAGCCATGGCTGCGTGCGGCTGACCAATTGGGACGCGCGCGAGCTGGCCAAGATCGTGTCGCCCGGCGTCACGGTGGAGTTCGTCGACTGAGTTGAGCGTTTTTGCTCCACTCACCCGATGATCTTGCGCAGCAATGGCGCGCGTAGCGCCGCCGCATAGATCAGCTGCACCACCAGGATGAAGCCGACGCTGAGCAGCGGGCTGACCAGGCAGAGTGCAGCGCCGATCGCCCACAGGATCTGCGCCTTGACGATGCGCAGATAGACCGTTCGGGTGGTCTCCGCGTCGACGCCTTCGGCAAGGAAGCCGTTTTTGTCCGCATAGCGCCAACTGGCGAGCAGCGTCAGGCCCAGCATCAAAAGATTGAGCCAGTAAACGAGCACGGCGGTTCTGAATTCGAGGAAGTCGGCCAAAAGATCGGTCGAGAATGGCAGCAAGGCGACGAACCCCAGGAAACAAAGGTTCAGCGTGGCAAGCCGCCTGTCGGACTTCGCGACCAGCCCGTGCTGCGCCTGCTGGCCGAACCAGAAGATGGTCAGCGTCAGGAAGCTGAGCGCATAGGTCAGAAAACGCGGCGCCAGTGCTGTGACCGCGGCGATCAACTCGTTTTCGGAATGCACCGTTTCATGCGCTGGCACCCTGATCTCGAGAACGATCAGGGTGAGCGCGATGGCGAACACGCCGTCGGTGATGCCGACGACGCGCCCCCGTCCTTCCGCCGAGGGTTCGAGCGGTCGTTTCATGCGGGTATTTTCCCCCTTGCCAGTCGCGCTGCAAGAAGCTTAGCACGGCATCGGCCGTTTGCACCCGCACTGGCGTGGTCCTGCCTGCATGGCCAGGTTCGGGCTGGTTTCAACGAGAACAGCCTGCTGGCCGGTTGTCGCTGGCCCCCCGGCGGTCTAGGTAAGGCAGCATGCACACGCCAACCAAAGTCGGTACCGGCGCCGTTCCCCTGACCGGCTCACTTCCGTCCGATACGTTTTGCCCGCAGGCGCAGCGGCGGTTCGTGCTGATCGCGGCGATCCTGGCTTCCGCACTCGGCTTTATCGACGGATCGGTCCTGGCTATTGCGACGCCGGCGATCCGCGTCGACCTCGGCGCCAGCCTCGCCGAGGCGCAATGGATTTCCAATGCCTATGCATTGACGCTTTCAGCCCTCATTCTCGTCGGCGGCGCCGCTGGCGATCGCTTCGGCCTGCGCCACTCCTTCGTCGCCGGCATCGTCCTGTTCATCGCCGCCTCGCTTGCCTGCGCGTTGGCGCCTAACCCGGCGGTGCTTATTGCGTTTCGGGCTATCCAGGGTGTTGGAGCGGCCGTCATGGTGCCGGGCAGCCTGGCCATTATCGCCAAAGCCTATCCGAAAAAGGAACGCGGCCGGGCGATCGGCATCTGGGCGGCGGCATCAGCGCTGACGATGGCGCTCGGTCCGGTGCTGGGCGGCTTCGTGCTGTCGGCCTTCGGCGACGGCATCTGGCGGGCGATCTTCGCCATCAACCTGCCGCTCGGTCTTATCTCGATCTATCTTCTGCTGGCCAAGGTTCCCGCCGACGCGCCGGCGGAAAAGCGCAGCCTCGATCTCGGCGGCGCAGCACTCGCCATATCGTCGTTCGGAGCGCTCGCTTACGGCCTGACCTCGATGAGCGGTGACGGGGAGGGGCTGATGTCCGGCCCGAGTATTGCCGCCGGCGCAGTTTTGCTCGTCGTGTTCATAGTCTTCGAACGCCGGCGGCGCGAGCCGATGATCGACCTATCGCTGTTTCGGATTGGGGCGTTTGCGGGCGCCAATGTGGCGACCTTCTTCCTTTATTTCGCGCTGTCGGCCAATCTGTTCTATCTGCCGATGCTCATGATCGCCGGATGGGGGCTGAGCACGGCCGAGGTCGGCTTCATCTTCCTGCCGCTGTCGGCATTGATCGCGCTGCTGTCCGGGCCGGTCGGCCAGTGGTCCGACCGCATCGGGCCTCGCTTTCCGATCGCCAGCGGCAGTCTGGTGGTGGCTGTTGCCTTTGCCGGGCTTGCCTTGCTGGCCTATTGGGGCATCCACAATTTCTGGTTGGGGGTGTTCCCGCTGATGGCGCTGATGGGGTTCGGCATGGCGCTGGTGGTGTCGCCGCTCTCGACCGCCATCATGACGGCGGTCGAGGACAAGGATACGGGTGCGGCCTCGGGCATCAACAACGCCGTCTCGCGCATCGGCGGCCTGATTGCCGTGGCGGCGATGGGATCGCTGGCGGCCTGGGTCTACGCTGCCGTGCTCGGCACCGGTGCCGGCATTCCGGGTTTCGGCGAACCGGCGCCCGCCGGCCTGGCGCCCGGTCTCGATGCGGCACGGCTTGCCGCCAGCGACGCGGCATTCGCGGCCGTTGCCGCAGTGACCGCGCTGCTTTGCCTGCTTTCGGCAATCACCGCCTGGATGACGGTTTCCGGCGAGCGGCTGCCATGGGCGCGCGACACGGCGAATCAGCAGGGCTGACGACGAAAACGTCGGCTCAGCCTTCGATCTTGGCGCTCGCTACCTTCAGCTGATTGCTGTCTTCCTGCTTGAGCAGGTCGTCGATGCGTTCGCGCTCGCGCTTGAAGGCGACGAGGTCGTCGCCCTTCAGCGTCTTGCCGACCGGCAGGCGGACGCGCATCGAATCGACCTTGGTGCCGTTGACGATCAGTTCGTAATGAAGATGCGGACCGGTGGAGAGGCCGGTTGAGCCGAGATAGCCGATAACCTGACCCTGGCGGACGCGAACACCCGGCTCGATGCCCTTGGCAAAGGCGCTCTGGTGATTGTAGGACGTCTCGTAACCATTGGCGTGCCGCAGGATGATCTGCTTGCCATAGCCGCCAGCCCAGCCGGCCTTTTCGACGACGCCGTTGCCCGCGGCAATAATCGGCGAGCCCACCGGAGCTGCCCAGTCGGTGCCGGTATGCATTTTCACATACCCCAAAATGGGGTGGCGCCTGGCACCGAACCCCGACGTAAACCTGCCATTGGGCAAGGGATTGCGAAGCAGAAACTGCTGGGCGCTGCTGCCGTTTTCGTCGAAATAGTCGGTGCTGCCGTCCTGCATCTGGAAACGGTAGAAATTTCGCGTCGTGCCGCCGAAAGTCGCGGAGACGTAAAGCAGCTCGGAT
>NZ_JAMYKU010000013.1:182500-187795 GCF_040317575.1 Mesorhizobium sp. M1423
GCAGCGAAAGCGAGTCTGAACAGGGCGTTCAGTTCGTCGCATTAGACCCGAAACCGAGTGATCTAGCCATGAGCAGGTTGAAGGTAAGGTAACACTTACTGGAGGACCGAACCCATAACTGTTGCAATAGTTCGGGATGACTTGTGGCTAGGGGTGAAAGGCCAATCAAACTCGGAAATAGCTGGTTCTCCGCGAAATCTATTTAGGTAGAGCGTCGACCGAATACCCCAGGGGGTAGAGCACTGGATGGGCTAGGGGTCCTCACCGGATTACCAAACCTAACCAAACTCCGAATACCTGGGAGTAATAGTCGGCAGACACACGGCGGGTGCTAACGTCCGTCGTGAAAAGGGAAACAACCCTGACCTACAGCTAAGGTCCCCAAGTTATGGCTAAGTGGGAAAGGATGTGAGGATCCCAAAACAACCAGGATGTTGGCTTAGAAGCAGCCATCATTTAAAGAAAGCGTAACAGCTCACTGGTCTAAATAAGGGTCTTTGCGCCGAAAATGTAACGGGGCTAAAGCCATACACCGAAGCTTAGGGTTTGCAGCAATGCAAGCGGTAGCGGAGCGTTCTGTAAGCTGATGAAGCCATACCCGTGAGGGATGGTGGAGGTATCAGAAGTGCGAATGCTGACATGAGTAACGTAAGGGGAGTGAGAGACTCCCCCGCCGAAAGTCCAAGGGTTCCTGCTTAAAGCTAATCTGAGCAGGGTTAGCCGGCCCCTAAGTCGAGGCAGAAATGCGTAGACGATGGGAACCACGTTAATATTCGTGGGCCTGGAGGAAGTGACGGATCATTGAGGTAGTCCAATCTTATCGGATTGAAAGGGCTGCTGCGTGGTTCCAGGAAATAGCTCCTCCTTATAGACCGTACCCGAAACCGACACTGGTGGACTGGTAGAGTATACCAAGGCGCTTGAGAGAACTATGCTGAAGGAACTCGGCAAATTGCACGCGTAACTTCGGAAGAAGCGTGACCCTTTCATGCGCAAGCATGGGAGGGTGGCACAGACCAGGGGGTAGCGACTGTTTATCAAAAACACAGGGCTCTGCGAAGTCGCAAGACGACGTATAGGGTCTGACGCCTGCCCGGTGCTGGAAGGTTAAGAGGAGGGGTGCAAGCTCTGAATCGAAGCCCCAGTAAACGGCGGCCGTAACTATAACGGTCCTAAGGTAGCGAAATTCCTTGTCGGGTAAGTTCCGACCTGCACGAATGGCGTAACGACTTCCCCGCTGTCTCCAGCATAGACTCAGTGAAATTGAATTCCCCGTGAAGATGCGGGGTTCCTGCGGTTAGACGGAAAGACCCCGTGCACCTTTACTATAGCTTTACATTGGCATTCGTAGTGGCATGTGTAGGATAGGTGGTAGGCTTTGAAACCTGGGCGCCAGCTCAGGTGGAGCCATCCTTGAAATACCACCCTTATCACTATGGATGTCTAACCGCGGCCCGTTATCCGGGTCCGGGACAATGTATGGTGGGTAGTTTGACTGGGGCGGTCGCCTCCTAAAGAGTAACGGAGGCGCGCGATGGTGGGCTCAGAACGGTCGGAAATCGTTCGCTGAGTGCAATGGCATAAGCCTGCCTGACTGCGAGACTGACAAGTCGAGCAGAGACGAAAGTCGGTCATAGTGATCCGGTGGTCCCGCGTGGAAGGGCCATCGCTCAACGGATAAAAGGTACGCCGGGGATAACAGGCTGATGACCCCCAAGAGTCCATATCGACGGGGTTGTTTGGCACCTCGATGTCGACTCATCGCATCCTGGGGCTGGAGCAGGTCCCAAGGGTATGGCTGTTCGCCATTTAAAGCGGTACGTGAGTTGGGTTCAGAACGTCGTGAGACAGTTCGGTCCCTATCTGCCGTGGGTGTAGGAATATTGAAAGGATCTGTCCCTAGTACGAGAGGACCGGGATGGACGGATCTCTGGTGGACCTGTTGTGGCGCCAGCCGCATAGCAGGGTAGCTATATCCGGACGGGATAACCGCTGAAGGCATCTAAGCGGGAAACCCACCTTAAAACGAGTATTCCCTGAGAACCGTGGAAGACGACCACGTTGATAGGCCGGGTGTGGAAGAGCGGCAACGCTTGAAGCTTACCGGTACTAATAGTTCGATCGGCTTGATCGTTCTCATTCCTAATGCCCATTTCTGGCGACAATCCTTGGATTGCGCCGACATGGATGGCACAGAAAACAGCTTCTCGAGCAACGTGCGTTTTGCCGACCTGGTGGTTATGGCGGAGCGGCTGCACCCGATCCCATTCCGAACTCGGCCGTGAAACGCTCCAGCGCTGATGGTACTTCGTCTCAAGACGCGGGAGAGTAGGTCGCTGCCAGGTCTGCCAAGCGCACGTTGTTTAATCTTCTCCTTACGAACAGGCCCGCCAACGGGGCTCCGGGCCGCGCAAGCGGCCCTTTCATTTGGCGGAAGCTTGAATTCAGTGAGCCAAGGCTTACTTCTAGGGTTGACGCGGGGTGGAGCAGCGCCCCATCCGCCCACAAAGGCCGAAGGCCTTGAGGACGGACAAACAAAAAAGCCCGGGCTGCCCGGCCGGCGGTCGCCGTGAAGTTGACGCGGGGTGGAGCAGCCCGGTAGCTCGTCAGGCTCATAACCTGAAGGTCACAGGTTCAAATCCTGTCCCCGCAACCAAAGTACGAAAACGGCCCGCCTTGTGCGGGCCGTTTTCGTTTGCTCTGAAGTGCAGCGACAGGATACTCAGCGTTCCGCAGCCAATTTTTCGCGTATGTGTTCCGATCCACCTCTCATACGTCGGGCGAATGGCCGATCGGGATTTACGACGCGCCAAAAGGGCGCGCTGCCGTCTTGACTGATATGCACCAAGCGCCGCCGCACAGTCACTGGGCAGCAGGCGTCTGCCCCGTATTTTGCCGCGAGCTTACGTCGTAACTCTGCAAGGTCCGACAAGTGGCCAGGTCGCGCAGCCCGGAGCTCGTCTGCGACCATGTTCTCCGTTGGGATCAGCATGCTCTGCATAAGGTTTTTGCCTTTGCGTCGCGTTTTGACTACCGGCAATTCGCTCATAATTCACCTCCAGGAATTCCACTACAGAAGACGAACAAGAACGCCGCAATCCGACAAATCTCGGATTGATTTGATTGGGCCGTGGCTCGAACCTACGGTTTGAGGCCACAGCCATGAACCCACAAAGACGCCTCCGGCCGGACACTTACCAACGAAGCCGACACAGCGGGACACCGAGGCAGATCCTGTCCGCACCAAATTCCTCGCAATGCAAACATCAAAACCCCCCGGTTGCCTTGCGGCGCCGGGGGTTTTTGTTGGCTCTGTGCTGCCCAACGGGACGGAGCTTTACGTCTTCGCCGACATGGCTCGAACTGCAGCTCTAGCCGGCATCCCGGTTGGTCAAGGCGATGTGGCAGCAGCCGGAACCGTGGCCCGGCGTCCAGGTGACGTTGTCGAAGCGCACTCCGGTGGCCTCGAACAGGCCGCGGTCGAAGGCGCCGGCGATGCGGCAGAGCGTGGCGAGCTTCTTGTCGCCAACGCCAGCTTCGACCCAAGCGTCCTTCAGCGGACAGCGCTTGACCTTGAAGGCGATGCGGCCTTGGCCGCGTTCGACGTCGGTCGGATACATGCGGCCGCCATCCGGGCTGACGGCGAGGAACGCCTCGCCGATCGCCGTTGCGTCGTTCGGGCCGAAATCGGCGAAGGCCGACGCCGCAACCTCCTTGCCGCGCCGTTCGATGGTGCGGATCATGATAGCCTCAGCCTTTTCCGCGCCAACTTCCGCGGTTAGCTCGTCGAGCAACAGACGATAGAGATCGGCGCGGTTACGGAAGGCGGAATCGAGTTCGCGCGACAGTTTTTCGGCTCGGGCTTCGACGTCGGTCATGATGCGTCCTGTTCGATCCTTGACAGTCTTGGCGCTGCCGCCACCAGCGCCTTGCCGATCGCGGATTGCGGCGCGTCGATGACGGTACGGGCATCGCCGCTCTCGGCAATGCGCCCGGCATCCAGAATAATGACCCGGTGAGCGATGGCACGGACGACACCGAGATCGTGCGAAATGAATAGATAGGCGATGCGCTCTTCGCGCTGAAGGTCAAGCAGCAGCCGCAGGATCTGCGCGCGCACCGAAACGTCGAGCGCCGACACGGCCTCGTCGAGCACGACCAGCGACGGTTTTGTGGCGATGGCGCGGGCGATGGCGACTCGTTGGCGTTGGCCGCCGGAGATTTCGTGAATGGCGCGGCCGGCGAGACCGGGGCTGAGGCCGACGCGCTCCAGCAGGGTGGCAATACGGCGCGGGCGCTCGGCACGAGAGGCAATGTGATGGATGCGCAAGGGGTCGTCGAGCACACGCGCCACCGTGGCGCGCGGGTTCAAGGCGGCGAGCGGATCCTGAAACACCATCTGCAGACGAGCGCGCCGGTGGCGCAAGGCAGCGCCGTTCATTGACAGGAAGTCGCTGCCTTCAAATTCGATATGGCCTGCGTCGGGTTCGATGAGCCGCAGCATCAGCCGGGCTATCGTCGACTTGCCGCTGCCTGAAGGTCCGGCCAGCGCCAGCGTCTCGCCAGCTTCGATGTGGAAGGAAACGTTATCTGCCGCGGCAATGATCTTGCCGCCGCGAGGGTATCGTTTGGTCAGGCCGGAAACGGCGAGCAGAGGACTGGTCATGTTCGCTGCAACAGCGGCTCGGCGTCGAGGCCGAGATGAGCGTCAAGCAGCGCCCGAGTGTAAGTGTGCCGCGGCGCACTGACGACCTGCGCCGTCGCACCGAGTTCGATCAATTCGCCATTCCGGAACACGGCGATGCGCCCCGCCAGCTCAGCGGCCAGCGCGATGTCGTGGCTGACGAACAACAGCGTCATGCCGTCCTCGGCCACCAATTGCCGAATTAGCGCGACGATCTCGGCCTGCACGATGGTGTCCAGCGCGCTGGTCGCCTCATCGGCGATCAGCAGTTTCGGGCCGGACGCGATTGCCGCGGCGATGGCGACGCGCTGCTTCTGGCCGCCGGAAAGCTGGTGTGGAAAGGCATGCATAGCCGCATTGGGGTCGGGCAGACGGACCCGTTCAAGCAAGTTTTGGGCCTTCGCGTAGGCTTGCGGCCAATTGAGGCCGAGGTGGGTGTAGGCGACCTCGGCGATCTGCTTGCCAATTGGCATCACCGGGTCAAGGCTCGCCGATGGATCCTGGAAGATGAAGCCGATGTCACGGCCGCCGATTGAAGCATGGTCGCGAAGACTTGCAGGCTGACGTCCCGTCGCACCCCCCTCTGTCCTGCCGGACATGTCCGGCAGGAC
>NZ_JAMYKU010000014.1:0-177461 GCF_040317575.1 Mesorhizobium sp. M1423
CTCTTCATCATCTTGTCTCTGCGGCTCTGTTAAGTTTTTTAATCATCCCCCTCCCTATAATTTTTATTTTCTTGCATTCTCACCCGCCGGGGGGGGCGCGCCCCCCCCCCCCCCCCCACTTCCTGTTGCCGGACTCCAGCTTAGCAAGGGGGGAATTGCCGTCATGGATCCCACCATCAAAGTCGTGCGATGCTCCGAGCCCGGCAGACTGGTGTTTGAGGAGCAGCAGGCACCAGACGCTCCGCCCGAAGGCTGGGCACTGGTCAATGTCGCCTTTGTCGGGATATGCGAAACCGACTACCACATCTTCGAGGGCAGGCATCCTTATCTCGCCTATCCGCGCATCATGGGCCATGAGGTTTCGGGAACAATCGCGGCAATCAACGCGCCGGACCTGTCGGTCGGAGAGCAAATCCTCGTCAATCCCTATCTTGCCTGCGGACATTGTGCCGCCTGCCGCCAGGGCAAGCCTAACTGCTGCATGTCGATCGAGGTGCTTGGCGTGCACCGTGACGGTGCCATGAGTGAGCAGATTCTCGTGCCGGCGCAAAACTTTCCAGCGGCCGGCCTGTCACTGGTGGAGGCGGCCACGGTCGAGTTTCTGGCCATCGGTGCCCACGCAGTCCGCAGATGCATGGCGGGGCCGGGCATTCGCACCTTGGTTATCGGCGCCGGGCCGATCGGCCTCGGCACCGCGCTTTTTGCGCGAATCGCGCAACAGAACGTGACCGTCATGGACGTCGATACCGAGCGGCTGACCTTCGATCATCGAAACGATAGCGGCGCGAACTGCGGGAGCAGGTTTCGACGTCGTCTTCGACGCAACGGGAAACAGCCGTTCGATGCAGTCTGCCTTGCCTATGTTGCTCATGGCGGCGTCATGGTGATGGTCAGCGTCGTGCCGGACGACATAACTTTCTCCGATCCAGAGTTCCACAAACGGGAAATGATGCTGATCGGCAGTCGCAACGCGACTCGTAGCGATTTCCAGCACGTCATTGCCTCGATTCGCGCTGGAAAAATACCAATCGACCAGCTTGTCACCCACCGCACCACCCTGCGCGACAGCCCACGCGACATCGCAATCTGGGCGCAGCAGAAGTCCGGTCTGATCAAGGCCGTTATCGACGTAGGATCTGGCTGACTTCAGCAACACGATCAAGACATGTCATCGCAGCCCTGGTGCTGCATTGTGGGAGGGCGAGTTGCTCGGTGACGCCACGCTAAGCGTCGCGCTTGACACGGTATTCCGTGCGGTTTTCCTCAGATAACAATTGTCCCTGCCGAACTGGCTTGGCGTTTCGCTGATTACCGCGGGCGCAGTTTTCGTCGCATAAAGGTTGAAGCCGCGGAGCGACGATCTTTCCGGCAAAACGTGTTCCACGCAAATCCGCCGGGTATTCGCACCGCTTGAGTGTCCGACGTAGCTAGTCCACATCATGCGTGATGTTTGATGCGCGTCAGGAGAGTGATATGAGAACCACACTGGCGATTGATGACGACGTCCTGGTCGCGGCCAGGGCCATGGCCCGGCAGCAGGGTCGTAGCCTCGGCGAGGTCATTAGCGATCTCGCCCGGCGCTCGCTGCGCCGGCCTCAAGCTGGCGGCGAGCGCAACGGGATTCCTCTTCTGTCGCCTCGGCCGCATGCACCTCCTGTCACGCTTGAGACGGTCAACGCCTTGCGAAACGAACTGCCTTGACCTTCCTGCTCGGTGTCAATGTGCTGATCGCACTGATCGATCCTGGTCACGTCGCCTATGGCGACGCGCATGGCTGGTTCGAAGAGACGGGCAACGCGGCATGGGCTACTTGTCCGATCACCGAAAACGGCGTCCTGCGCATCGTCGGGAACCAAAGATATCCTAATTCTCCCGGCTCGCCCGCCATCGTTGCGCAAATCGTTACCAAGTTGCGGGCTCTGCACGGGCACAGCTTCTGGCCCGACGATGTGAGCCTGGTTGGCTCCGGCGACATCGATGCAGCGAAAATCCTGACTTCGGCACAGGTCACGGATACGTACCTTCTCGCGCTCGCCAAGGCGCGAGGCGGCCAACTTGCCAGCTTTGACCGCAAGCTGTCAGCGGCGCCCGTGAAGGGCGGGAAGTCTGCACTGCACCTGATTCCCACAAGGTAGACCGCCGGGCTCTTCGGTGCAGTCTGCCTTTCGATCTTCTTGGCTTTGAATTGAGGCTTGCGCAACTTGTCGCGCTCAGCGCACTCCAGTGGATCGCGAGCGGCTATCTGGCCATAGTTTGCGGGGCATTCATCTTCTCCCTTGAGCGTCCGCGCTTGGACAGTTCGGCCTTGCCGCAATTGCCCTTTCAGCTGAATCGATTAGCGCGAAACGTTGCAAGCATGGGATGCGGATTGCCTGAGGCGATTTCTTTGGCAAGCAATCCGCCGACGATCAATCCAAGCGTGGCGCCGTTGTGGCTAAAGGCGACGTGAAGCCCGGCGACGGTCTCGACGGAGCCAAGCACTGGCTCGCCGTCGCCCGGGATGGGCTTCGGGCCAACTGCATAGGTAGCGAGTTGGAGCCGCGGATTGCCCTCGAGCACCGCACTAGGCGCAGGATGCGGATCGCGCCATCAGAGGTACGACACCATCATCGAGCGGTTCGAGCCGCCGCCGCGGCCTCCGCGGCCGCTGCGCTCAGATTTCGCCCAACGCGATCTCAAGCTCGTGAAAAGGGATTGCCCAATGCTCGTGATCCATTCGACCCCTCTGACGACCCTCGTCGCGTTAGTCACGCTTGGCTTATTTGCGGCGCCGGCGCGCGCGCCGATACCCTTCGGCCGGTCGCGGGCGACCCGCCTGAACATGTTTCGGCTGTCATCGGAGAGATCCAGTCGAAAGCGGCGTACGCGCACACGAGTTGGGGCATGCGCGTGGTCGATCTCGACACGGGGGCCGTGCTTGTCGACCAGGCGGGAGACCGGGCGCTGACTCCTGGATCGATCATGAAGGTATACAGCACTGCCACCGTGCTGGATCTGTATGGTGCCGAGTACCGGTTTCACACTCCGGTCCACAGGACCGGGTCCGTCTCGGACAGTATGCTTGGCGGTGATCTGATCCTGGTCGCGTCCGGCGACTTCAGTTTCGGTCTACGCGAGCAGTCGGACGGCACCCTCGGCTACAACAATATGCCGGAGATCGACCACAACTATGCTGATACCGGCTTTGCAGGCGGCGCCTTGGTGAAGGGGAGCGACCCGCTCGCGGCGTTTGATGGCTTGGCCAAGGAAGTTCGCGGTGCGGGCATCACGCAGATCAAGGGCGACGTCATCATTGATGCGCGTCTCTTCGAAACCTATCGCGACGCCGGGCCATATGCTGATCACCGACGTGGATGCACGGGCGCTGCCTTGGCCTAATGTCGAGCTTGGCGCGAGCTTGCAATGATCGTGCTCAAGTCAGAGCTTGCCTGATCCAACGCTCCGAAGCACCTCGACAGCAGGGCAGACGGGATGGCCTCTGACCGTGGACCCCACCAAGGCCTTTCGCGAGAGCTCTGACTGCGCCTCGAAGCTTGGTAGTCATAGTCGTGCATGACCCTCGCGAAGAGTAGGTCAGCGGTGATGATTTCGGACTGTACTTGATTGAGCTCATTCATTTTATCTGCCGCTCTGGCTGGGCTTCTGGCTTATTCGCCGGCCCAGCTCGGTATATCAACCTTCGGTAGCGGTATAAGGTTCCGGAACTAATCCCGCCAGAGAGCTGGTGCGGGAACCTGTAACTGAGCGCCGGATCCAGGCCGACCGACCGCAGGACGGCTTCCACGTCTACCGAGTTCGTTGCGAACCCTTGGTTTCGGAGCGGCTCCTTGAGCTGTGAGCGGATCGTCTTGCGGGGATAGGGCCCCTTTGCCGTCGTTCGGTTTTCTGAGAGCATGACAAGTACGCCCAATCCGCGAGCCGACATTCCATGCCAACAAGAATCGATGCCAGTGACGCGCGCCGGTGGTTTGCCGAAGACCTGCGTGTCTCATCACCTGTCTTGCACAATCCTGCGGTCATCGAGGCCTTCGCAAAGGTTCCGCGCGAACAATACCTCGGTGACGGGCCATGGCGTATCCATTCGAGATTGCAGATCGGGGCGGTCCATACGAGCCCTTCAGCCGCACTTCACGAGATTTATCACGACGTTCTGGTCTCGCTTGACGAACAGCGCGGATTAAACAGCGGCTTGCCGTCGCTTTGGGCATTGGTTTTCGACCATCTGAACATGGCTCCCGGTCAGACTGTCCTTCAGGTGGGCGCTGGTGTCGGCTATTTCACCGCCATCCTCGCTGAACTGACGGGGTCTGAAGGACGCGTAATTGCATATGAGATCGACGAAGAACTAGCTCGGCGCGCGCAAAGGAATCTTGCTCGTTATGCCCACGTCGAAGTGACGTTCGGTGACGCAACGCAGGCAGTTGATCTGCCAGACCTCGATGTCGTGGTCGCCTTTGCCGGCGTGACGCACGTGCCGGAACGGTGGCTTTCAAATTTGTCCGACGCTGGCCGGATGGCATTGCCGTTCACAGGTGAAGACCGACGAGGCTTCATGATGCTTCTGGAAAGGGCTGGCGATACGTTTCCCGTACGGTCGCTTGTGCCATGCGGGTTTTACCCCTGCAGCGGAGCTAGGCGCAGTGACGAAGAAAAGGCTTTGATGGTCGCCCTCAAGGCTGCCCGAGGCAAGGTCACCCGTCTCGCGCAATATCATCGAGGCCGACCAACAAATGGCCTCGAGAACGCTTGGTTGGTGACCTACACATACTGGATTTCGAAAGCCTAGAGATTGATGTCAATCTTGCATGCGGCGCGGCGTTCCACGAGCGATCTACGCCGTCGGGAGCAGTCCGAAACATCATTGCGTCCGAAATTTCCCGATCCGCGCGCGCGGATTGTAGTCGCGGTCCTGGCCGGCTGCAGCGCAGGCTTCCTCTTGGCCTCGAGAACGTTTGGCTGGTGACCGACACATACTGGATTTCGAAAGCCCAAAGATTGATGTCAATCTTGCGTGTCGCCGTCGTAGAGTGTGTCACGCATTGAAGGGCGTTCCACGAAGGATCTAAACCATTGTTCCAGTCGTGGCCTTCCCTGCAAGAAGTCCGGCAGTCCGCGGAATTCCAGCCAGCTTAGACAAGTGGCGAGCGCGATGTGGCCGACATGGAGCGGCGCGTCGAATTCGACCTCGCGTTCCACGAAGTCATAGGATTCGATAAGCTTCATCATCATGCCTTCGCTCAAGGCGGGATAACGCAGATGTTCAGGGCGGCGCTCGTTTTCCCAGCGGATGGAAATGCCTATGTCGCACATGCCGCCGGCGAGCGCCTGGAGGCGCAGGGCGGACCATTTTGCTCGCCCCGTTTCGGGGATGAGCCGACTGCTTTCGAGATTGTCGAGATAGTCGCAGATTACGCCCGAATCGAAGATCGCATAGCCGTCGTTGAGAACGAGAACGGGCACCTTGCCAAGCGGATTGATCGCAAACACATCATCGTTGCGATTGATGGGGCTCGTCTCGTGATGAATGACGCGCAGACGTCCGGCAAGCCCGGCCTCGTGGGCAAAGACCAGAACCTTGCGCGCGTAGGGGGAGTGGGTCTGGTAGATGAGCTTCATGGACCCGTTCTGCGTTGAGTCTGAAGCGTGGGCATCTCGAGCAGTCCGCGGCCCAGCCGCTCTTTTGTTCAATGGTCCGGGGTCTGGCGCCATCGTCATGCGTCCTTCTCCAGTTCGGCCTCGGTCACGATGATCAGCACCCGGCTCGATTCGTCGAGCGCAAGCTCCTGCGACGGGCCGGAAGTCGCGACGGCGGTGGCGAGGCCGGCGAGGCCGGCCGCACCCGACGGGGTTGTGCCTGGACCGTTTGCCTCGCGAAGTCGGCTCTTCGCGTCGGCAAGCGCCGCTTCGGACACGGTTATGACCCGAGCGTTGCCTTGGCGGAGTACGTCGAGCGCCGATGCGGCTGCTTCGCCACAGGCGAGCATGTCTGCCGACGTCTTGAGATCGCCGGATATCCGCACGGACCGTGCTTGCGACAGCGCGGCCGCGACGCAGGCTGCGGCCTCTGGTTCTACTACGACGATCATGGCTGGAGGCATCAACCAGTCCTTCAGCCCAGTCGTCAGGGCGGCGGCAAGTCCGCCGACACCGGCCTGCACGAAGAGGTGGGTTGGCCTCAGATGGCCGATCTCGTCGACCTGGCGACGAATTTCCGCAGCAAGCACGCCATAGCCAGCGACGACATCTGCGACAGCTGGGTCATCCGGGTCGCTCGAGGTGTCGGCCACGAGAATGCCTTCTCCGGCGCGGGCCGCCGCAGAGGCCAGATCTACGGCATCGTCATAGGTGCCGTCGACCCACACGATTTCGGCGCCTTGTGATTCGATACGCCTGACCCGCGCCGCAGGAACGCCCGTGTGGAGGTATATTTTTGCCGTCCCACCGGCAAACTTCGCCGCCGCGGCAACGGCAAGTCCGTGATTGCCGGCGCTGGCCGTGATTAACGCCGGCAACGGCGTCCTGGCCCGCTCTGGATCGAGCAATTCGTCGATATCCATCCCGGTAGCCCGGGCCAGAGCACACAGACCAGCATAAGTGCCGCCGAGGGACTTGAAGCTGCCCAGGGCACGGTGTCCCTCGTTCTTGGCAAGCACCTGGGCCACATCCAGGCTCGCAGCGAGGTTTGGCAGGTCGAGCAACGGTGTCGGTGCATAAAATGGCGACAGGCGCTGTAGCAGCGCCGCAATGAGATCGGGGTCAAGGCCCGCCTGTGTGTCTATGGTCATGAGGCAAAGTTCTATCCCGGAAACCACGCCGGTTGGCGCCTATTATCGTTGCTCGCCTGCCTGATTTCGTCATACATGCCTGTCCTCATGACGAAAACTGCCGCCCTCGATCGCTTCGACTATGTGCTGCTGTCGCTGGTTCAGCGCGACAACCAGATCCCGGCGCGGCGTCTCGCCGAGCAGGTCGGGCTTTCCCAGAGCGCGGTTCTGCGCCGCCTGCGCCGGCTGCGGAAGGATGGCGTGATCGCAGCAGACATTGCCGTCGTTCGCCCGGGGGCCGTGGGCCTGCCGCTAACCATCCATGTGCTCGTTTCCCTGGAACGGGAGAGCGCTGTCGAGTTGGACGCCTTCATCGGCAAGCTTCGCGGGCGCTCGGAGGTTCGTCAGGCTTGGTATGTCACCGGTGAAACCGATTTCGTGCTCCTCCTGCAATTGCCAGGGATGGAGGCGTACGATGTCTTCACGCGGGAAGTCTTCCACGCCGATTCGAACGTGAAGGCGTTTCGCACCATCGTGACGATGCGAGAAGTGATCGGCGCAGCCGATGCGCAGCCGCTATCCACTGCCTGAGTTTGTGGCCTGTCCCCAGCAAGGTCATTGCCCTTTTGACCCGTAATATCAGTCAAGGGCGCGAACCAGGTTGAAGGTCGATATACGCGTTCCCGTATCTACTCACCCGCCCCACCACGAATGTCTGCACCTGGCGCAAATTAGTTCCGCCAGTGCGTAGAAAGAGACTCTAGTACGACGGGTACATCGCATGGCAATTTGTGATAGCAACGCTGATCGCGTCTGGTGCCGGTCGGTGGGCGGTTGCGGCTCGTTCCGGCATAGTGATCGTCGCGGCAGCGAGCGGCATGAATTTCGGAAGGCATATGAGAGCCAACATTTCAGGATCTCCCGGTGACGAGGCGCACTCTACGCGGACCAGAATCAAAGAGGTCGCGGCCGAGTTCTATGTCCTACGCGGCCACGATGGTTTCAGCTTCGGCGATATAGCGACGGCAATCGGCACGACGCGCGCCAACATCCATCATCACTTCGGCAACAAGCGTCAGCTGATGGAGGAATTGATCGCAGACTTCGCCGCCAACGCCGAGGCCCGCATCAAGCGCTTCTGGACGACCCCCGATATCCGGTTCTTCGACCGTCTCGATATGCAGCTCGAGGATCTGCGCCGTTTCTACGAACGTTTCAATGCTGAGAAGGGAGCCCGCAATATGTGGAGCCCGCTTTCGCGCCTTCGCCACGACCTCCCGGTTCTCGGCGAACCAGCGGAACGTGCCCTGGAGCGCGTCAACCGGGTCTATGATCAGAGCCTGCGTCATGCGGTAGACCAGGCGGTGAAGGACGGAGAGCTTTCCTCCGACACGCTCAGCGACGAGCTCGTGCACATGCTGCGCATTACCCTTCTGTCCTGTCCACCGATGACGCAGGACACCGGAAGCTTCGACGAGGTCGCCAGGACCTTCGCAGCGCTCGCCGCGATCATCCGCGCCGCTTGGCATGATGCGGGGAAGGGCTCGGGTCGAGGCTAGACATCCAGTGGATCAAAGCGAGGGTGAGTTGACAGCCTTTGGCTTTCAAGTTACTTACTTGCAGGTAAGTCAGCCCATGATGGCGACGAGGCGCGTATTAGGGAGGATCACGTGCTGCGCGATGACGCATTCACTCGTTTCGAGGTCAGCCCCTTCACTGGAGCGCTCGGTGCAGAAATTCGTGGGATCGATCTGGCGAGCGCGAGCGAGGATGCCTTCCAGGACGTTCGCCGCGCGCTCTACAAGTATCATGCGCTCGCCGTGCGCGATCAGGAGCTTGACGCCGCCGGCGTCCACAAGGTCGCCCGCCGGTTCGGACCATTTAGCGGCAATCCGGTGCACACGCCGATCGACGGCTTTAACGATATCGTGCGCTTCGTGCGCGAGCCGGACGACACGGGCAAGGTGATCGGCGAGGACTGGCACATGGACCTCGCCTGGCTACCGAAGCCGCCGGGCATTACGATCCTCTACGGTGAGGAGGTGCCGCCGGTTGGCGGCGACACCTGCTTCTCCAGCCTCGAGAAGGCATATGACTCGCTTTCGCCGCGGCTGGTCGAGATCCTGCAAGGCCTGACGGGCGTCCATAGCGGCCGCGGGGTCTTCGCCATCAACGCGGCCCACAGCCGGCTCGGCGTCAAGGCCGATGTCGAGGCGATCGAGAATGCCGTCGTCGAGCATCCTGTGATCTGTCGCCACCCCGAGACTGGCCGGCGCTATGTCTTCGTCAGCAGCGTGATGACCAATTTCAAGGGGATGACGGAGGAAGAAAGCAAGCCGATGATCGACTTCCTGATGGCGCGGGCTGTCCGGCCCGAGTTCAACTGCAGGCTGCGTTGGGAACCGAAGACGCTCGGTATGTGGAACAATCCCCATGTCCTGCACACCGCCATCAACGATTATCCCGGATATCGCCGGGTGATGTACAGAACAACGGTGGAGGGCACCGTTCCACTTGCCGCCAGGGACGGCTGACGCGCAACCGCTCAGGGAGGAGCAATGGCATTTGGTTCCGAGGCATCCGTCGGCCACAGGGGGGAGGGGACGGCGGAAGCGGCTGGCGAGACCAAGAGGCGGCGCTTCGCGTTTTCGCCGGCCTACCTCTATGCGACGCCCGTGCACCTCCTGGTGCTTGGGATCATCGTGCTCCCCGCCATCTTCGTCCTGTGGCTGAGTTTCGAAGCCTCGTCATTCGGCCAATCGGCAACCTTCGTTGGGTTCGATAACTACATCCGCGTCCTCACCGATCCCTATTTTTGGCGTTCGGTCTGGAACACCGTCCTCGTCGTCGCCGTGGCGGTTCACATCGAACTGCTGCTCGGCCTTGGCCTGGCCCTGCTTTTCGCTTCCGGGCTTCCCCTCCAGCGCGTCATGCTCGTCGTGGTGCTCGCTCCCTACGCCATCAGCGAGGTGACGGCGGTCGCAATGTGGCGCTTCCTGTTCGATCCGGACGTCGGCCCAATCACGCTGATGCTGCGATACACCGGTCTGCCGACGCTCGACTGGACGTTCATCCCTTCTCACGGCCTCGTCCTCGTCGGCCTGCTCACGATCTGGCTGCACCTGCCATTCACATTCATCATCCTCTATGCGGCACGACTCGCGGTTCCGAAGGAGCTCTACGAGGCTGGGCGCACCGACGGGGCCAATGCGTTCCAGCTCTTCCGCAACATCACGCTGCCGCTCCTGGCGCCAGCGATGCTCATCGCGCTGCTCTTCCGCTACATCTTCGCCTTCCGCCTCTTTTCCGAGGTCTGGCTCCTGACCCAGGGCGGCCCGGCACGCACGACCGAGGTCGTTTCCGTTTATCTTTATCAGGAAGGCTTCCGCTACAACTCGTTCGGCACGGCGGCCGCGACGGCGTGGATGATGGTCGTCATCTCGCTGCTGCTTGCGACTGGCTATGTATGGCGGCTGCGCAAGGAATCCTTGGCCAATGCGTTCTAGGCGTCTCGCCATCGGTGCCGGAAAGATGCTCGCTGTTGCGGCAATCGTCGTCTGGTCACTGTTTCCGATCGGCTTCATCGTGCTCTCGTCGTTCAAACCCGGTCGCGAGATTTTCGCGGTTCCACCGGAGCTCTTCTTCGAACCGACCTTGGAGCACTACGCCTCGCTGTGGCAGCGCTGGCCGGCCTTTTTCGACGGGCTCGTCAACAGCCTGATCATCACCACCGGGGCGACGGCGCTTGCCGTCATGGCAAGTCTGCTCGCTGGTTTTGCCTACTCACGCTATCGGGGCGTCCGTTTCCTGGAAGGATCGGTGCTGTTTCTGATCGGATCGCGGCTGATCCCGCCGATCGTCGTGACGCTGCCACTGTTCCCGGTCGTCAATCGGCTCGCGCTCAACGACACCCATCTGGTGCTGATCCTGCTCTGCGCGACGTTCTTTGTTTCGCTCGGCACGCTCTTGATGCGCACGTTCATCGATCAGGTACCGCGCGAACTCGACGAGGCGGCTGTCCTCGATGGCGCGCGGCCGCTGACAATCCTTGTGAAGATCATCTTGCCGCTCGTAGCGCCCGGCATGCTCGCCGTCGCCGTCTTCGTCGTCGTCTTCGCGTGGAACGAGTTTCTGTTCGCCTATATCTTCACCGCCAACCACGCCAAGACCGCGCCTCTGGTCCTTTCGGAGATGATCAGTTCGATCGATGGCGTCGACTGGGGCGTGCTCTTTGCTGCCTCTACCGTCCAATTGCTGCCGGTTCTCGTCTTCGTGGTCCTGATGAACCGGTTTCTCGTCGCCGGATTGACCGCCGGCGCGACCAAGGGGTGACGACGTCACCGAGAAAGGGAGGAAGACAATGCCTTTGCACATGACACGCAGAGCCCTGCTGACGACCGCGATGGCCGCCGGCGCGACGGGCGCCTTGGGTCGGTTGGCCCATGCCCAGGCAAAGACGCTGAACGTGCTTTGCCATCGCGTCCACCAAGCCAACCTGACGACCGGTGCCGCCGGCGATGTCATCAAGCCCTGGGAGGACAGGAACAACGCCCAGATCTCCTGGACCACGCTCGACAGCAATCCGCTCCAGGACCGGCTATTCCGGGAGGCGAGCCTGAGCGAGACCGACTTCAACGTCGGCTATATCATCGACAACCGCATGACGTCGCAGATCGCCTCGCTCTTCGAGCCGCTCGACCACCTCAAGAAAGCCGAGCCGATCGAGGATTTCGACGATATCGCCGAGGGCCTGCGCCAATCGATGACCGTCGGCGGCAAGCTCGTCGGCATCCCCGTGCGCCATGCCACGCAGGGGCTTTTCTACAACGAGGAGCTGCTTCAGGAGGCCGGCATTTCGGCGCCACCGAACACATTGGAGGAGCTGGTCGAGCAGGCGAAGAAGCTGACCTTCACCTCCAAGTCCGGCACGCCCGTCGTCGGCATAATCCTTGCGAGTGACCTCGCTGTCTTCCCGGTCATGTTCGCCCGCGCTTTCGGCGGCGATTTCATCGACAAGCAGTTCCAGGTGGTCCCCGATCCGGAGGCGATGGAAAAAGGCCTGTCCGTGCTTGCCGACCTCTTCAAGGCCGGCGCGCTCCCCCGCAGCTATGCCACAACGCGCAACGACGACATGGTGACGTGGATGCAGCAGGGGCGCGCTGCCTTCGCGGTGCTGCCTTTCGCCCGCTACGCGCAGCTCAACAACAAGGAACAGTCGACCGCACCGGGAAAGATCAAGGCGATCGAGTTCCCCGGCTCCAAAACCCTCGGCAGCGGTCACGAAATGCATCCGGTCGTCGAATCCTGGGCGATGGCCATTCCCGCCAATTCGACGGACAAGAAGCTCTCCTGGAGCTACATCCGTTTCGTAGCGAGCAAGGCGGCCACACTCGACATGGCGCGCAACGGCAATGGCCCCGTCCGCACCTCGACCTATGCCGAGCCGTCGTTCGCCGGGTCGTTGCCGCAGGCGAAGGTCGAGGCTGCCGCGCTCGCCAGGGCGCGACCGGCCTTCCCGGCTTTTCCCGAAGCCGCTCGCGCTCAGTCGACATTTCTCGAGGAGGTTCAGCTCGCCGTCCTCGGTCGCAAGAGCCCGAAGGAAGCGGTCGCCGCCATTGTCGATCGCGTCAAGCCGCTGATGCCAGCTTGATCGTATGGACTGACGTGGCCATGTCGCCTGCTACTTGCCAGGCGACCAACCGGCGAGGATCAGCGCGGTCGTAAAGTCGTCGTCGGGTGAGGCGGTGTTCCATGGACCTGAGTTCGATCGCGCGAGCTCAGGACTGCTTAGCAGTGCGCTGGCGGCAGACAGCAGGTTCAGCGCGCCGCCACCGATATCCCACCACGCGGCCTAGGCGCCTGGGCGATCGCGTGATGCAGGCCTGTGGCAAGGCCACGCCTTGGCGCACGAGGATCATCAGCGACTCCAGCCGCGCGACGTCCTCTGGGCGAAAAAAGCTTGACGACGTCATATTCGGATGCGTTTACTTCGTCCGTAACTAGGATATAAATTCCATTACTATGGAACAGAGCGAAGGGAACCAAGATGAGGCGTTTCTTGCAAATCGTCGCTTCACTCGCCGCGCTTATGCTGCCGGCGACAGGCGCTGCCTGGGCCGAGCCCGCTAGAGGTGGAGTGATTGATGTGGCGACCATTGGGGAGCCGCCGACACTGGATCCGATGGCCTCGACCGCCGATCTGGTTGGCATTGTCACACAGCACATCTACGAGACGCTCTATACCTTCGACAAGGACTGGGGCATCACGCCGCTGTTGGCCGCCGACATGCCACGGATTTCACCGGATGGCCGTACCTACACCATCGCGCTCAGAACCGGCGTTAAGTTCCACGACGGCAGCGATATGAATTCGGCCGACGTGGTCGCTTCGCTGCAGCGTTGGATGAAGATTGCCACGCGCGGCAAGCAGGCAGCCGAAGTCATCGCCACGGTCGACGCCGTTGACGACCACACCGTCAAGCTCACCCTGAAAAAGCCGTTCGCGCCACTTCTGTCGCTGCTCTCACTCAACAATGCGGCGGCAATCATCATCCCGTCCGAAAACGTGGGACAGGAGCCGCTGACCAGCTTCGTCGGTACCGGCCCCTATATGTTGAAGGAACGCAAGCCGGACCAGTACATCCAGCTTGCCCGGTTCGACGGCTACAAGTCGCGCGACGGCGAACCCAACGGCTATGGTGGCGCCAGAAAACAGTATCTCGACGAAATCCGTTTCGTGCCGGTTCCCGATGCGAACACGCGCGTCGAAGGCGCTGTCTCCGGCCAGTTCGCCTATGTTGACTCGCTGCCGGTCGAGTCCTTTGACAAGATCTCGGGTGGCAAGACCCAGCCGGTCATCTTGAAGCCGTTCGGTTGGCCGGTATTCGTCCTCAATACCAAGCAGGGGCTGAATTCCGACATTCGCATCCGCAAGGCGATACAAGCAGCGCTGGCGCCGAACGACATGCTGCTCGCCGCATTCGGATCGAAGGAGTTCTTCGCAGCCGACGGCGACATGTATCCGCAAGGCTTTGCCTGGCACACGGACGCCGGCACCGAGCCCTACAAGCCCGATGGCGACACTGAGGCGGCTGCGGCGCTGCTGAAGGAAGCCGGCTATGACGGCAAGCCTTTGCGCATCCTCACCAGCCGCCAATACGAGTTCCACTACAAGCTGGCGCAGGTCGCGGCCGAGTATCTGAAAGCCGCCGGCTTCCAGGTCCAGCTCGACGTGGTCGAATGGGCGACGCTGACAAAGAACCGCACCGACCCGGCGCTGTGGGACATCTACATTAGCCACAGTCCGTTCCTGCCCGAGCCGTCGCTGACCGGCATAATGTCGGACTCCTCTCCGGGTTGGTGGGTTTCGGATCGCAAGCACCAGGTGCTTGAGGCGTTCAACGCCGAAGCCGATCCGGCCAAGCGCGTCGCGCTGTTCGCAGATGTCCAGAAGGCGATCTACGACGAGGTTCCAGCGTTCAAGGTCGGCGACTTCAACGCCTTGGCCGCCCAGGCCCCCAAGCTGAAAGGCGTGACGCCGGCGCCATGGCCCTATTTCTGGAACGCTTATCTGGAAGGCAACTGAGACGGCTCCTCCCACCTTCCGCCTCAACCCAAGGATAGGCGGCCGGGTGCCGGCCGACAAAGAACCGTGGCGCCCGGCAAACCGTTCGATGATTGCTCAGGGACTATAACGCAGATGCTGCGCTCAATCCTCAACAGACTTCTCGGCATGATCGTCGTCATGGCGCTGGTCGTCACGATCGTGTTCGTCATCGTACGGGTGACGCCCGGCGATCCGGCGGCAGTCATGCTGGGTCCAGACGCCACGGCCGCCGATATAACCGCGCTGCGGTCCAAGCTCGGGCTCGACGGTTCCATCCTCGAACAGTTCGGGCGCTACGTTCTCGATGTCGTCCAAGGCGACTTCGGCCAGTCGATCTTCCTCGGCGAGCCGGTCACGACCGCGCTCGCCCAACGCGCCGAACCGACGTTTTTTCTCACCGTCTTCTCCCTGGTAATCGCAACGCTCATCGCGCTGCCGGTCGGAATCCTGTCGGCCTATAAGCGTGGCTCTATCTTCGACCAGGCGGCAACTACCATTGCCATGTTCGCAGCCAGCGTGCCGAGCTTCTGGCTCGGCCTTGTGTTCATTCAGTTCTTCGCCGTGAAGCTCGGCTGGTTCGACACATCTGGCTATGGCGGGCCGGGAGCTTCGTTTGCCGACCGGCTTGATCATCTGGTGCTGCCGGCGCTGGCGCTCGGTCTCATAAGCTCGGCATTGATCACCCGCTTCACGCGCGCCTCGATGCTCGACGTGCTCAATGACGACTATGTGCGGACCGCCCGGTCCAAAGGCATGAGCGAATGGCGTGTGGTGCTGAAGCATGCCTTCAGAAATGCCTTGATCCCCATCCTCACCGTCATCGGCCTGACCGCGGCACTGCTCATCTCCGGTGCGGTGGTGACCGAGACGGTGTTCGGTCTGCCCGGCGTCGGCAGCTTGGTCGTCTCGGCGGTGTTACGGCGCGACTATCCGGTTATCCAAGGCGCGCTGCTGGTCATTGCCGGGCTGTACGTCCTGGTCAATTTCGCCATCGACATGCTCTATCTGGCTGTCGATCCGAGGGTTCGCTACTGATGGCCGCTATCTCGGTGCCGCTCCAGGCGGAGCCAAATATGCTTTCGCGGCTGATGACGCGGCCGACGGCGGCGGTGGGCATCGCCGTACTGATCGCCATCGTGCTCGCCGCGATCCTCGCGCCGGTCATCGCGCCCTACGCACCGACCAAGCTCTCCATTGCCAGTCGCCTGCATCCGCCGAGCCTCGACCACCTGTTCGGCACCGACGATCTTGGGCGCGATATCTTTACCCGCATGCTCTACGCCGCGCGCACTTCGCTGGCGGTCGGCTTTGCTGTCGTGATCTTCGCCTCGATCATCGGTGTCGTTTTGGGACTGACTTCCGGCTTCTTCAGAAGGCTCGACGCGCCGGTGTCGCGGTTGATCGACGCCATGATGGCTTTTCCCGACATATTGCTCGCAATTGCACTCGTGGCGGCACTTGGCGCCACCGCCGTCAATGTCGTGGTCGCCCTCGGCGTGGTTTATGCGCCGCGGCTCGCACGCGTCGTGCGCGCCTCGACGCTGGTCATTCGCGAACTGCCCTATGTCGAGGCGGCCCGCGCACTCGGCGTGCCGACCCCGATTATCCTGGTGCGGCACGTACTGCGCAACGTCACTTCTCCATTGCTGGTGCAGGCAACCTTCATCTTCGCCAACGCCATCCTGGCCGAGGCCGGTCTGTCCTTCCTCGGCGTTGGCATATCGCCCGACATCCCGACCTGGGGCACAATGATCGCCACCGGCCGTCAATACATGGATCAGGCCGGCTGGATCATGATGTTTCCGGGCGGCGCCATCGTCATCACCGTGCTGTCGCTGCAGCTCGTCGGCGACGGCTTGCGCGATCTTCTCGACCCTCGTCTCGCAAAGGACATCTGATGTTCAGCAATCGCTCTTCCCAAACCGAAAGGCCGCTGTTGATCCGGGGCGCAAAACCAGTCGGCTTCGGCGGCGAGTTTGGCCAGACGATCGACGTGCTGATCGGCAAGGATGGCCGTATCGCCGAAACCGGTTCGACCATTGCCGCCGGCGAGGATGTGACGATGCTTGACGCCAATGGCGCGTTCCTGTCGCCCGGCTGGACCGATCTTCACGTGCATGTCTGGTACGGCGGCACCGACATTTCGCTGCGGCCGCAGCAATGTGGCGCCGCCCGAGGCGTCACCACGATGGTCGATGCCGGCTCAGCCGGCGAAGCCAATTTCCACGGCTTTCGCGAGTTCATCATAGAGCCGGCGCGAGAGAATATATACGCGTTCCTGAACATAGGTTCGATCGGTCTCGTCGCCTGCAACCGTGTCAGCGAGCTGACCGACATGCGCTCGATCGACATCGACCGCACCATTGCAACCGTCGAGGCCAACCGCGACGTCATCGTCGGACTGAAGGTGCGTGCCAGCCACGTCATTACCGGCGGCTGGGACCTGACGCCGGTCCGGCTGGCGAAGAAGCTTTGCCGCATCCTCAAGCTGCCGCTGATGGTGCACGTTGGTGAGCCGCCGCCACTCTATGACGATGTTCTCGGCCTGCTGAGCGAAGGCGACATCGTCACTCATTGCTTCAATGGCAAGGCCGGCGGCTCGATCATCGAGGACGACGATCTTTATCGGCTCGCCGAGGATGCGGCGCAGCGCGGCATTGTGCTTGATGTCGGCCACGGCGGCGCCTCGTTCTCCTTCGATGTCGCCAAGGCGGCGCTCGAGCGCGGTCTGCCGCCGAAGACGATCTCGACCGATCTGCACAACCGCTCGCTCGACGGCGCGGTGTGGGATATGGCAACCACCATGTCGAAGCTGTTGTCGCTCGGCATGGCATTCGACGATGTGGTGACGGCCTCGACGACGGCGCCGCGCCGCGCCATCCGGTTGCCCGCCGACGGACTGCTGGAAAAGGGCAGGCCGGCAGAATTCACTTTGTTCGACCTCGCCGACGCCGAGCTCACCGTGAAGGATTCGCAAGGGGCGACAAGCACGCTGCACCGGCTGTTCGAGCCTCGCCACGCTATCCTCGGTGCCGAGGCGATCATTGCCCACCGCCACCTGCCGCCGGAAGGTTCTGCGGGCAGTGTGCACGTCTGTCCGCATTGCGGGTGGAAATCATGAGCGGCGCGATCGCCAGCGACGTCATCCTGTCGGTTCGGGACTTGCGGACCTGGTTTCAGACCCGCCGTCTTACCGCCAAGGCGGTCGATGGCGTCACCTTCGACCTGAAGCACGGCAAGACGCTGGCCGTGGTCGGAGAATCCGGTTCCGGCAAGTCGGTGACCAGCCTGTCGATCATGGGCCTGCTGTCACGGCCCGGAAGGATCGCCGGCGGCCAGATATTGTTCCGCGACCGGCAGGAGCGTGTCCACGACCTCGCCGGATTTACTCAGAAGGAATTCCGCAAGGTCCGCGGTCGGGAAATCGCGATGATTTTCCAGGAGCCGATGACCAGCCTCAACCCGCTCTTCACGGTCGGCGATCAGATCGGCGAAATGATCGCGGTGCACGAGCCGGTGACCCGGGAGCAAGCGCACAGCCGTGCGCTCGCCATGCTGAAGCATGTCGAGATTCCGGACGCCGTCTCGCGGCTCGACGACTATCCGCACCAGATGTCCGGCGGCATGCGCCAGCGCGTCATGATCGCCATGGCACTCGCCTGCAGTCCGTCGCTGCTGATCGCCGACGAGCCGACTACGGCCCTCGACGTCACCATCCAGGCGCAGATCCTTGATCTCTTGCGTCGCCTGCAGGTCGAGATGGGCATGTCGATCCTTTTCATCACCCACAATCTTGGTGTCGTCGCCGAGATCGCCCATGATGTCGTCGTCATGTATGGCGGCCGTGTCGTCGAGCAGGCACCGGTCAACGACCTGTTTGCGCACCAGCGCCATCCCTACACGAGGGGGCTGCTGGCCTGTACGCCCAATGCCGCGCGCGACATCGGTGACGACGGCAAGCGCCGGGCGCTCTATTCCATTCCCGGCAGCGTGCCGCCGATCACCGCATTGCCGCCGGGTTGCGCCTTCGAGCCGCGCTGTGACTTCGCCATTGCGCCCTGTCGCGCGGCACCGCCGCCATTAATGCCGGCAGGGCCGCATGGCGCTTCCCGTTGCATCAGGAGTGCAGAGCTGTGAGCGCCGGGGTGATACCAAGTCGTGCGGCGACTGCGCCATTGCTCAGCGTGCAGGGTCTGACAAAGCACTTTCCCGCCCGCAATGGCCGCATCGTTCATGCTGTCGAGGATGTCAGCTTCGATGTCGGACGCGGCTCGACGGTCGGGCTGGTCGGCGAGTCCGGCTCTGGCAAGACCACCGCCGGGCGCGCCATCCTCAGGCTGGTGGCGCCGACCAGAGGCAAAGCGCTGTTCGACGGCGTCGATCTGTTTTCGCTGTCCGCACGTGAAATGCGCAGCTACCGGCAAAAGCTGCAGATCGTGTTCCAGGATCCATTCTCCAGCCTCAACCCGCGCATGCGCATCGCCGCCATCATCGGCGAGGCCCTCGACGCGCGCGGCTTTCCGCGAGGCAAGCGACGTGCCGACAGGGTCGCCGAACTGCTGACCCTGGTCGGCCTGTCGCCTGATCACGCCACGCGCTACCCGCACGAATTCTCCGGCGGCCAGCGCCAGCGCATCGGCATTGCGCGCGCGCTCGCCGTCGAGCCGGAATTCGTCGTCGCCGACGAGCCGGTCTCGGCGCTTGACGTGTCCGTGCAGGCGCAGGTGCTCAACTTGCTCGGCGAGTTGCAAAAGCGGCTCGGCCTGACGCTGCTGTTCATCGCGCATGACCTCTCGGTGGTCGAATACCTTTGCGACGAAGTGGTGGTGATGTATCTCGGGCGCGTCATGGAGCGTGGTCCGAGCCGTCTTCTCTACGCCGCGCCGCGGCACCCATACACCAGGGCATTGCTGGCGACAGCACCCGTGCCCGACCCGACCCGCCGCCGCACCCACGTCGCCTTGCATGGTGATATCCCAAGCCCGATTGACCCGCCTTCCGGCTGTGTCTTCCGCACGCGCTGTCCGGAGGCAATTGCCGCCTGCGCCGGGATCATTCCGCCCGTCGACGATATCGGCGGCGGGCATCACGTGGCCTGCATCCGGCACAACGAAAAAACGATCTGATTGGAGTTTGTGTATGACTTTTTCCGAGCTCATGAAGCGACCGGAAAGCACGCCCTACGACCGGCTTTTGGCGCTTGGAATAACGCTGCCCGAGGCGCCGCCGCCGATCGCCAATTTTGTCACACACGTGCAGGAGGGCAAGCTGCTGTTCCTATCCGGCCAGGGGCCGAGTGAGGCCGACGGCCGGGTCTATACAGGCAAGGTCGGTGCCGACGTGACGGTCGATCAGGCCTATGCCCATGCGCGGCTGACCGGTGTCAACCTCATTGCCGTCATGCAGGCAGCGCTCGGCGATCTGTGCCGCGTGCGACGTGTGGTAAAGCTGTTCGGCATGGTAAACGCCACGCCGGATTTCGCCGACCACCCCGCAGTGATCAACGGCTGCTCGGACCTGCTCATCGACGTTTTCGGCGAGCGCGGCACCCATGCCCGCTCTGCGGTGGGTCACGGATCACTGCCGGGAGGGATCAGCGTCGAAATTGAAGCCGTCATCGCCGTTGATTAGTCGCATCGAATAGTCGGAGCACAAGACCATGCCTGTCGAAGATATCCGCAGCCAGTTGGGCCTCAGGCCCGTCATCAACGTCTCAGGCACGATGACCTCGCTCGGCGCCTCCATTGTCGTTCCCCCGGCTGTCGAGGCTGTGTCCGGCATTCTCACCGAGTTTGTCGAAATGGCCGATCTGCATCGCAAGGCCAGCGCCGTGATCGCCGAATTGACGGGCGCGGAGGCCGGTTTCATCACCGCCTCCTGTTCCGCGGCAATCAGCCTGGCCGTGGCGGCCAGCATGACGGGCCCGGACCTTGCCGCGATCGAACGGCTGCCGGATACCGCTGGACTGAAAGACGAGATCGTCATCCAGTCCGGCCACATGGTCAGCTACGGCGCACCGATCGAACAGGCGATCCGTCTCGCCGGCGCCAAGGTCGTGCCGGTCGGTCAGGCGACCAGCGCCTCGGCGTATCAGCTCTCAGGCGCTATCACCGAGCGCACTGCTGCAGCAATCTACGTCGTGTCGCACCATGTCGTCGAGTATGGGCAAATCCCGCTGAAGATGTTCGTCGAAACCGCCCGTGCACGCGGGGTCCCGGTCATCGTCGACGCAGCGTCCGAATACGATCTGGCGGGCTTTCTCGCCAGCGGAGCCGATCTGGTGCTGTATTCGGGTCACAAATTCCTGGGCGGCCCGACATCCGGTATCGTCGCAGGCACGAAGGCGCGGGTGCGCGACGTCTACTTGCAGAACCGGGGCATCGGGCGCGGCATGAAGGTCGGCAAGGAAGGCATCGTCGGTGCGCTCGCTGCTCTCCAGGCCTGGAAAACGCGTGACCATGCGGGTATTCGCGCTCGCGAACGCCGAGCGCTCGACTGCTGGGCGCAAGCACTCGAGGGGCGGCCTGGCGTCACCGCCGCTATCGTACCCGACCCGACCAGCAATCCGCTCGATCGCTTGAAGGTGTGGGTGAATGCCGCCGAATCGCGCATTACAGCCTGGGATCTGGCCGACCGGCTGGCAGCTGGCAATCCGCCGGTGGTCGTCCGCGATCATGAAGTCGAGCACGGCTATTTCTTCCTCGATCCATGCAATTTGCATCCCGACGAAGAATTCATTGTGGCGGCACGGCTTGCCGAGGAGCTTGATGGCGCGCGCAAGTCGAATGCGATCATCGCCACACCATGGAACGAGCGTCTCATGGCCCGCGAGGCTGCGATCCTCAACTGGCCGGATTGAGGCTGGCTGTGGTAAATGCCCCGGCTGCCTTACAGTGCCCGCAAAACCGAGAATGCCATGCCCACGATAGCGCCCGACCTGCACCTGAACCCCGCCGAAGACCCGCGGGAACCCCGCCGCTCGCGCACCAGCGGTATCGACCGTGCGCTGCAGATACTCGACTATCTGCAAAAGCAGGGGCGGCCAGCAACTGCATATGAGATAGCGCACGACATCGGCGCCCCCCTGTCGACGATCTACGTCATCGTCGACGATCTGGTCGAAAAGGAACTGCTGGACCGCAAGGACGGCGGCCTGCTCTGGCTGGGTCCGCGGCTCTATCAGTACGGCCTGACCTACGCTCGCACATTGGACCTGCTCAACGTGGCAACGCAGGAGATGCACGAACTGGCTCAGAGTTCGAAAGAGACGATCCAGCTATGCGGCCGTGACGGTGACCATATGGTCGTGCTTGCGATGGAAGAGGGCAAAGATCATTTCCAGGTTACATCTCGCGTCGGGACCCGGACGCCGCTGAACTGGACCGCGTCGGGCCGGCTGCTCGTCGGCCATTTGCCGGAAGCCGAACGCCGCGCCATTTTCGCCCGATCCGCGATCGCCTCTCCGACCGGTCGAGCCGAGACGGACGAGGATGTGCTCGCTCGGGCGGCCGCCACAGCACTGGAGCTGGGCCTGTCCATCCAGGCTGGTGAATCTGACTTTTCAGTTGCCTGCATTGCGGCTCCCATCCGTGACAATCAAGGAGCCTGCCGTGCGACGATCTCGATCGTCGTCCCGGATATGAAGCTGAAGCAAAAGAACCCGGATTTGATTACGATGGTCAAGACCAGTGCGCGCCGCATCGAGTCGCGGCTCGGTTGGCGAGCCGACCGGCCATAACGAACGCCCGGCGCGAGTTGGCAAAATCGCGGGATGGTGCGCTTCTGCACATCCCGCTCACCGAACCAGAAATGATCCCATTGGGCTCAGCAGCCCGTCCAGACGAAAATTTGACGCATTGAACCGACGGGCGCCGAGTCTCCAGCCGTTCCAATCAAGCCTGCGCTCGCTCTTCAAGCTGGCCGATCTGGTGGTTTTCGGTGCCTGACAGGCTTGAGCAGTGAAACGAGAATGTGCTCTCTGGCCTGTTGATCAGACGCTCCCGTCGTCAGGCAACCGAGTACAGCGTCATCGCTGCATCAAAGCCGCGCTGACCTCTCGGGTCGAGGGCTGCCCTGATCCCCAGGGATCCGGGGCCCCTTGCGGTGTGGCCGCGCGCACCGAGCCTCGCGTCGCCGAAGAGGCCGGAGGCGATGTCGAAGCCCAGAGTGTACATGCCGGGCGGCTCTGCAGTGCGGGCAGCTTTAAACGCATCCGTCGAGGTCTTCTCCGCGATCTTCGCGCCGACGGTCGCGAGGCCGAGTTGCGCATTCCGGGCGACGATGAAGAACGCCGAATCCTCGCAGCCAACGCGCTCGTCAGCATCAAGGCCATCCATGAAAAGCTGCTTTCCCGGGCCCCATAGCGTGTCTGCGCCGGGCATCGCGACGCCAATATCAAACCCGATCTTGGCGGGGCCGTCTGGCTCTAGTTCTCGCATCTCGCTCAACAAGGCGTCGCGGCTGACCATCATTTTTCCCTTGTCTGCATAAACGCTTTTCAGCCCCTTCGCGCCTTCCGGAAATGGATCGGGCGTCAGCCCTTGCGGGAAACGCCGGGCCGGCGTCTGCTTCGCGGCGAAATCAACCGGCAGGCACGCTGTTTTAGGATCGTTGATCGCCGCGGCGGCGGCTTGCGCGATGATGTCTATATCGACTTGGAAACCACGGAATGCCTCCTGAACCATCTCCAGGGTTGTCGGTGCCGTGAAGGTGAACTTGCCTGGATTGAGCGTAATGAAGTCCATCAGGTTCATCTGGTCTAGCCGGCTGCTGCGCTCCTTCGCGCACTCAACCAGAACATCCTGGGCTTGCCGGACCTGCGCTGCGTTCGGCGGGATCGGTCCATCTGCGATGGAGATTGGAGCTAGGGTGACGAAATAAGGAACGGCATTGGCGTTCGGATCGGTCTGGAATGCGTTCAGCCATTGCTGGAGAAGCCCATACATCTGGCTGGGATCCGTTACGTCCCCCATGATCAGATTGATCGGGCCGCCTTCGTGGTAGACGGTCGTGCGCACGTCTTCATGGAAATGCCTCTGCATGCTCTCCATTTTCATCTTGGCGTCGGCAGAAAACAGCCCGTAGGACCCCGACAACTCCATCGAAACGGCTTGGGCCTCCTCGGAACTGGCTGTATCCATCTGCAGGACGGCCAGGAACATCCCGCCGCGTCCTACCCCGTTCACGAACATGTTCCCGTAGCGTGATTGGAAGAGCTCGGGATTGCTCGATATCGCCGCCGCCGAGCCGCTCAGCTTTGGTTCGTCGATGCCGTGAAAGGGCAGCGTTACTTTGGCGGAGATGAGCAGGAACAGGGAACTGCTCTGGATCTTGGAACTTTGGGCGAAGTCAAACCTTCCGGACGCGGAGAAGCACCCGCACCCGCCGCTCGCTTCGACATTGATGCTCAGCGACTTTTCGAGTTCGGCGGTGGTGTGAATACGGCGTATGTCGAATGAAGATATGGACCCCATTGCATCGTCGACGCCGGAAAATGCGCCATCGACGACATGACCCATCGGACTACCCGTCGCAAGATCGACACCTTTTCCATAGTCGTAGCCGGGAGAGTAAGGTACGGTTACTTGAGTAAGCATTTCAATCTCCTGATGGGCCTATTGGCATTACTCTTAAATAAACCAGTTCAGCAGAGTATAATCTGCATGATTCTATCTGGCCGCCAGAGTGCAGTCTAAGGGGCTAGTTGGCGGCGTCCTCCCCACATTCCTAGCAGGAAGGCTCAAGCGTCGTCGGGAGGCGCTACCCCAAGCCATCTGTCGAGTTCCCGTTTCGGAACCAAAATTACAGGGCCGGGCGCTCCGCCCCGGGAACAGCTCCCAGACGTCTTTGATGTCCATGACCTTCTCTGCAAGGTCTTCAAAGAACGGTCCGACCGGAACCGATCCATGCATGTCAAGAAGCTCGATCGGAACCGGATCGCTCGCCGAGCTTGAGTTCGGAGCAGTTCCTGGCGCGGAGAGGCCACCCTCGCCGGAGGCACCAGACATCCAAGGCGGAGCAGGCGCGATCCTGCTTCGAGTGCGGATCGCGCATGCTAGAGCTAGTCTGATACGGATTGGACGAGGATGGTGATGTCGTAACTGGCATCCGCGCCCTGCACGTTTTTCACGGTTTGGAAATCCATGATCGCGGACAGGTCGATCATCCCTATCTCGTCATCGCCTGAAAGGTCGGTCTCGATAATATTAAGGTAGAATTCACCGGCTGGAACGATCTGTTTGATGTCGAGATTGTAGTCGTTTCCCGGAGTGAAGGATCCAATCGGGAAGCGAACAGGACCCATCACTCCAACAAGGTCGTCAGAACCTGTATAGTCGTTCGTCGAATGACATTTGATGCGGCTTATGTTCAGAGAGTAGGGACGCATGGTCATTGCTCCATCAACTTGTTGCGAGACGGAATGCTCACCTGCCCGAGCTTACGAATGGCTTACGGGGTGGTCACGGCCCGCTGCTTTCTGCTCGCTGAGGTGTTGTCGGCGACCGTGGACATCACCCGATGCCTGTCGCGCGGTCAGTCAATCCGGTAAATGACGTAGTAGGCCGAACCCTCAATCGCTGAGCGGGCGATCTTGGCGATTGGACCCATGCCTTGTTCTTCCTTGTCCATGGTGACGGAGCCGAGTGGATCGTTGCCATTAAGAGGGCCGTCTTCATCCCAAAGAGAGAGATTCTGGCTATACTCGAACGGCAGCACGAGGCCAGGTTCGAACGACTGGTCCGCATTGACTTCCCTGGTGGCTCCGGGAGAGGGCCAGACAGCGTCATCGACATTGCCTTCAGTCCCGGTGGTGATGAACAGGTTGTCCGGATCGGCCCGTATGGCGTCGATCGCTCCAAGAACGCTTGGCAGTGACTTGATCCCTTGCAGCAGGCTGCCGGCGAAGTCGTTCTGGATGAATTGCGGCGTCAGGCCCATGATGGCGTCGACTAGCGCCTGGTTGGCCGCGAAGTCGGTTCCGGTGGCGGGCTGGACACAATAGATGGTTTGAACGGTTGCGGTCGGCATGGTTTCCTCCATGAGTTGGAACGATGCCGACAGTGACCGAGCCGCGCTTACGTTTGGCTTACATGCTGAAATGACGCGCACCCGGCCCATCATCTGCTATAAGAGTGCAGCCTGGTGGATCTGGATGCGGCGGTGCACGGCGGCACGATAGCAAAACTTTCAATGCCAAGACCCGCGGGAATCTCGCGGCGGCCGCGCATTGCTGCACTGGTCGACAGGTGCCTGGAATCCGGCATGTGCTGGATTGCTGCCCCTGGCGGATACGGGAAGACCACCGCAGTCATCGATTACCTCCAGGAAAAGCGGGCTCCGCATGTCTGGTATCGCGTCGATGACGAGGACCAGGATATCGCCCGGCTGTTCTACTATCTGGCGATGTCGCCTGGGGCGCGGGAACTCAGCCTTCCTGTTTTCGGAACCGAATATGCGGAGGATGCTGCTGCATTCGCGCGTCTGTTCTTCCGCGCTTACTTGGCGCAGATGGTGCCGGACACGGTCATCGTCCTCGACGATATTCACCGTGCCGATACACCAGAATTCCGCGAAATTCTGGCTGTCCTGCTGCGGGAATTGCCCAACACGGTCCGGTGCATCTGCATATCGCGTACACTGCCTGGTGGGGGCGTGGCCGAACTCGCGCTCGCAGGCAAGCTGCCGGTCATCGGCCAGACGGCACTGGAATTCTCGGAGGACGAAGCACGCTGCCTCGTCGGTCTCAGGGAACCAGGCCATGAGAAGGGGATCGAGGTCGCCGCCGCCAAGGGGTGGGCGGTCGGCCTGGTCATGATCGCCAACCAGAAATCAAGTACCCCACAGTTGATGAGCGCCATGCCTCTGGGGCAGGGAAATTTCCAGGAGGTGGTCGGCAGACTGTTCCTGCAGAACGTTCCAGGCGACGACCAGAACACCCTGTTGAAGCTTAATCTGCTTCCCGAAATCAATTCCGGTCTTGCCGACGCCTTGCTCGGACCCAGAGTCGGCGGCCCGGTGCTGGAGCGGCTCTTTCAAATGCAGCTGTTGGTCACCCGAACAGGCCTCAGAGGCGGAGGATTCCAGTTCCACGACCTCCTGCGCGACTACCTGTCCAGGCTCTTCGAAGCGCGGCTGCCGCCGGAAGAGCAGGCAAGTTTGCGCGAAAGGGCAGCTCGGGTCCTGCGCGACGCAGGATTGGTCGACGCTGCCGTATCGATGGCTCTCCAAGCAGAAGCCTGGCCGCTTGCCCGCGAGTTGGTCATCGAGCACGCCGAGGCGATGCTGTCCCAAGGCCGCAGGGCTACCTTGATCGAATGGGGCACCAGATTTCCTGCTGAAGAACTGGAAGGCTGGCTTCTCCACTGGATCGGGGCCGCTCACGTTCCTGACGACGCCGCAGCCGAGCGATGGTTCTCACGGGCTTGGGAGGCGTTCGAGAAGGACGGCGATTTGCGGGGGCAGTGGCTGACTGTAATCCGCGCCGTGCTCGTAAAGACAAGCAGCTGGCGGACGCACGGGGGCCTGGACGGGTGGACGCGAAGGGCAGCCGCCATCCTTCGCGGGAGGCAACCCGATCTTGTCCCGAGAGAGCGGATGCTGGTTGGTGTCGGCATGTTGCGCGCGGTTGACTACGGCGAGGCCGACGAAGAGACCGCACAGGCAGGAGTGAAGATCGCCGACGAGCTCCTGCAACAGCTGTCGAATCCGACTGGTGAAGTTCCGGTTGACCTGAGATTGCTTGCCAGTGAAGCCCTTGTTGATCATGCGGTCTGGTCAGGGCGGCAGGACATCTTCGAACAGGCGGTCGACAGCGTCGCTTCCGAATTGAACGACCCGAAGGTGACGCCTTGGGTGCTTGGCATGTGGTTGGTCTCTTTCGGCGCCGCCAGCGGCAGGTATTTTTCATTCTCGAGGCGCGGGTTTCCATATGCCTCGGCCGAAGACGCCCTTCGCAAGGCGATCGAGATGGGCGAGAGGGAAGCCCTGAAAAGCGTCGAGTTCAGCGGTCTCTACCATCTCCAGCTGCTGCTCAAGCTGCGCAATGATTTCGCCGGCTTCGCAGATCTCGTGACAAGGCTCGGCGAAATCGCGGACAGCCGCTTCACAACTCAGGTGGCCGTAGTCGCAGATTGCCGAGCCGCCATGCATGCGCGGCAAGGCAGCTTCGTCGAAGCCTACAGGGATTGCGACACGTTCATGACCGCGATCGAAGAGGCGAACGAGCCGATGGTCGAGCGCTGGCCGCATTATGTCACCAAATTCCAGGTTCTTCTCGCCGACAGAAGACCGGCTGAGGCCGCCTCGCTGTTGGCAGATGTCGTCGATCGGCTGGACGGCGGCCCGCGGGAACGGGTGAAGATTTGCATTCTTGCCGCTGCCGCTTTTGAAGAGAAATGGAGGGGCGGAGCCGCTTATGAAGAGAAACTGACGGAGTTCATGGCAGCCCTGAGGGCCGTCAACCCGTCTGCAATCCTACTCAACCTGCCCGATCTCCTCGCCGAACTGCTGCTGGATGCACTTGACCGCGGAATTGAAGCGGATCTCTGCCATTCGGTCATTCAGACGCGGCGTCTCGTCCCGCCAATGAGACGGCCTGCTAAATGGCCATGGCCACTGAAGATCTTTGTACTGGGCGGCTTCAGGATCGAGCTCGACGGAACTCAATTCGATCTCGGATCGAAATCGCCGACGCGTGCCCTCGATATCCTGCGGGTTCTCGCCCTGGCGCGCGACCAGACCTGTCCCCTCGAAAGCATTCATGACTGGCTTTGGCCCGATCTCGACGGGGATCAAGCCAAACCGGCGTGCGAGCAAGCCCTTCACCGCCTGCGCAAGACGCTCGGCAAGGGCGACTTCATCGTCCAGAGGGAGGGGCGGATCAGTCTGCCCCCGGATAAGGTGTGGGTCGACCTTGCTGATTGGGAAGCCCGTCTCAACCGCGGTCTTTCCAGGAAAGGGGATACGACAGCCCCCGAAAAGGAACAGCTTCTGGCGAGATTCCCCGGCCCGCCACTGTCACCGGGTTCTCTTCCGTCTTGGGCGATACCGGTGGCCGACAAGGTTCGGGACGGCTATATCGACCTGGCGATCAACGTCGGAAGACATTGGGAGAATGCCGGAGAAGGTTTCCGGGCGCGAGAAGCCTATCTGAGAGCACTCGAGTACTACCCAGATTCGGAAAGAGTGTACCAAGCCCTCATCAGGGAACGTCTGTCCAGCAGTGATCCTGCCGCAGCTGTAGACGACTTCTCGCGCTACGAAAGGGCGGTTGGAGCGAACGGGGAATACAAATCCTCACACGTGATCCGCACGCTGGTGCGTCCGTATCTGAGATCTTGAACGCCCAAAACCCGTAAGCCATCCGTGAGCTGCGTCTTGCCAGCGTGCTCCGAACCTCTTCTTTGCACGGCCCGATAACTTCACGGGCAATCCCAGGTCGATCGTGTGCGGGGCGGTTTTGTCTAACCAGCAATCCGGGATCGGAAACACTGAGAGACCGGAGCGATAGACTCTGCGCTTGGGCAGCGTACCTGCGTGTCCCCAGCGGCGTTCAAGACTACTCGCGCTGCGAGCGGGTGATAGACCGGCGGAACCGGGCTTTCGATGCAATCCACTTGCGTGTGGTTTCTTCCAGAGCGAATGAATCCAAAAAATTTCGATCTGTAAGCCATCCGTAAGCTGCGGTCAGAGAAACTCAATCCGTCGAAAACAAACAACCGCTTCGTCCGGCCCCTCGAGGGGCTACCCCGCTCGCGAAACCGCGCATGCAAGCAGCCCGATGAGGATCAAAACATGTCTACATGGCAGGATAGAGCATACCGGATATTAAATCTTTTCGAGGGTTCGGCCGACGAAGCTGGCGACCGGACCTGGCAGATTATGAACCACGTTCTCGACGAGAACAATCAGGACGACTACATCAGCAGAGACTTCTACAACGTCCAGCAGACCGCAGGCGGGCTGCCGGAAGGCGTCAGCTTCGAAGTCTTCCTGTCAGCGGTGTCCGGTCATGTCAGGGACGAGCTGCAAGGCGGAAGCTTCGACGAGGGGCTTGGCGATGATGACATTCGCACGGCAGGCCTCTCTTTCGACGACAACATTCGCCGGCATATCCGGTTCCTCAACGGAGTGGTCCACCAAGGCGCTCCCGGCGAGGTTCATCTCGGACTATGGGAGAGAATTCTGCAGGACCGCGACAATGGCCGGAGTATCCACTCGCTGTATCACGATTACCTTGTCGATGCCTAGCCGGCTCAGACACTCACGGGTTTTGTCACAGGCACAGGTCCGCGGGAAGCCATCGCCCTAGTGACGCGTGCCCGGAAGGCACAGCCGCAGACTTCGGCTGGGAGATGCTCGGCAGCCAAGGAGGCGGCTGGGCCCGGCAAGGGCATTCCTGACCTGGTGATTGTCTGCTCGGCCGATGTCTGAACGAGACGTAACTTGCTCTTGGGCCAGGGCTCCCGGATCGACGGAGCGCGGGCTTTGCACATCCGCAACCTGACGTTGGTCTTTCCCCGTCCGCGTGACGATCCATGGTCCAACGCCGCAACAAACAAGGAGAGTTCTCATGCCTGGTAACGATCTTCAGGTCACCGGCGGCATCACGCAAGCACTGCTTGACGCGCTGAACCAGATACACACCGCCGTTGCGGCCCAGCTTGTGAATCCCGACGGCACGCCGTCTGGCTCGGCAGTCTACATGCACCTTCCAGTCGGCCAGCCGATCGACCCGAAGATGTATGCCAATCCCTGGACGCCCGCCGGCGGCAGCGCCTACGGCGCGGTTTCCACCACGGGCGCTTTCTCAGCACCACCCGCTCCCCCTTCTGCCGGAACGCCCGCGACGCCGGCCGGTCAGCTGGCCGCAATGCCGGCACCAGATCCCAGGCTGCAATTGGCGATCAGCAGCGCCTTCAACACGGCTCAACGGGTTGACGACATGTTGATGGTCACCAACAAGGGGGTTGCGGTGTCGTGGCCCCAGCGAACCGTCAGTATCGAGTATTTCACAGCCCTGGCCGGCATGCAGGCGGAACCGATCCCTGAGCCCTCGACCGATATCAAGAAACGCATCGCCGATGCCCAGAAGACATTGTATCTGATGGATGCCGACGGCAATTTTACCGGCTATACGCCGCGCCACACCGCCTACAGACACAACCAGAAGGTGCTGGCAGATGCACGCAGCGAGTTCGCGCTCGCTTACTCCCAAGCCATGTCCGATCCTATCCAGGGACAGGCATGGCCGGTCACCAGCGCCAGATACCAGAACGCCGTCGACCAAGCCTATAACGACTTCAAGGATATGGGCGGGCAACAGATCGACGACGCGATTGCAACCCTTCAGTCCGTCGGCGGCAGCGCCGCGGCCGCCCTGATTGCCAAGGCCCGCAAGATGTACGACGAGTATAGCGTTGGTCTCGGTGGCGCCGTGGCAATCAAGGTGCCGTGGTCGTATATCGATCCGGTCTCCTGGTGGGATCACACCAACCATGACTTCGGGGTGATGAAAATCACCGCCACATCGAAACAGTACCAGGCGAGCGGTGGCGGCGGCCAACACAGCTTCGGACACAGTTTCTACAACAACGAGTCGTCATCAACATCGGGCAGCGTCGGCTACAGCGTTCTGGGTTTCGGCGCCTCAGCCAATGCATCGCACAGCGAGACCAGCCACAACGACGGTTGGAATGCCGACCAGTCCTCCTGGCAGTCGCATCAGGACAGCAGTTCTTCGGCAACTGTCACATTCGAGTGGTTCATGGCCAGCATCGAACGGCCATGGCTGCTTGGCGACCTTTTCCACATGGACGGCTGGTATCTCGCCGGTCAGAAGAAGAATGCGATCAGCGACGGGACCATCGAAGGTCAGATCGGCGACGTGCCCAAGCTGCTCCCGATGATCCCGAAGGGTTTTCTGATTGTTCGAAACGTGAAGATTACCGCTAATTCCTGGGGCAGCATGGGCAGCGCATTCCAGAGCGCCGTCGACAGCGCTAGCGGACACACGGAAAGCAGCTCCACCTCCTATGGCGGCAAGGTTGGTTGGTGCGGTATCGGCGGATCGGTGCAACATTCCAATTCGGACAGCAGCGGCGCATTCAGCAACCAGCACGATGCATCTCAGGGTTTTTCCTTCAGCAGCAATGAACACGGTGGAACGCTTGAACTTTTCGGTTCGCAGATCGTCGGCTGGGTAGGCCAGATACAGCCGGCCGCACCGCGCAAGGACGACCCTGCCCTCAGCGCCGAAGTCGTGGCCAACCCTGCGACAGCCGCCAATGCCGGAGCGCCTGCGATACCGGCTGACGCGCCCGCTGCTCCGCAAGGCTGAGGTGTCCCTGTGAGCACGAACAGCGATCAGCTCGCGATCCTTGGCCAGCAAGTGGTGGACACGTTAATCGCGACCTACAACCCCAACAATGACCCGTCGTTGGCGCTTGCCATTCATCCGGGGCAGGCGCTAGCCGATGGCATCGTGCAAAATGGCGTGACCAATCCGCTGCGGCTGTCGGAGTGGCTGGAAGACCAGTACGACTACCCGCTATGGCTGAAACGGTCCGATGCCTCCTCCGTTTCCGCCTCGTCTGTCGGCAGTCTTACCGCCAAGTCTGCCTATTTGGCGATGATCCCATGGGCGCAACCGGGGGTTCCGGTTGATGCTCCTTCCTATGCGCGCATCGCCGCGATGGTTGCCGAGGCACGAAAAGATATCGGGGACAATCCCGATGCGCTGCCATTCAGCTGCGAGCCGACAGATTTCGCCGAGCCCAGCTGCACGGCCTGGCATGTCTTCGATCAAAGGATATCCCGCACTACCGCAACCACGACCGAGACACCCGGCGCCATTAAGGCAAATCCCCACTTATGGAAGATGCGAGTGTTGACAAAAGAGGTGGTGTCGAACCTCACCGCAGTTTCCGAGGCGGTCGAACGGCGCAAGGCATTTGCCGCCGAATTAGCTGTTGTGCCAAGGGTTGAAGCGGTCAGAAAGCTGCGCATGCAGCCACATCTCACGGACTACGCTACCCAGCCAGTCGAGTTTCTCGGTATCCAGGATGCAGCAAGCACCGCGGTCAATCTGAGCCAGTTCAGCGCGAACCATCTGGGTGGCCTCACCGCTTCGCCGCTCCACGCCCGGGCGCTGGCCGCTACCCTGCCAACATTCAGTCGAATTCGCGCTGCCCGGCGACACTTCACAGCCGAGGCAGATCACGTCTCGCCGCCCAGAGAGCAGCCAAATGCTTCCAGCACGCAAATGCAGTTGGACACCTCGCTCGTGAACCGATTGGCCACAATCCAGCTTCACGATCTCATTAAAAACCCGGTCGTAACGGAGGTAACTACCTCGGACAGTGAACTGCATGTGCATTTCGAGTATTGCATGCTCACCATCACCCGGCGGATCGCCGGCACGAGATGGTGGCATCCCGACCTCGTCGACGAGGAGGATTGGTACGTACCGGGAATGAAGCGCGGCGACATGATCAAGGCTTCGACCGACGAGACCTATGCGCATTGCCTGCCTCAGGGCCTGCTTCTGGTTCGTAACGTGGAATTCAGCGGCTCGTGGACCGCCGAAGCCCGCACGACGATGCAAAACGCCGTCTCGTTTCTGGGTCCCTTCCTGATGCAGGCGCCAACCGGCTCTACATCCAGCACGTCCGACCTCGAACAGATAAGTGTGCTTGGCGTGGGCGTTCAGGTAATAGGCGAGCTTTGCTTTCCATTGCCGCCGCTCCCGCCGATGGATGATCCGGCGGAATCGGAACGTCCCGTTGTCTAAGCAATCAACGACGCTCAATGAAGAGGGTAAGTGCGTTGTGGCCGGGCCGGACGAGGTGTCCCAGGCACCGGTATCATCGCGTGCACTCTGCGGTGCTGGCACGCTGCGGACTGTGGGCAAAGGTGGTCGCGGGAGCGCGCTGCCGCCTTTGCCATACCCACCGGAATACCGGTTCCGGCCTCGCTGCTGCGGCTGAACGAGCGGAGCCTATCCCGAACCTTCGCGCGCCGATTTTTACTAGCTTCCCGCCAGCGACAATCCACGGGCGCGCTCGCATAGCAGGGCAAGCAATTCGCTGCGCCTGGCTTCCGGCGTGTCGACGGGCAACACGAAACAAAGCGTCTTGTTGATGGCCCCGTCGCCATCGCGGATGGGCGCGGCCATGCACCAGGTGAAGCGGTCAGCCAGAGCGGCGGTCTCGCTGAAACCTTGCTGGCGCGCCAGAGCCACATCGCCGAAGAACTCGGCTGGCGCAATGACGCGGCCGTCGGGAAGCTTGTAGTCGCCAGGCGGAATGAAGTCCTGTATTTCCTGCGCGCTCATATGGCCGAGCAGCAGCCTTCCGGACGCCGTCCACGGGATCGGCACCTCGACTCCGACATCGCTTGAAATCCGGAACGGGCCGGGCGAGTCCCGGCAATCAAGGACGACGTATTTGTTTCCGCGCAGGCCACACAGTTGGACGGTCTCGCCCGTCTCCGCGCCTAGTCTGTCCAGGGTTTCGATGATGCGTCGATAATGGGCATTATGATGTGAGTAGGCCCAGCCGAACAGATGCATCGCCTTTCCGAAATAGACATAGCCTTCCGTCCCGACGTTCTCGAGCATTTCGGCTTCCAGCAGGCTGTTGACGATCTCATAAGTGGTCGAACGCGGCGCGCCGATCATCTTGGCGATATCGCCGACGCGCATCGGCGCGCGCTGCCGCAGAAGCGCTTCAAGCAGCGTGATGACGCGGTCAATCCCGCGGCGCCGTTCGCCATTGCGCGGCTCGGCGCGGACTTCCCTTTCGATCAAACCAGTGACGCCATCGCTCATGTGGGCCGCACCCCGCGCAAAATCATTTCGGCCCTCGTCTCAAGACGCTTGAAAGATGTCAAGGCTCAGTCTAGCATCCCATCTGTCCGATATACAGGCCTCTTGTCTGGAATATCAGACAATAAGGAGCCAGGCGCAGAGAGTCCTGACGAGAAAAAGGGCGGTTTCCGAGATGCGGCAACCGGCGGGTTTTCTCGTCTCGACCCCGCACGTCCAGGCATAACCTCAGAAGGGAACAATCATGACCAAATCATCGTTTTTCGCATCCGCCAGCGCCCTTTGCCTCGGTCTTCTCCTCAGCGTTGGCGCCGGTTCGCAGGCCAACGCCGCCGCTAAATGCATCAAGGGCGACCGCAAGGCGCCGTATACGATCGGCTGGGCCAACATCTATTCAGTTCCGACCTGGATGAAGCAGACACAGGGCACGATCGAAGCCGAAGTCGAAACTTTGAAGAAGCAAGGCTTGGTCGACAAGCTCGTCGTGACCGACGCCCAAGGCGACGCCAACGTCCAGATTCAGCAGATCCAGTCGATGATCGATTCCGATGTCGATGCCATCATCCTGATCGCTGGCTCGTCGACCGCGCCGGCGCGCGTGCTGGCGGACGCCTGCGCCAAAGGCATCGCGATCATCAATTTCGACAGCCTCGTCGACACCGACCAGGTGACCGCCAAGGTCAACACCGATTCCTCACAGTGGGGCGATCAGGCGGCCAAGTTCCTGATCGACGCCATCGGAGGCAAGGGCAAAATTCTGATCCTCAATGGCCCAGCCGGCGTTTCGGTCAGTGACGACCGGCGCAAAGGCGCCGATGCCGAGCTTAAGGCTCATCCCGATGTGAAAGTGCTTGCCGAAACGAACACGCCCTACAATGTCGCGCCCGCCCAGGAAGCGGTCACCAGTCTGCTTTTCGCCAATCCCGAAATCGACGGCATCCTGTCGCTCGGCGGCGCTCTGTCGGCGGGTGCCGTGCTCGCGCTCGACAAGCAGGGTCGCGACCAGGTGCCGATCACCGGCGAGAATGCGCGCCAGTTCCTCGAACTGTGGAAGGAAAAGGGCTTGAAGAGCTGGGCGACGATGCAGCCGAACTGGCTCGGCGCTTTCGCCACCTACACCGCCGTACAGGCGCTGGACGGCAAGGATGTGCCGGCTTTCGTCAAGATCCCGCTGCCGGTGATCGACAATTCCAACGTCGACGAATATCTCGCCCGGGCTAAGGATTTCCCGGCTGACGGTTACATCTATTCGCCGTTCGATGAGGATCTGTTCAAGAAGCTGCTGGCCCAGAAATAAGCCTGAAGGGTTGCAACATTGACAACCACGGCTACGCTTCTCGCCGCGCGGGGGGTGTCGAAGTCCTTCTTCGGCAACCCCGTCCTGCGCAACGTTTCCATCGCTCTGCAGCCGGGCCGCGTGCATGCGCTGCTCGGCGAGAACGGCGCGGGGAAGTCGACGCTGATCAACCTTTTGTCCGGCGCCCTGCGCCCGGACGGCGGGGCGATCGAGGTTGATGGACGCCCGGTATCGCGCATGAGCCCCGCTCATGCGCGGCATGCCGGGATCGCCGTTGTCCAACAGGAACTCAGCCTGACGGCCAGCCTCTCGATCGCCGAAAATATCGGGCTCGGCGCCTATCCCAAGAGATTCGGCTTGGTCGATTACACGGAACTTGCCGCACGGGCCAGGGCCGCATGTGATCTTGTCGGCCTTCGCGAACCGCTGTCTACGCCGGTGGGGCATCTGTCACTCGGCCGGCGTCAGATGGTGGAGATCGCCAAGGCGCTCTACCGGCGGCCGCGCGTGCTCATTCTCGACGAACCCACCTCATCGCTATCGGCAACCGAGACAAAAACCCTCACGGACTTGCTGGAAAGGCTTCGGGCCGAGGGCATCGCCATTCTCTACATCTCACACCGGCTGAACGAAGTGATGACACTGTGCCAGCATGTCACCGTACTGAAGGACGGCGCCTGCACGGCGGACCGCTCGCTGGAAGAAACTGATGCCGCCGGGCTGGTGCGGCTGATGGTCGGCCGCGACCCCGGCGATCTCTTTCCACGATGGCAGCCTTCGCCATCGCCAGCCAACGCCATCTCGGTTCGTAATTTTTCGGCCGGCCTGATGCGCGACGTCGATCTCGACATCAGGACAGGCGAGGTGCTTGGGATCGGCGGCCTGGTCGGGCAGGGGCAGGAAGATCTGCTGCTTGGCCTCTACGGCGCGATCCCGGCTAGGTCGGCATCCGCGACCGTAAACGCTGCTTCGGGTCTGCCGGGCGGCGTGCCGAAAGCCAATGCGCTCGGCCTCGCCTATGTCCCGGCCGACCGCAAGCGCGAAGGCCTGCACTTGATCCATCCCATCATCACCAACATGATGCTACCAGCCTTCGCAAGGCTGCCGGCGTTGAAGCTGCGCAGCCGGCGTGCCGAGCGCGATTTGGCGAGGGGACTCGCCGCCCAGCTTGCCATCAAGGGCGACCTCGATCGCCCGGCGCAGGCACTCTCAGGTGGCAACCAGCAGAAAGTCGCGCTGGCGAAATGGATGCCACACGATCCGCTTGTGCTTCTCCTCAACGATCCGACGCGCGGCGTCGATGTCGAGACCAAGCGTGAGATCTACATGATGCTTCGCAATCTCGCTGCCGCCGGCAAGGCGATCGTCCTGCTCAGTTCCGACACACCCGAACTGGTGCACCTTTGCGACCGCGTCGCCGTGGTCCGAGAAGGTCGCATCAAGGCCATGCTCGAGCGCGAGGCACTGAGCGAGGAAGTCATCGTCTCCGCCGCAATGGGCGCCGAACAGCAGAAAGTTGCGGCATGAGCACGGTTGTATCCTCAAGCCAAGCCGGCGCCCTCTACTGGCGAGTTCAGCTGCGCCGAAATGTTGGCGTGCGCAGCCTGTTTGCCGTGGTTCTGGCGTTCCTCGTTGCCTACGGCGTGTTGTTCCCCGGCCTCTTGACGGCGTCCGGCTTCGCCAAATTCACCCAGAGCTGGTTTCCGCTGGCGCTGGTCGCGATGGCCCAGGCGATCCTCATGCTCACCGGCGGCATCAGCTTGGCAATCGGCGCAATGGTCAGTCTCGGCGCGGTAATCGCCGCGACGACGATGATCGGGCCGCTGGGCGTAGCCGGCGGCACCGCCGTGGTGGCGCTGACCGGTATCGGCATCGGTGCCGCGACGGGGTTCATCGTCGTGAAACTTCGGTTGCCGGCCATCGTGGTGACGCTCGCCGGCTCCTTCATCATCGGCGGTGCTGCGTTGCTCATCCTGCCGAGGCCGGGCGGCGCCATTCCGGAGTGGCTGTCGGACCTGCTTGCCGGCAACACGCCGGCGGCATTCGTGTTGCTGGTGCTCGTCGTGCTTTTGTGGAAACTCTATCTCGCCACCCCGCTTGGGTTGAGCCTCTATGCCGCCGGTGAGAATCCGGTCGGCGCCTATCGCTCCGGCGTGCCGGTCGACGGCGCGCGGATCGCGGCCTATGCGATCAGCGGTCTGCTTTGCACAGGCGCCGGCCTGTTCGTCGCCGCGCAAACGGGTTCGGGCGACCCGGTCATAGGCACAGCCTTCACGCTGAATTCCATTGCCGCCGCGGTGCTCGGCGGAATCGGCTTCCTCGGCGGCCAGGGCACGATGCGCGGCGCGCTTGCCGGCAGCCTGCTGCTCAGCCTGATGATCAGTGTCATGTTCTTCCTCGGCTTCACGCCAGTTGCTCAGTATGTCGCCCAAGGCCTCATCATCATCGGGGCGGTCGCCATCCCGCAATTCCGCAAGGTGCAGCAATGACAGCACGGAAAGAGAGCGCGCGCGGCGGGCGGGCGTTGACGATCCTGCGCAGCCGGCCCTTCCTCACGGTCGCTATCGTTGCCGCGGTGTGGATCGCGGCGAGCTTCGCTTCACGTGGCTTCGGCGCTTATGGTCATTTGCGCTATTTGGTCGAGTTGGGCGCGGTGATCGGCCTGGTCGCGGCGGGCCAGACCTTCGTGGTGATTGCCGGCGGCATTGACCTTTCCGTCGCGGCGATCGTCACGGTCAGTGCCGTCAGCCTCCCGCTGCTCTCATTGCAGGCGGATCCGACCGGGCTCACAGCCGTTCTTGCAGTACTTGCGTTGACGACCGCGATAGGTCTCGTAAACGGGCTGGGCGTGGCGCTGTTGCGCGTTCATCCAATGATCATGACACTGGCGATGGCGACATTCCTGCAGGGCCTCCTGATCATCATCGCCGGCGGCAGCGCCGTGACCGCCGAGAACCCGCTGGTCAGCTGGCTCGGCAATGCGCGGCCAGCCGGTATTCCGGCAGGCGTGCTTTTGTGGGTGGTCATTTCCGTGATCGTTCTGACCACGATGCATGCGACATCCCTCGGCGCCCGGATTTTCGCGATGGGCGCCAATCCGCTTGCCGCGGCGCTGTCCGGAGTTTCCGTCGCCTCGACCACGCTCGCCGTCTACGGCATCAGCGGCTTCTGTTCGGGACTTGCCGGTGTGTTGGTCCTCGGCATGAACGGCCAAGGCTATGTCGGGATCGGAGATCCCTATCTCCTCGCGTCGATTGCCGCCGTGGTGCTCGGCGGCACCTCGATACTGGGCGGGCTCGGCACCTATGCCGGTACTATCCCCGGCGCGATCCTGCTGGTCACGATCACGGCGCTGATCACCGTCGTCAACGCATCGCCCGGCTGGCGCAGTATCCTGTTCGGGTCGCTGATTCTGGGGCTGCTGCTTCTCTCAGGCAGGGAGCAGGCCCGCCGATGAAATATCGTGCAGCCGGTAGATACGCCTTGCGTTGCCGAAGAACAGCGCCGTTTGCTCGTCCGCGGAAAGCTCTCCTGCAATGGCTTTGAAGCTGTCATATACTGCATCGAATGACGCATGCAGGCCGGCGACTGGGAAGTCACTGCCGAACATCGCTCGCTGCGTACCGAAACAGTCGATGCAATGCATGACAACCGGCTTCAGGCTGTCGAGTGTCCAATCATGATCGTAGGCGACCAGATCCGATATCTTGATGGCAGCGTTGTCGCACTCCGACAAAAGCCGCAGCCCTTCGCGCCACACCCGCATCCCGTCTGCATCGCGATCGATCGGGCTGCCGCAGTGGTTGAGAACAAAGAGTTGGTCCGGAAAGGCCGCTGCGAGGCGCGCCGCACCGGGGAGCTGGCGCGGAAACACCATCAGGTCGAAAACCAGCCGGTGGCGCCCAAGCAGGGACAGGCCGGCACGCCAGGCCTGATCGTCCATGATGCCGTCACGGGCAGCAAAACGGCGGGCAGGATCCGGATCCCAGCTCAGTATGTCGCGCACACCGACGACACGGTCGAATGCCGCCTGCGCCTCGACCAGCGCCGGCGCTTGGCGGCTCGCCAGCGGTATGTGAACAACATAACGGGCGGCCACGCCGCGCGACTTGTCGAGCGTTTCAAGCCACCGCGTTTCGCCGACGCAGTCATCCCCGGTCCAGCCGGCTTCGACATGGACGGTTGCGACGACATTGTGCCGGCCGGCGTCGCGCAAATAATCTTCAGGAAGGTAGTTTCGCCGCAAGCGGCCAAGCTCCCCCAGACCGCCGCGTTCGCCAGCCGTTGTGGCGAGCCAGGGGTGCCGGCTGAGGCCGAGATCCCAAAGGTGATGGTGGGCATCGATGATCGGTCCGCGGTAAGGAGTTGGCACGCATCTCTCTCATGGTGTGGCCGGAATCGGAAATCGATCCGGACTTCATCCTGTAACGGAAGGACTAGCATCGGATGACCGAAAGCTCACCCGTACTGTCGCTGGCGACCCGAGAAAATTTCCTGCTCGATGACCGTATCCGCGGCGTGCCGCCTGGCACCCTCGGCTTGGACAGCAGCCTTGTCGCATCTGAGCGCTGGCATCCAGCGGATGGGCGTATGTCGTTGCCGGTGTTGACCGTCGACGAGGGGGCCTTCATCGCCAATCGTGACCTGTTCCTGCGCTATGCGCGAGAGCAGGGCGCCGTGATCGCTCCGCATGCCAAGACCCCGATGGCGCCTGATCTTGCCCGGTCCCTGATCGAGGCCGGAGCATGGGGCACGACCGTCGCCGACATAAGGCAGGCCACGGTGATGCTCAGAGCCGGACTCTGTCGGCTGATCATCGCCAATGAGGTCGGCGGACCAGGTGGCGCGAACCGGCTTGCGGTTCTTGTCAGCGCCTGGCCAAGCGCTGAGTTCTACGTTTTCGCCGACTCGATCGCCGCCGTGAATGCGCTTGCCGAAGCCTGGCGGGCCAATGCGACGCTGCCGCCATTGCGCGTGCTCGTCGAACTTGGTGCGGGCAGGGCAGGCGCCCGGACCACCGGCGAAGCCGAGGCGATTGCCGACGCGATTGTAGCAGCCGGCGGCCGGCTGCTGATCGCCGGCGTCGCAACCTATGAAGGTGCCGCGGCGCAGCCCGATCCTGACCGCACCGATGAGGCGATATCCGCCCTGCTGACAATGACAGCCGACATGTTCCTGCGGCTCCGCGCCCGCGTCGGCGGCGACACCCCGCTGATTGTCACGGCAGGCGGCTCGGTCTACTTCGACAAAGTGGTCGCAGCGCTTTCGCCTCTCGTTTCTAGGGACAGCAGCGCGACGCTGGTGCTGCGCAGCGGCGCCATCTTCTTCCACGACCATGGCGTCTACGACCGCTCGCTCGGCACACTCGACGCCCGCGAGGGTTTTGCAGTCGGCGGCTTCAATGCGTCCGCACGAAATTCGTTCCGTCCGGCTTTGCGCCTATGGGCCGAGGTACTGTCGCGGCCGGAGCCCGGCCTTGCGATCTGCGGCATGGGCATGCGCGACGTGTCGTTCGACCAGGGCTTTCCAATGGTCCTGACCATCTTTCGTGCCGGCAAGCAGCTGCCGATAGCGCGTGCCGAGGTCTTCAAGCTCAACGACCAGCACGCCTTCCTGACAATTGCGTCGGGCGACGACATTGCCGTCGGCGACACCGTTGAATTCGGCATCTCCCATCCCTGCACCTGCCTTGATCGCTATCGCGTGATCTTCGGCGTCGACGCGGCCGGGTATGTCAGCCACGCCTTTCCCACCTATTTCGGCTGACCATCGTCGCGCTTTCCAAAAAAGAACGAAAGGATCCGATATGATCAAGTACTTCCAATCCGGCTCCCGCATGTCGCAGGCGGTCGTCTATGGCGGCCTCGTGCACATAGCGGGCCAGGTCGCAGACGATCGCAAGGCCGGCATCAAGGGTCAGACGAGCGAGGTACTCTCCAAGATCGAGGCGCTCCTGGTCGAGGCCGGCAGCAGCAAGTCGAAGCTCGTGGCGGTCAACATCTTCCTGCCGCAGATTGGCGATTTCGACGCCATGAACAGTATCTACGATGCCTGGGTGGATTCCGCCCGTCTGCCGGCGCGTGCCTGCGTCGAGGCGCGTCTCGCTGATCCTGACCTCCGCATTGAGGTCACCGCCGTCGCGGCTGTGTGAACCGCCGCCATGCACACCGGCATCAGCCATTCGCTCGATTTCGATCGGGACGGCAAGACGCTCAGCCATCTGAGCATCCCGTTCTCGATAGACCGTTCGCCATATTTCCAAATCAAGGTCCCGATCTGCCTCATGCGCAATGGTGAGGGTCCGTCGCTGCTTCTTATGGCCGGTAATCACGGCGATGAATATGAAGGCGAGCTGTGCTTGGCAAAGCTGGTCCGCCGGCTCGATCCAGCGCGAGTCAGGGGCCGCGTCACCATCCTGCCGATGGCCAATGTGCCGGCGGTGATGGCCGCCAAACGCTGCTCGCCGCTCGATGGCGGCAATCTCAATCGCGCCTTTCCCGGAGATCCGTCGGGCACGCCGACAAGCCGGCTCGCCAACTTTCTCGAGACAGACCTGTTCCCCCGACACGACATCGTCTTCGACATCCATTCGGGGGGCACTTCGATGGAACATCTGCCGACTGCACTCGTCGAGCGCAATGCCGATCCCGAGCGCCACAGGCGCGGGGTGGAGCTGATGCGGGCGCTCTGCATGCCCTATGGGTTCGTGGCCGACAATGGCCAGGCCTCGCCGACCTCCATGGGTGCAGCGCGCCGTGCCGGCGCCATCGGCGTCAGCGGTGAGTTCGGGGGCGGCGGCACCGCCACGGTCGACACGATGGCGATCACCGCTCGCGCGATCGACAATCTGCTGATTGCACTAGGCCTGGTCGACGGGCCAGTTGTTGGCGCGGAGTCAATGCATTCGATGCCGACGCGACTGCTTTCGCTTTCGCGGCATAGCCAAGGCCTCTACGCCGCCCGCCGCGGCTGGTTTGAACCCGCCGTGAGGGTTGGCGACAGCGTGAACGCCGGACAATTGGCTGGCTGGTATCACGATCTCGAAAGGCTCGATCTTGCCGAGGAAGCCTTGCATTTTGCCGAAAACGGCATCGTGCTTTCGCGGCGGCTGCATACAATGTGCGAGGCAGGAGACTGCCTCATGCAAGTCGCCGAACCCGTAGAAACCTAAGGGGAAACCGCACGGCGTCTAGCTGCTGCGCCACTCTGGAGAACTGAGGATATCTTATGCAGCTTTCCATGTGGACCTACCCCTGGGATGTCCAGGATCTCGGTTTCGAGATGGTCGAACGCGATCTGGTCGAACGCGCGGGACTCAACATGATCAGCCTTGCTGCCTCGTATCATGCGGGACGCTTCCTTCAGCCGCGCAGCCCGCGCCGCAAAGCCTATTTCCCGGAGGACGGCACGATCTACTTCAAGCCAACCGCCGCGCGATGGGCCGACCTCGCAATTCAGCCCAAGGTGGCGGACGTGATCTCGCAGGGAGGCGACGTGCTTGGCGAGCTCGTCCGCAGACGAGACGCCAATGGGCTCGGTGTTTCGTGCTGGACGGTGTGCCTGCACAACACCCGCGCCGGCATGCTTTATCCGCAGGTGGTTACCCGAAATGCCTTCGGCGATCCCAATTATTACAACCTTTGTCCCTCGCATCCGGATGCGCGCGCCTATGTTCGCGCGCTGGTCGCCGACGTTACGCACACCTACAAGCCGGACAGAATCGAGCTCGAAAGCCCGTCATTCATGAGCTTCGCCCACGAATATCATCACGAGAAAGACGGTGTCGGGCTGACCGCGGAAGATGACTTCCTTCTGTCGCTGTGCTTTTGCCCGTCCTGCCTCGCCCGCGCCGCTTGTGCCGGCATTGACGGCGAGGCGGCGCGCAAACTGGTCAGAGGGTGGATCGTCGAGACCTGTGATCGTGCCGTTCCGGCACCGCGTTTTCCGGACTTTCCGAACGGTAGCTTCGATACCTTCCAGCCCTGGCCAGAATTATACGACTTTCTGCTGTGGCGGTTCGAGCCGGTGACCAGCTTGGTTGCCGAGCTGCGCGACGTTGCCGATCCGGGCACACGTGTCCTCATCATTGACCTGAAGGACGGCTGGTTGGGCGGCTGCGATCTGGCGGCTCTCGGCCAGGCTTGCGACGGCGCGATCCTGTGCGCCTACGATATGCAGGCCAGCGATGTCGCAGATCTGATGGCCACTGGCCGTGCCACGCTCGGAGCAGAGAAATTCCTTGGGACCGGTTACCGGCTGTTCCATCCGGAAATGGCAGGCCCGGACATTCTCGCCGCCAAAGTGAAACCGGCGCTGGCGGCGGGCGTCGATGGCATCAATTTCTACAATTACGGCCTTGTACCTGCCGCACGCCTCGATTGGGTGAGTGCCGCACGATCTGTGTGAACAATCGATCCACTGCCGACCCAATAGGCCTAATTTTGCCTCGAGCATTGCGCGTAATGGAGAGACGTTCGGAGGACTTCCCGCATGGATCCTCGCATTGCTTTGGCCTGCGGCCAGCAGCCTAGCTGAAAATCGAGGCATGGCTGTGAGGGCCACGCGGGAGGGAGGCGGGTTATACGGTGGAGCGCATCTTCCAATTTATTCGCTCTAGCGCATATTGAAATCTATCTTCTGAGCGTATATCTCATAGCTGGAGAGGTACGCTGTGGACCAAATCGCCCGAACGCCTAAGCAACTCGGAGATGCCATCCGCCGGCGGCGCCGCAAGCTCGGCCTGAACCAGGCCACTGTCGGGGAGCACACGATGCTACGCCAAGCGACCATCTCGGCCGTCGAGAATGGTGCGCCCGGGACACAGCTCGGAACGCTTTGCGACATTCTCGCAGCGCTCGACCTTGAATTGGTTGTCCGCTCTCGGACCAGAGCAAAGTCGACCGAGATCGAGGACGTCTTTTGATGGCTCGTCCGCGGCGGCACCTCCCGCTCAACGTCTTCTTGAACAGCCGTCTCGTCGGGCGGCTGAATAGACAATCCAGCGGCGCGATCGATTTTCAGTATGATCCGTCCTGGCTTGCCTGGGAGCATGCGCTACCAGTCTCGCTATCTCTGCCCCTACGTGAAGATCGCTATATCGGTGCACCCGTCATTGCCGTGTTCGACAATCTCCTGCCCGACAGCATCCCGATTCGCCGCCGTATGGCTGAGCGTGTTCATGCCCGAGGGATAGACGCCTACGACTTGCTTGCCGCTGTCGGACGGGATTGTGTCGGCGCACTGCAATTCCTGCCGGATGATGTCGAGCCGGGCCCCGCCGGTATTGTCGACGGCAAACCCGTTGACGATATCGAGATTGCTCGTCTCGTCCGCGATCTGGCATCGGCCCCCCTCGGGCTGGGCGAGGATGAAGATTTCCGGATCTCGATCGCTGGCGCTCAGGAAAAGACTGCGCTCTTGTTCTGGAAAGGACGTTGGTACAAGCCGCTGGCGACGACTGCTACAACGCACATCCTCAAGCCACAGATTGGACGCTTGCCAAATGGCATCGACCTTTCCTTCAGTGTTGAAAACGAATTTTTCTGCCTCAAGATGACAGCCGCCCTGGGACTCCCGTGCGCCGTCGCCGCAATCGAGGAATTCGAAGGCAATCGCGTGCTCGTAGTCGAACGTTTCGATCGCCGATGGACGAGTGACAACCGTCTCCTGCGCTTGCCCCAGGAAGACTGCTGCCAGGCTCTGTCTGTGCCTCCGTCGCTGAAATACGAATCCGATGGCGGGCCTGGGGTTCCGGCTATCCTTGGTCTGATGAAGGGAAGCGACCAACCGGAGCTAGATCAAGCTGCGGTTCTGAAGGCCGTGGTCGCCTTTTGGCTGCTCGGGGCCACAGATGGACATGCCAAGAATTTTAGCGTCTTCCTTTCTCCCGGCGGCCGGTTCCGCATGACGCCGTTATATGATGTGATCTCAGCGCAGACCAGCCTTGATGCGGGACAGATCAGGCGCAACAAAATGAAGTTGGCGATGGCTATAGGCGACGCACGCCACTACCTTATCGATAGCGTCATGCCGCGCCATTTCATCCAGACCGCCGCCAAGGCAGGAATTGGTCCAAAACCCGTCACAGCGATCTTTGACGAGCTGCGCCAACGGGCGCTAGCGGCAATCGAACTGGTTTGTGCATCGCTCCCAAAGGGTTTCCCTTCGCAAGTCGCAGATGCCATTGGCAATGGGGTCAAAGCTCGCGTGCGCAGACTGGAAGAGGTGTGATGCTGAAGATCGAGGCACAAAACCAGACTGATAGCCATTGGGACGGTCCAATTGATCTTCCTTAGCAGCAGCAACGCCGCGCGGGATGTAATCAACCCACGGACTTGCCAGCCTGTAACTTTCTGACCAGGCCGATCAGCTGATCCAGGTCCGCGCGTGGAAGCGCAAGCATCTCCGCAGGGGGTTTGTGATATTCCCTTGTCAATTCCTCAATGGTTGCAGCACCCTTGGCCGTAAGCTTGACACGTTTGACACGGCGATCGCTTGGCGACGGAACCCGTTCGGCGAGCCCCGCCTGCTCCAACCGGTCGACCAGCCAGGTCGCCGTCGAAGGGTCGCAGTGCCATTGAGCGGCCAATGCTCCGATCGGCTTGCCCGCATCTTTGTCGAGGGTGAAGAGGGCGCGCGAGTCGTTGGGCGTCAGACCCAATTTCTGCTGGACCGCCAACCGGTCCGGCGCGGACCGCATCAGAAAATCAAACATCAGGCGCCAAGCCTCGGTGGCGTGCTGCAAGCGATCTTGGCCCGGTCCCATTCCACGCTCCTTCGTGTCTTGACACATATTTGGACCAATCATATGATTTGATCAACCAAAATATTTAAGTGATCAAATCAATGAGAGGAGATCCGAGATGACCAACACCACGGTTCTCGTCGTCGGGGGCGGCCTGAACGGTCTGACGGCGGCCGCCCTTTTGGCTCACAACGACATTCCGTGCGTCCTCGTCGAGCGCCATCCCGACACGTCAATCCAGTACAAATTTGCCGGCATTTCCCCGCGCAGCATGGAGATCTTTCGAAGCCTCGGCCTCGAGGAGGAGATTCGTGCAAATCGTACGGGGGACCAGCAGGCAGGCGCTATTGCGCGCGCCAGGAATCTCACCGATCCCGAGATTCAATGGGGCGGACCGGCGTGGCCGGATGCAAGTGCCCTCAGCCCCACGCAACCGGCGACGTGTGATCAGCACGTCCTGGAACCGATTCTGCGCCGCTACGCCGAGCGGAACGGTGCAGACATACGTTTCAGCACGGAACTGGTGGCTTTCGAACAGGATGAGAATGTCGTCCGCGCGGAAATTCGCGATATCGCGACCGGCGCAAAGGACGCCATCTCGGCCGACTATCTGATCGTCGCGGACGGTGCGAACGGCTCGATGCGAGAGAGGCTGGAGATCAGCCGCAGCGGGGCAGGCGGCCTTCAGCACTGGATAAATGTCGTCTTTGACACGGACATGCCTCCGACGATCGGCGGCAAGCGTTTCACGTCGTGCTTCGTGACGGACCTCAACGGGACCTTCACGCCCAGGGAGGGTGGACGATGGCTTCTGGCGCTCCAGTACTTTCCCGAAAAGGGCGAGAAACCCCAGGATTTTGATGAAGCCAGGTGCAGGGAACTGATCATACGAGGTGCGGGCCGGTCGGATATCACGACTAGGCTTGTCGATGCGCGCTCCTGGGAAGTGGCCGCGATGACAGCGCGCCAATTCCGCCGAGGCCGCGCGTTTCTTGTGGGGGATGCCGCACATGTGATGCCCCCAACAGGCGCTTTCGGTGGCAATTCAGGTATCCACGACGCCCATAACCTTGCCTGGAAGCTTGCGATGGTAACACGCGGGCATGCCGGTCCCTCGTTGCTGGATAGCTATGACATGGAGCGCCGGCCGGTCATCGAGGCTACGTTGGCGCAAGCGCTCGCCCGCCTTCAGAAATGGTTCGACGATCCGTCGAAGCGATTGCCTCCCCCAGTCGCGATCGTCGAGGATTACGACGTGGTATTTGGCCAACGCTACGCTGCCGGTGTCGTGGCTCAGGAAGCCATGCGGGACGATCACCCATTCCAAAAATCCACGGAGTTATCGGGCCGCCCTGGCACGCGTTTACCGCATTTCGCGGTCGGGCGTGCCGGCCAGCGGATTTCGAGTCTCGATTTGTGCGATCGCGACCCTCTTTTCCTCTGCGCCGACGACGCATGGTGTCAGGCCGCTGACGCCGTAAGCCAGCGCCTCCGCATGCCGCTGACCTGCCACGCCTTGGGTGCCAATGGGGGTCTGATTGATTTGGACCATCGGTGGCCTTCCGCGCTCGGGGTTGAAAGCGGCGGTGCCGCCTTGGTCAGGCCGGACGGGTTTGTCGCGTGGCGGTCAACGCACGGTGTGCCTGATCCTGTACAGATGCTGATCGAAATACTTGACGGCTTGGGTTTCCGCACGCAGGCGTGCGAACATCATCAGTGAGCGGCGGATGCCTCCGGTCTTCCGGCACGACTTCCTTGCCGATGTCGTCGCCGGGAATGCCGGCGATGTTCAGCCGTTTGCCCGTCTCGTCATGCCTCCTTCCTACTCGTTGTCACCGAGTAGGGCCGCGCCAACCGCTTCGGTCCTCCCCTTGTGTCGCTAAACTCGCATGGACCATCGTGCTGGCCTTTGGCATTGGAGGCCGAATGTCGCCGTTACGGCAAATGATCAATCAACTCGTTCAGCAGGAGCAGCAACGCCCCAGCGACGACAGCCGCGGCCGCGTCGTCCAGCATGATGCCGGCCCCACCCCTTACCTTGTCATGCATGATACGGATGGGCCAAGGCTTGACGACGTCGAAAAACCGGAAAGCAAGGAAGCCTGCTGCCCACCAGAGTGGGTCGAGCGGCAGCATGGAAAGCGTTACGGCGGCGCCGAAGGTCTCATCGATGACGACGATTTGCGGGTCCTCCGTCCCGGTATGGAAGATAACATGCGATGACGCCCATACGCCGACGGCGAACAGGGCCGCATAGGCAAGCACCGTCAGCCAAGGCGATGCGGGTATCAGAGCCGCGGCAACAGCCACTCCAACCATTGCGCCGGCCGTGCCCGGCCATGTTGGAGATAATCCCACGCCGACAGAGGTCGCGAGCAGGTAGGCGAACTTGGGTAGAAATTTATGCATCGAGTTTCGGCCGGCTTCCGACGGGTCGCAAGCAATCATAGTCACATCCTTCGGGTGTTGCCGCCAGACCGCCGCTCGATTTGCACACCCGTCACAAGGCATCGCCCAAACCGTGAAATGCTGTCGGGCACCTGTCGCTGCGACCGGAAGTTCTGTTTCGCCGTCAGCTTGGCGAGCAGCACCTTAATCCGCCGGCCACATTCGCCAAACGAGATCGCTTTTGCGGCGAGTTGAGAACATTGCGGAGCCCGGTCTCGGCCCGCATTGGCCAACTGAAACGGGGCGATGGTGGAACAAACCCGCAAATTGCTGGTAAAGCTCCGTCAAACGACATCATCAGAGGAGCCGCCATGATCGCCGGTCTCATGAAAAGTCGCATCGACCCGCTATGGGAGCAGGCCGCCTCTCCGCTGATCGGGATCGGCATGACGCCGAACCAGGTTACGGCCAGCGGGCTCGTGCTCGTGGCTTTGTCTTCGGCCGCCTACGCGTATCACCATTCAAGTCTTGCCTTTGGCTTGTGCCTGGCGTTTGCCTTCAGCTTCGATGCGCTGGACGGTGCGGTCGCCCGCCGGACAAATATGAGCACCAAGGCCGGTGGCTATTTCGACGCTATCGTCGATCGTTATCAGGAATTGGCCGTCTTTGCGGCAATAGGCTGGGTCGCCGATCTGTGGGCGATCGCAATGTTCGCGTTCGCCGGCGGGATTCTCACCAGTTATGCCAAGGCGCGGACGGCGCTGGAAATCCCTGTGGAAAACCATGGTTGGCCGGATTTCTTCGAGCGGATGGAACGTCTGGTGTTCATTTGCGTGCTGCTCGCCGCTGACGGAGTCGCGACTGCCGTGGGCGCGGCTTCGCCCTGGATTCTGGCAGGGGGGTTCGCGCTGTACGCGGTGCTGGCCAACGCCACGGCCCTGCAACGGATCAGTCGCGCATTTGCGATGCTGAAACGAGCCGACGGGAAGCAGCCGTGAGATCGCTAGAACGCGAGCATCGTATTGACCGCCGTGGCTTCCCAACAAAGTCGTCAGCGCCAGCCCAAGCCCGGAGCGACATGGGTCAGGATCGCCTCGATGGCATGGACATTGTAGTCGACACCGAGCTGGTTGGGGACTGTGAGCAGCAGCGTATCGGCCTCAGCGATGGCTTCGTCGCCCTTTAGCTGCTCGATCAGGACGTCCGGCTCGGCGGCATAGGAGCGGCCGAACACGGCAAGCCTGTCTGCCTCGATATAGCCGAACTGATCTCCGCCCTGGTTGCCGCCGAAATAGGCGCGGTCGCGATCGTCGACCAGCGCAAAAATGCTGCGGCTCACCGACACCCGTGGCTCGCGCGTGTGGTCGGCCGCCTTCCAGGCTTCGCGAAAAGCCCTGATCTGTTCGGCTTGCTGGATGTGAAACGGCTTTCCGCCTTCATCGAATTTGAGCGTGGAACTCTGCAGGTTCATTCCAAGTTTCGCCGCCCATTCTGCGGTGGCGTTTGTGGCGGCGCCCCACCAGATGCGCTCGCGCAGGCCCTCCGAGTGTGGCTCGACGCGAAGCAGGCCAGGCGGGTTGGGAAACATCGGCCGCGGGTTGGGCTGGGCAAAGCCTTTGCCCAGCAACACTTCGAGTAGCACTCCGGTGTGTCTGCGAGCCATGTCGGCATCGCTCTCGCCCTCTTGCGGGGCGTAGCCGAAGTACCGCCATCCGTCGATCACCTGCTCCGGCGAGCCGCGGCTGATGCCTAGCTGCAGACGCCCTCCGGCGATCAGATCGGCGGCGCCGGCGTCCTCGGCCATGTAGAGCGGGTTCTCGTAACGCATGTCGATCACCGCCGTGCCGATCTCGATTCGGCTGGTCTTCGCCCCAACCGCTGCAAGCAGCGGGAAGGGCGAGGCGAGCTGGCGGGCGAAGTGATGCACGCGGAAATACGCGCCGTCCGCACCCAGCTCCTCGGCGGCGACGGCCAGCTCGACGGACTGCAAAAGCGCATCGGATGCCGTCCGCGTCTGCGATTGCGGCGAGGGCGTCCAGTGCCCGAACGAGAGGAAACCAATCTTCTTCATGAAATAGCCAGCCTAGAGGGAAGACAGGTGCAGACTATGCTTCGGCGCAGAGCAAAGCATCCCGAAATCGGTACCGACGGCCCAGTTTGAGGTGAACGGTCCGTTGTTGATCAGCGATGCCGTCAATGGCGAGCCTGTTGCTGGCGCGAGCGCATCTAGGAAGGTGCCGCGAACGCGAGCACTATCGCGATGAGGACCAACAGCGGCCCCATCCATTTAAAATGGGTTCCAAAGTTGGTCCACCATGCTTGCTGGCCGGGGCGAGCTTGGAACGGGTCCGCGAGAAATCCGAAGCCGATGCCAGCCATCCACAACCCGGCGCAGAACATGATGAACTCGTCGATGTAATCCGCGACCATGTTCCGCAACTTTCGAATTATGCCGCCGCCACGTGCGCCGAATTCGAGCCGATATAGTTACGGATCGTTTCGATGATCCGGTCCTGGTCGGCCTCGCTCAGATAGGGATGCATCGGCAGGCACAGGATGCGCTTCGGCAGCTCTTCCGAAACGGCAAGGCCGGTCGGCGTGCGCGGATAATCGCGATAGGCAATCTGGCTGTGCAGCGGTTTCACATAGTAGATGACCGACGGAATGCCCTTTTCACCGAGATGTGCCTTGAGCCCGTCGCGCTTCGGCGTTTCGATGGCGTATTGCGCCCAGGCCGAGCGGCCGCCGCCCAGATTGCGCGCCGTCTTGACTATATCGCCGAGACCTTCGGCATAGCGATTAGCGACCGCTTGCCGCGCCACCATCTCGTCCTCGAGGATGGCCAGCTTCTCGATTAGGATCGCCGCCTGCAGTGTATCGAGCCGTGAATTGATGCCGACGCGGACATTGTCGTATTGCGTTTCGCCCTTGCCGTGAAAGGCGAACGAGCGCAGCTGTTCGGCCAGCGCATCGTCATTGGTGAACATCGCACCGCCGTCGCCGTAGCAGCCGAGCGGTTTTGCCGGATAGAAGCTGGTCGAGCCGACGGTGCCGAACGAGCCGCACATCTTGCCGTCAGCCGAGCCGCCGGTCGCCTGCGCCGCATCCTCGATGACCATCAGGCCTTCGCGATTGGCGATGGCCATGATTGCTTCGTAATCGGCGGCGAGGCCGAACAGGTCGACGGGAATGATTGCCTTCGGCCTCAGCCGCCCCTCCGCCTTGATCATGGCGATTGCCGCCTCGAGGCTGGCGATGTCGATATTGTAGCTGTCAGCATCGACATCGACGAACACCGGCTCGGCCTTGGTCAGCGCCACCACTTCGGCCGTGGCGGCGAAGGTGAAGCTCGGCACGAATACCGCGTCGCCCGGGCCGATGCCGGCGGCAAACAGCGGCAACAGCAGCGCGTCGGTGCCGTTGGCGCAAGCGACCACGTGCTTGGTGCCGATATAGGCGGCGAGCTTGTTTTCGAATTCGGTGACCTGCGGTCCAAGAATATAACGACCTTCGTCGACGACGCGGTCGATTGCCGCCTTCAGCCTGTCGCGGATGCGTTCGCGCTGTGCGCCAAGATCGATGAACTGCATGTCGGCCTCAAACGGTTTTTAGCCAAATAACCGGCCGCTGGTAGCAGACTTGGCACGGCCGAGAAAGCCGCAGGGCAAAACCCTGAATTGCTCAAGTGTCGCAGCCTGTTACCTCTGGTTTCCGATCTGCCCTCTTAAACGCGGGAAAATCCGGGCTTCGGCATGCTTGATATGGGCTGCGCATCCCGCCCGCCAGGTTAGGCGAAACATAAAGTGATCGCCGGCAGGCAGTCCGTGAGGCGGTTGCCAGCCGGTCAGGCGAGTTCATGCCGCCATGGCGGATTGGCGCCGGCCCGCGAGACCGTCACCGCCGCAGCCTTGGCGCCGAGCGTCAGCGCCTTATGGATGGCTTCTTTCGGCAGGCCGGCGATTGCCGTCTTCGACAGCAGGCCCTGCTCGTGCAAGGAGGCAAGGATGCCGGCATTGAACGTGTCGCCGGCGCCGACCGTATCGACCACCTCGACCTTGTCCAGCACGACCGTGACCCGGTGCTGGCTGCTGTAACCAACCGCGCCCTCGCTGCCGTGGGTGACGACGATCAGCTTCGGGCCGCGGTCCAGCCAGTTGCGGACGACGTCCTCATGCGAGCCGGCTTCGTCGAACCAGTTCAAATCCTCGTCCGACAGTTTCACGATGTCGGCCATCGCCATCATGTTGCGGATGCGCCTGAGATGCCTGGCCTTGTCGGGAATGAAGGTTGGCCGGATGTTGGGGTCGAGCATCATCACGCGGCGCTCATGCTCACGTCGCATGAACTCCTCATAGGCCGATCCGGCCGGTTCCGAGATCAGGCTGATGGCGCCGAACAGCATGGCCTCGATCTCGCTGCCGAGCTCCGGCAGGTCCTCGATGGTCAGCATGCGCCCGGCGGTGTTCTCGTCATAGAATGTATAGGTCGCCTGGCCGTTGGTGAGCCGCACGAAGGCGAGCGTGGTCGGCCGCGGCGAGGTGTGCGCATAGGTGGAACTGACCTTGCTGGCCCCCAGCGCCTCCCTGAACTGCCCGCCGAACAGATCCGACGACAGGCCGGAGAAGAAGCCGGCCGGCGCGCCGAGTCGGCCGAGCGCAATGGCCGAGTTGAAGACGGCACCGCCGACATAGGGGGCAAAGGCCGCTTCGCCCTCCGTCGTGGTGCGCGGCAGCATGTCGATCAGGGCTTCGCCGCAGCAGAGGATCATGAAGTCTTGCTCTCCGGCGGATAGATCACGCCCTTGCGAATGATGATGTTGGCGTAAAGCCGCGGCTCGCTCGTCGCGACGATCGCGTGCGCGGCCTTGACCCGTGCATAGAAGTCGGCGCCGGCAAGCGCAACCACCTTGCGGCCCGGCGCATGCCTGGCGCAGATCGCTTCAATCTCATGATGAACCGGATCGGCGAGCAGGGGATCGCCTTTAGCCGAGGCGCGAAACAGCGCCTGCGGCACGGCGTCGTCGACAGGCAACACGCTCAATACGGCATCCAGCACCGGGACGAGATGATGACCGTCGGCGCGGATCAGCCGCTGTGCCTGCTGTTCGGCCGGGTAGTTGCCGTCGACCAGCGCGATCTCGTCCCCATGGCCCATGGCGCGCAACATCGCCAGAAGCTCCGGGCCGAGCAGCGCCGGGATACCGATCAGCATGCTCAGAAGCTCCGGGAAATCGTGGTCGAGCCGATGAGGAAGCGCTCAGACAGCGGCAGGCTGGCGCCACCCAGCGCCCGCGCATGGATGCCGACTGTTCCCTCGCGAACGGCCGGCAGCCTCAGGCCTTCGCCGTCGATCCTGCCGATGGCCTGGATGACAGCATCGACAAGCCGCCTGCGCACGGCGAGCGGCATCCATCCGTCGATCACCGCGGCTTCGAAATCGATGACGGACGACGCCGCAACGATGGCATAGGCGAGCGCGTGCGAGGCGCTGGCGATCCAGTCGTCAAGCTCGGCGCCGATCTCGCCCCAGTCCCCCGGTGATGTCCACAGATGCGAGGCTTCGACGCCGCGCGCGTTGAGCGCCTTTTCCAGCATGGCGATCGACGCCACGTCGATCAACTGCGTCGGCTTGCCGTCAGGCCCGGGCACTGGCATTGAGCCCAGCGCGCCGGCATTGCCGGTTGGGCCGCCAAACAGCCGGCCGTTCAGCACGATGCCGCCGCCGGCAAAGGCACCGATGTAGAAATAGACGAAATCGCGCGCCGCACCCGCCGCCTGGCCGAACACGAGCTCGGCGCCGCAGGCCGAGGTGGCATCGTTTTGCAGGTAGACCGGAAATTCGCATTGCGCCTGGATGTCGGCGCGGATGTCGCGATGGCGCCATTCGTCCATGATTTCACGCGGCGCGCCGGCGGTATCGGCCCAGTTCCACAATTCGAACGGCATGGCGATGCCAAGCCCGGCGATGCGCTTGTCCTGCGCAGGAGTGAGCTCGCCGCGCATCTTCTTCATGCCGCTCGTAACGAATTCCACCGTCTCGCGCGGCGCCGGATAGCGGTACGAATGCTGCAGCATCGAGCGCACATTGCCGAGGAAATCGATCAGCACGAGCTCGGCGCTGCGCCGGCCGATCTTCAGGCCGATGAAATAGGCGCCGTCGGGATTGAGCGCCATGGGTATCGAGGGCTGGCCAATCTTGCCGCGCAACGGCGCCTGGCGAACGAGCAGGTCGTCCTCCTCCAGCTCGCGCATGATGACTGATACTGTCTGCGCCGAGAGGCCAGTCATGCGTGCGATGTCGGATTTGGCCAGGCTGCCGTGCTGGCGCACCAGCGACAGCACCAGCCGCTCATTGTGGTCCCGCATGCCGCTTTGATTGGTGCCGCGGTGCAGGCGGCTTTCGGCCGCATCGGGCGAGCCGTGCCTTGTAATGCCGGTCTCCACCCCTGTTCCTCCCGTCGTTTCCCCTCAATGCTTTTGGTCTAGAGTGAGTGAACAATCCTGCGTTGTCAATAATAAATAAGAGTGATTTAATTATTGACAGTGCTGGCGGACTGGTGTCTCTTGAGATCGGCGTCGACACTGGGAGATTTCGTCGGACGCGCTGCAGATGCCGGTTGGCCGGCATCCTAAATGGTTCAATGGGAGGAAAATCGTGACCACGTCAAAACTGTTGAAATCCACCGTGTTTGCCGCGGCCGGACTGAGCCTGATGGCGTTTGCGTCGACGGCATCGGCCGCCGGGGTCGGCGCCTGCTTGATCACCAAGACCGACACCAATCCCTTCTTCGTGAAGATGAAGGAAGGTGCCGCCGCGAAAGCCAAGGAAATCGGTGTCGATCTGAAAGCCTATGCCGGCAAGGCGGAAGGTGACAATGAGGGCCAGGTTGCGGCGATCGAATCCTGCATCGCCGACGGCGCCAAGGGCATTTTGATCACCGCCACCGACACTGCGGCCATCGTGCCGGCGGTGAAGAAGGCGCGCGATGCAGGGGTGCTGGTGATCGCTCTCGACACGCAGCTCGAGCCTGCCGATGCCGCGGATGCGACGTTTGCGACCGACAATTTCAAGGCCGGCGAGCTTATCGGCTCCTGGGCAAAGGCTACCTTGGGCGACAAGGCCAAGGATGCGCACATTGCCTACATGGATCTGATCGCCAGCCAGCCCTCCGTCGACGTCCAGCGTGATCAAGGCTTCATGAAGGGCTTCGGCATCGACCTCGGCGATCCCAAGAAGATCGGCGACGAAACCGACGCACGCAACGTCTGTCACGATCTGTCGAGCGGCAATGAGGATGGCGGGCATACTGCCATGGAGAATTGCCTGCAGAAGGATCCGGATATCAACGTCGTCTACACCATCAACGAACCTGCGGCCGCGGGCGCCTACCAGGCGCTGAAAGCCGTCGGCAAGGAGAAGGACGTCCTGATTGTCTCGGTCGATGGCGGCTGCCCCGGTGTCAAGAACGTTGCCGAGGGCGTGATCGGCGCCACTTCACAGCAATATCCATTGCTCATGGCCTCGCTCGGCATCGAGGCGATCAAGACCTTTGCCGACACCGGCAAGAAGCCTGAGCCGTCGCCCGGTCTGAACTTCTATAACACCGGCGTCACGCTGATCACCGACAAGCCTGCCGCCGGCATCGAATCCATCGACACGAAGCAAGGCCTCAGCAAGTGCTGGGGTTGATTTGATCCCCTGATCGGCTCAACTTCAAAAGAACAATAGGGAATGTGGAGCGGTTTCGGCCGCTCCACATCACAGGCGGGGAGGCCGACTTGAGCGTCGAAACAACCAGGAGCAAGGGACCGCAGGAATTCGAGACGGTCCTGGCCGCTAGCGACGCCAGCGTCGCATCATTCGAGACGCATTCCCGCTCGACGTTGGAGAGCATCCAGCACCGCTTGCATAAAAGCCCGGCCATGGTGCCGCTGATCATCCTGCTCATCTCGGTGGTTCTGTTCGCAGTCGTCGTCGGCGGACGCTTCTTTTCTCCCTTCACCCTCACCCTGATCCTCCAGCAGGTGGCGATAACCGGCATGGTCGGCATCGCGCAGACACTGGTCGTGCTCACCGCCGGCATCGACCTGTCAGTCGGCGCCATCATGGTGCTGAGCTCGGTTGTTATGGGCCAGTTTGCCATGCATTACGGTGTTCCAGCGCCGGTCGCCGTTGCCATCGGGCTGCTTGTCGGCGCGATTTGCGGCTTGATCAACGGCATTCTCATCGCCTGGGTGAAACTGCCGCCCTTCATCGTGACGCTCGGCACCTGGTCGATCTACGCTGCCATCAACTTCATCTATTCCGGCAACGAGACCATCCGCAGCCAGGATCTCGAGGCGACGGCACCGCTGCTGCAGTTTTTCGGCGGCTCGTTCAGGATCGGCGGCGCAGTCTTCACCTATGGCGTGCTGTTGGTGCTGATCATGGGGGCAATTGCCTGGTACGTGCTCAATCACACCGCATGGGGCCGGCATGTCTACGCAGTCGGCGACGACCCGGAAGCCGCGGAACTGTCGGGGGTGCGCGTCAGCCGGATGCTGGTCACGGTCTATACCCTGACCGGCATCATTTGTGCCATCGCCGGCTGGGCCTTGATCGGACGCATCGGATCGGTCTCGCCGCAGGCCGGGCAGTTCGAGAACATCAATTCGATTACCGCCGTGGTGATTGGCGGCACATCACTGTTCGGCGGCCGCGGTTCCATCCTCGGGACCATCTTCGGTGCGCTGATCGTCGGGGTGTTCGCGCTCGGCCTCAGGCTTTGGGGGACAGATCCCCAATGGACGCAATTGTCTGTCGGCGCCCTTATCATCATCGCTGTTGGTATTGACCAGTGGATCAGGAAGATCTCGGCATGAACCAGACTCAGGAACCGATCCTTACCGCCCGCAGCCTGGTCAAACGCTACGGTCGCGTCACCGCCCTCGACAATGCCGATTTCGATCTCTATCCGGGCGAAATCCTTGCTGTCATCGGCGACAACGGCGCCGGCAAGTCGTCGCTTATCAAGGCGATTTCCGGCGCGGTCGTGCCCGACGAAGGCGAGATCCGGCTTGAAGGCAAGCCTATTGCATTCAAATCGCCGATGGAGGCCCGCGAAGCCGGCATCGAGACCGTCTACCAGAACCTGGCGCTGTCGCCGGCGCTGTCCATCGCCGACAACATGTTTCTCGGCCGCGAGATCCGCAAGCCGGGCTTTCTTGGCAGCTGGCTGCGCATGCTCGACCGTCCGGCGATGGAAAAGCGCGCCCGCGACAAGCTGACCGAACTTGGCCTGATGACCATCCAGAACATCAGCCAGGCGGTGGAAACTCTCTCCGGCGGTCAACGCCAGGGCGTGGCGGTGGCGCGCGCCGCGGCCTTCGGCTCGAAGATGGTCATCATGGATGAGCCGACGGCCGCGCTCGGCGTCAAGGAGAGCCGCCGCGTGCTCGAACTGATACTCGACGTCAAACGCCGAGGCCTGCCGATCGTGCTGATTTCACACAATATGCCGCATGTCTTCGAGGTGGCGGACCGCATTCACATTCATCGGCTCGGCCGTCGCCTGTGCGTCATCGATCCGAAGCAGTATACGATGTCCGACGCGGTCGCCTTCATGACCGGCGCCAAGGTGCCGCCGGAGGCGGCGCTGGCGGCCTGAACAAGAACTTGAGGCCCGCCGCTGAGGGCGCGGTGTTTCAATGCCAAATTGCCGCAGGGCAACCCGGCTTGCGGTCGCCTGAATCCATTGAACATCCGGTGGGATGCATTAGCATTGGCGGAGATGGTGAAAGCCGCATGATCCTGGCAACGTCACGAGAGGCAGCATGACGCGCGCGATGACAACCGAAGCTCCTCTGCCCACCCTCGAAAACCCGGATCCCAAGACGCTCGCCGACGAAGTCTTGCAGGCCCTCAAATACAGGGTCGGCAAGGGCACCAACGTTGCAACCCAGTACGATTGGCTCACCGCCTCGATCAAGGTTGTGCGCGACCGCATCGTCGATCATTGGATGCAGGCGACCCAAGAGGCCTACGCCCAGCAGGAAAAGCGCGTCTATTACCTGTCACTGGAATTCCTCATCGGCCGCTTGATGCGCGATGCCTTCTCCAATCTCGGCCTGATGGACAATATGCGCGAGGCGCTGTCGTCGCTTGGCGTCGACCTCGACATCATTGCAGCGCTCGAACCGGACGCGGCCCTTGGCAATGGCGGTCTCGGCCGGCTCGCCGCCTGCTTCATGGAAAGCATGGCGACCGTCGACATCCCCGCGCACGGTTATGGCATTCGCTACGCCAACGGCATGTTCCGGCAGGAAATCCATGACGGCTGGCAGGTGGAGCTGCCCGAGACATGGCTCGATCACGGCAATCCCTGGGAGTTCGAACGCCGCGAACGCTCCTTCGAGGTCGGCTTCGGCGGCTCGGTGGAATCGATCACCTCGAAGGACGGCAGGCTCGAGCGCCACGTCTGGAAGCCGACCGAACATGTTCTGGCCGTTGCTTACGATACGCCAGTGGTTGGCTGGCGGGCCAACCGCGTCAACACGCTGCGTCTGTGGTCCGGCATGCCGGTCGATCCGATCCTGCTCGACAAGTTCAACGCCGGCGATCACATCGGCGCGCTCGCCGAGAGCAACAAGGCCGATGCGCTGTCGCGCGTCCTTTACCCGGCCGATTCCCACAAGGCAGGCCAGGAGTTGCGGCTCAGGCAGGAGTATTTCTTCTCCACCGCCTCGCTGCAGGACATCCTTCAGCGTCATCTCAGCCAGTATGGCGACCTGCAATCGCTGCCCGACAAGGCGGCGATCCATCTCAACGACACCCATCCGGCCATCGCCGTCCCCGAGCTGATGCGCCTGTTGATGGATGTCCACGGCATGGATTTCGACCAGGCGTGGAGCATCACCAAGCGCACCTTCGGCTACACCAACCACACGCTGCTGCCCGAAGCGCTGGAAAGCTGGCCCGTGCCGCTATTCGAGCGGCTGTTGCCGCGCCACATGCAGATCGTCTACGCCATCAACGCCGAGGTGCTGCTCGAGGCGCGCGTCTCCGACCAGTTCTCGGACGAGCAGATCAGCCGCATCTCGCTGATCCAGGAAAATGGCGATCGCCGCGTGCGTATGGGCAATCTGGCCTTTGTTGGCTCGCACTCGATCAACGGCGTCTCGGCACTGCATACGGAATTGATGAAGGAGACGGTGTTTGCCGACCTCCACAGGCTCTACCCGGATCGCATCAACAACAAGACCAACGGGATCACACCGCGGCGCTGGCTGATACAGTGCAATCCCGGCCTCACGGCACTCACCCGAGAGGCGATCGGCGACGGCTTCCTCGACGACATCGACGAGATAAAGCTGCTCGATCCTTTCGCCGAGGACGCTGCCTTCCGCGACAAGTTCGCCGCTGTCAAACGGGCGAACAAGACGAGGCTTGCCAATCTCGTTGCCGACCGGCTCGGCATCAAGGTGGACCCCTCGGCGCTGTTCGACATCCAGGTCAAGCGCATCCACGAATACAAGCGCCAGCTCTTGAACATTCTCGAAGCGGTCGCGCTTTACGACCAGATCCGCTCGCATCCGGAGCGCGACTGGATGCCCCGCGTCAAGTTCTTCGGCGGCAAGGCGGCGCCCAGCTATCACAACGCCAAGCTGATCATCAAACTTGCCAACGACGTCGCCCGGGTCATCAACCGCGACCCGGCGGTGCGCGGCTTGCTGAAAGTGGTGTTCGTGCCGAACTACAATGTCAGCCTAGCCGAGATCATGATGCCGGCCGCCGATCTTTCGGAGCAGATATCGACCGCCGGCATGGAAGCGTCCGGCACCGGCAACATGAAGTTCGCGCTGAACGGCGCGCTGACCATCGGCACGCTCGACGGCGCCAATGTCGAGATCAAGGAATGCGTCGGCGACGACAACATCTTCATCTTCGGCCTGACCACCGATGAGGTCGCCGAGCGGCGCAACAATGGTTACGATCCGCGCGCCGTAATCGAGGGATCGCCTGAATTGGCGCAGGCGCTTGCCGCGGTTTCGTCCGGGGTCTTTTCGCCTGACGATCCGGACCGTTATCGCGACCTGATCAACGGCCTTTACCAGAGCGACTGGTTCATGGTCGCTGCGGATTTCGATGCCTACGCCGCCACCCAGCGCGACGTCGATGCCGTCTGGCGCAACAGCCCGGACTGGTACGCCAGAGCCATCCGCAATGTCGCCCGCGTCGGCTGGTTCTCGTCCGACCGCACGATCCGCCAATATGCGAAAGACATCTGGCACGTGCCCGCCTGATGTGATTGCATGAGACCAGGAACAATGTGGCCCTAGTGGAGTGATTTGACCTTCGCATCCCTTGGAAGGTCAGGCGGCCTGCGACTGTCGAATTCAAAACTTCACTAGAAACACGCACTTGGTGCCCGAGGAGGGACACTGCCTGATGAGCAAGCCGCGCGCGACCGTTGCGACAAGCGGGCCGGACGGACTGGCGCCAGCCGGCGATGTCGCGGCGATTGTCGCCGGCACGCATGGCGACCCGTTCTCCGTGCTTGGCGTGCATGAGGCGGGGAAGGGCTTTGTCGGCCGCTGCTTCGTCCCTCATGCCGAGTCCGTCACCGCCTATACGCTGACCGGCAAGAAGGCCGGCGAGCTGTCGAGACGCGACGATCGCGGCTTCTTCGAGGGCAAACTGTCGCTGCGCAAACGCCAGCCGCTGCGCTATCACGCCAGGAACGCCGGCGGCGACTGGTGGCTGACCGATCCATATTCCTTCGGCCCCGTGCTCGGCCCGCTGGACGATTATTACATCGCCGAAGGATCGCATCTCAGGCTGTTCGACAAGCTCGGCGCTCATCTCATCGACCATGAGGGTGCATCGGGCGTACATTTTGCGGTGTGGGCGCCCAATGCAAGGCGTGTCTCGGTGGTCGGCGACTTCAACGAGTGGGACGGCCGCAGGCACACCATGCGCGACCGCCGCGATACCGGTATCTGGGAGCTGTTCATTCCCGACATCGGCGCCGGCCGCCCTTATAAATACGAGATCATCGGGCCGGATGGCGTGAGATTGCCGCTCAAGGCAGATCCGTTCGCCTTCAAATCCGAACTGCGCCCGGCTACCGCCTCGGTGACGGCGCTGCCGCCGGTGCATGAATGGGGCGACGAGGCGCACCGGAACTACTGGCGCAATGCCGACCACAGGCGCGAAGCCGTATCGATCTACGAGGTCCATGCCGGCTCATGGCGGCTTCACGACGACGGCAGCTTTCTGTCATGGGACGAGCTCGCCAACCGGCTGATCCCCTATGTGGTCGAGACGGGTTTCACCCATATCGAATTCATGCCGATCTCCGAACACCCCTATGACCCGTCCTGGGGCTACCAGACGACCGGTCTCTATGCGCCGAGCGCCCGCTTTGGCGATCCGGACGGTTTTGCCCGCTTCGTCGACGGTGCCCACCGCGCCGGCATCGGCGTCATCCTCGACTGGGTGCCGGCGCATTTCCCGGTTGACGAACACGGTCTGGCAAAGTTCGACGGCACCGCACTCTACGAACATGCCGATCCGCGCAAGGGCTTCCATCCCGACTGGAACACCGCGATCTACAATTTTGGTCGTCGCGAGGTGGTCTCGTTTCTTGTCAACAATGCGCTGTTCTGGGCAGAGAAATATCACGTCGACGGTCTGCGCGTCGATGCGGTCGCCTCGATGCTTTATCTCGATTATTCGCGCAAGGCTGGTGAATGGATTCCCAACGAGAAGGGCGGGCGCGAGAACCTGGAAGCGGTCAGCTTCCTGCAACGGATGAACAAGGAGGTCTACGGCCACCATCCGGGTGTGATGACCATCGCCGAGGAATCGACCTCGTGGCCGAAAGTCTCGCAGCCGGTGCACGAGGGCGGACTGGGCTTCGGTTTCAAGTGGAACATGGGCTTCATGCACGACACTCTGGAGTATTTCTCCAAGGAGCCGATCTTCCGCAAGCATCACCACAACGACATCACCTTCGGCCTGGTCTACGCCTTCAGCGAGAACTTCGTGCTGCCGCTGTCCCATGACGAGGTGGTGCACGGCAAGGGAACGCTGCTTAACAAGATGGCCGGCGACGACTGGCAGAAATTCGCGACGCTGCGCGCCTATTACGCCTTCATGTGGGGCTATCCCGGCAAGAAGCTGTTGTTCATGGGCCAGGAGTTCGCGCAACGCCGCGAGTGGAGCGAGGCGCGCGCGCTCGACTGGAACCTGCTCGATTTCCGGCTCCACCGTGGTGTCTGGCAGACGGTGCGCGATCTCAACTATCTCTACCGCTCGCGCCCGGCGCTGCATGCCCGCGACTGCGAGCCGGAGGGCTTTTCCTGGCTGATCGTCGATGACAGCGCGAATTCGGTGTTCGCTTGGCTGCGCAGCGCGCCGGGCGGCAACCCGGTCGCCGTCATTTCCAACTTCACGCCGGTGCCGCGCGACAATTACCGCGTGCCGTTGCCGCAGACCGGAAAATGGCGCGAGATCATCAACACCGACGCCACGGACTATGGCGGTTCCGGCAAGGGCAACAGCGGCCTCGTCGAGGCTCGGGCGGAAGGAGGAGGCATTTCGGCGACGATGCTTTTGCCGCCGCTGTCGACGATCATGCTCGAATTCGTCCCGGACTGAGCTATGTCTGGAGCATCTAACCTGGGAGGATAGGAATGGCTGAAATAAAACGAACACAGCCGCTGGCACGCGACGCCATGGCTTATGTGCTGGCCGGCGGCCGTGGCAGCCGGCTCAAGGAACTGACCGACCGCCGCGCCAAGCCGGCGGTCTATTTCGGCGGCAAGACCCGCATCATCGATTTCGCGCTGTCCAATGCGCTCAATTCCGGTATCCGCCGCCTCGGCGTCGCCACCCAGTACAAGGCGCATTCGCTGATCCGCCACCTGCAGCGCGGCTGGAACTTCCTGCGGCCCGAGCGCAACGAGAGTTTCGACATCTTGCCGGCCAGCCAGCGTGTGTCGGAAACACAGTGGTATGAGGGCACCGCCGACGCCGTGTACCAGAACATCGACATCATCGAGGCCTATGGGCCGGAATACATGGTCATCCTGGCCGGCGACCATGTCTACAAGATGGATTACGAATTGATGCTGCGCCAGCATGTAGAGGCCGGCGCCGATGTCACCGTCGGCTGCCTCGAAGTGCCGCGCATGGAAGCCACCGGCTTCGGCGTCATGCATGTCGACACCAAGGACACCATCATCTCCTTCATCGAAAAGCCCGCCGATCCGCCGGGCATTCCCGACAAGCCGGATTTTGCGCTGGCCTCGATGGGCATCTATGTGTTCAAGACCAAGTTCCTGATGGAGCAATTGCGTCGCGATGCGGCGGAGCCCGGCTCCAGCCGCGACTTCGGCAAGGACATCATCCCCTACATCGTCGAACACGGAAAGGCGATCGCGCATCGCTTCGCCAAATCATGCGTGCGCTCGACCGCCGAGAACGAGGCCTATTGGCGCGACGTCGGCACGGTCGATGCCTATTGGGAAGCCAATATCGACCTGACCGACATCACGCCGGAACTCGACCTCTACGACCGCGACTGGCCGATCTGGACCTACGCCGAGTTGAAGCCGCCGGCAAAGTTCGTGCATGACGAAGATGGCCGCCGCGGGTCGGCCGTGTCGTCTCTCGTGTCGGGCGATTGCATCGTTTCGGGCGCTTCGCTGAAGCGAAGCCTGATCTTCACCGGGGCGCGCATCAATTCCTATTCGACGCTGGAGGAGGTCGTCATGCTGCCCGACGTCCATGTCGGCCGCAACGCCAGGCTGAAGCGCGTGGTCATCGATCACGGCGTCAGGATCCCGGAGGGGCTGGTGGTCGGCGAGGATCCTGTCCTCGACGCCAAGCGTTTCCGCGTTTCGGAAAAAGGCATCTGCCTGGTCACGCAGGACATGGTCAACAGGCTGGGATCGTAGTGCATGCAGGTTCTGTCGGTGGCGCCCGAGATCTTTCCGCTGGTCAAAACCGGAGGGCTCGCCGACGTGACTGGCGCCTTGCCCGTGGCATTGGCCGGCAACGGCGTCAACATGCGCACGCTCGTCCCCGGCTATCCTCAGGTGATGGGCGCCTTCAGGAAAAAGAAGGCGGTTCAGCAATATCCATTGCTGCAGGGTGGGAAGGCTTCGGTGCATGCCGTCCAGATCGCCGGGCTCGACCTGTTTGTGCTCGACGCGCCGCATCTTTTCGACCGTCCCGGCGGCCCGTACGGCAACGCGACCGGCGCCGACTGGCCGGACAATTGGCGGCGGTTCGCGGCCTTGAGCCAGGTCGGCGGTGATATTGCTGCCGGCGCCATCTCCGGCTACCTGCCCGATATCGTCCATGCCCATGACTGGCAGTCGGCAATGACGCTCGCCTATATGCGCTACGGCAAGGCGGTCGGCACGCCGTCGATGATCACCGTCCATAACCTCGCCTTCCAGGGCCAGTTCGGCGCCGGCATCTTTGGCGAGCTTGGCCTGCCGGCGGCGGCGATGGCGCTCGACGGCGTCGAATATTATGGCGGCGTCGGCTTCCTCAAGGCCGGCCTGCAGGCCGCCTGGGCGATCACCACGGTCAGCCCGACCTATGCGCAGGAAATCCGCTTGCCCGAATTCGGCATGGGCCTCGACGGCCTGATCAACATGCGCTCCGTCGATCTCCATGGCATCGTCAACGGCATCGATACCGAGATATGGAACCCGGAAACCGACACGCATCTGGTCTCCAACTACACGGCAAAGACGCTTAAGGCGCGAATGCCCAACAAGGCCGCGGTCGAGGACCGTTTCAGCCTCGATCGCGACGATAGCCCGATCGTCTGCGTCGTCAGCCGGCTGACCTGGCAAAAGGGCATGGACATATTGGCGGCGGCCGTCGACGGTATCGTCGCGGCAGGTGCACGGCTGGCAGTCCTTGGGTCTGGCGACGCAGGGCTCGAAGGCGCGTTGCTTGCCGCCGCAGCCCGCCATCGTGGTCGCATCGGCGTCGTCGTCGGCTATGACGAGGGGCTCTCCCACACCATGCAGGGCGGCTGCGACGCCATCATTATCCCGTCGCGCTTCGAACCTTGCGGGCTGACGCAGCTTTACGGCCTGCGCTATGGCTGCGTGCCGGTCGTCGCGCGCACCGGCGGCCTTGCCGACACGGTTATCGATGCCAACGAAGCCGCCATCTCTGCCGGCGTGGCGACCGGCTTCCAGTTTGCGCCCGCCAATGCTGGCGCCCTGCTGCACGCCATCCGCCGCCTTGTCGAAGCGCATGCCAATTCCGCGGTGTGGGCGTCGATGCAGCGGCAAGGCATGAAGGCCGACGTGTCGTGGGACAAAAGCGCCGAAAAATATGTCCAACTCTATCGCTTGCTGCTTTCGAAAAGGGCTGCCTGACTGATGATCCGCACTGTCGCCACAAAACCCTATCCCGACCAGAAGCCCGGCACCTCCGGGCTGCGCAAGAAAGTCCCGGTGTTCCAGCAGGAGCACTATGCCGAGAACTTCATCCAGTCGATCTTCGACGCGCTGGACGGGTTCGAGGGCAAGACCCTGGTGATCGGCGGCGACGGCCGCTTTTATAACCGCGAGGTCATCCAGAAGGCCATCGCCATGGCCGCGGCAAACGGCTTCGGCAAGGTGATGGTCGGGCAGGGCGGTATCTTATCCACGCCGGCCGCTTCGCATGTCATCCGCAAATACAAGACCTTCGGCGGCATCATCCTGTCCGCCAGCCACAATCCGGGTGGCCCGCATGAGGATTTCGGCATCAAATACAATGCCGGCAATGGCGGCCCGGCGCCGGAAAAGCTGACCGACGCGATCTTCGAAAAAACCAAGGCGATTTCGAGCTTCAAGATCGCCGATATCGGACCGGTCGACATCGACACGATCGGCACGGTCAAGGCAGGAGACATGACCGTCGAAATCATCGATCCGGTCGCCGACTATGCCGAACTGATGGAAAGCCTGTTCGATTTCAATGCCTTGCGGGCGCTGTTCAAATCAGGCTTCCGCATGCGCTTCGACGCCATGCATGCGGTGACCGGCCCCTACGCCAAGGAGATCCTCGAAAACCGGCTAGGCGCGCCCAACGGCACCGCTCGCAATTTTATCCCGCTGCCGGATTTCGGCGGCCACCATCCCGATCCCAATCTGGTGCATGCAAAACACCTCTACGACGAGATGATGGGGCCGGATGCGCCCGACTTTGGCGCTGCCTCCGACGGCGACGGCGACCGCAACCTGATCATCGGCAAGGGCATTTTCATAACCCCGTCGGATTCGGTGGCGATGCTCGCTGCCAATGCCCATCTGGCTCCGGGCTACAAGGCCGGGCTGAAAGGCATCGCCCGTTCAATGCCGACCAGCGGTGCTGCCGACCGGGTCGCTGAAAAGCTCGGCATCGGCATCTATGAAACGCCAACCGGCTGGAAGTTCTTCGGCAATCTGCTGGATGCCGGCATGGCGACGATCTGCGGCGAGGAGAGTGCGGGGACCGGCTCCAACCATGTCCGCGAAAAGGACGGGCTGTGGGCCGTGCTTTTGTGGCTCAACATCCTTGCCGCGCGTGGTGAAAGCGCCAGGCAGATCGTCACCGAGCATTGGGCAGCCTATGGGCGCAACTACTATTCGCGCCACGATTACGAGGAGGTCGAGACCGATCGCGCCAATGCGCTTGTCGACGAGCTGCGCGGCAAACTTGGCTCGCTGCCGGGCACCAGCGTGCGCGGCATGACGATCGCCAGCGCCGACGATTTCGCCTATCACGATCCGGTCGACGGCTCGGTCAGCAAGAACCAGGGCATCAGAGTATTGTTCGAAGGCGGCTCGCGCGTCGTCTTCCGCCTGTCCGGCACCGGCACCTCGGGCGCGACGCTGCGCCTTTATGTCGAGCGCTACGAGCCGGACAACAGCCGCCACGATCTCGACACCCAGGAGGCGCTTGCCGATCTGATCGCGGCGGCCGACGACATTGCCGGGATTCGCAGCCATACCGGCCGCGCCAAGCCGAGCGTGATTACGTGAGCTTGGAGCGGCGCGCCTTTCCTTCTCCCCTTGTGGGGTCCGAAGGACGGGGCGAGACCCGTGGCTCGCCCCCGGGCGGTGGATCGGCGCGAAGCGCCGAGACGGATGAGGGGTGTTGGAAGGAATGCCGTCCGCGCCAAGCTGGAGCACCCCTCATCCGTCGCCTTCGGCGACACCTTCTCCCACAAGGGGAGAAGGGGGAGCTAACCTGGCAACGCCTCAAACTGTCTACGACCTGCTGCTGTGAGCGCGCGTGAGCCAACTCGGCGCAACCATCACCAAAGAAGGCATTCGCTTCGCCGTATGGTCCTCGTCGGCTCGGCGCATCTGGGTCTCGATTTTCGACGAGCGAGGAAGGCGCGAGATCGACCGGCTTGAACTGCAGCCCGAGGGCGACGGCGTGCATACGCTTTTTGTTGCCGGTCTCGCCGCCGGCACCCGATACGGGTTCCGCGCCGATGGCGACTACGCGCCGGAACAGGGGCTCTGGTTCGATCCCGACAAGCTGCTGGCCGATCCCTATGCCGTCGAGATCGACAGACCCTATGCCTATGACGGCCGGCTCGCCGCGCGCCGGGGCGAGGGGGGCGACACGGCGTCGCTGATGCCGAAGGCCATTGCCGGCGCCTTGCCGGAACCCTTGCCCGCCTTGCCGCCTCTGTTTAGGCCCGGCGGCCTCATCTACGAGGTGCAGGTGCGCGCCTTCACAAAGCTGCATCCCGACATTCCCGAGAAGCAACGCGGCACCATTGCAGCCCTCGCTCATCCTCCTGTTGTCGAGCATCTGCAAAAACTCGGCGTCGCAGCCGTCGAGTTGATGCCGGTGACTGCATCGATCGACGAACGGCATTTGCCGCCGCTCGGGCTGGGCAACGCCTGGGGCTACAATCCCGTGACCTTCATGGCGCTGGATCCGCGATTGGCGCCTGGCGGTCTGGCCGAGTTGCGCGGAACGGTCGTCGCGCTGCGCGACGCCGGCATCGGCACCATCCTCGATCTGGTGTTCAACCACACCGGCGAAAGCGACCGGCTTGGCCCGACATTGTCGCTGCGTGGGCTCGATAACCGCGCCTACTACCGGCACGAGGCCGACGGCAGGCTGGTCAATGACACCGGAACCGGCAATACCGTCGCCTGCGACCATCCGGTCGTCCGGGAAATGGTCCTCGACACGCTTCGCCACTTTGTCCAGCACGCCGGTGTCGACGGGTTCCGCTTTGACCTGGCGCCGATCCTTGGCCGCGTCGACGGCGTTTTCGACGCCGATGCGCCGCTGCTGAACGCCATTCGCAACGACCCAGTTCTTGCCGACCGGGTGCTGGTCGCTGAGCCCTGGGACATCGGACCGGATGGCTATCAGCTCGGCAATTTTCCGCCGCCCTTCCTCGAATGGAACGACAAATACCGTGATGATATCCGCCGCTTCTGGCGCGGCGACGGCGGCATGATCGGTGCGCTGGCGACGCGGCTTGCGGGGTCGTCCGATGTCTTTGCCAAACCAAGCCAGGCAACGGTCCGCAGCATCAATTTCATCGCCGCACATGACGGGATGACACTGGCCGACATCGTTGCCTATGAACACAAGCACAACGAGGCCAATGGCGAACAGAACCGCGACGGCCACGACGACAACCTGTCCTGGAACAATGGCGTCGAGGGCCAGACCGACGACCAGTCAATCGTTACGGCCCGTTTCGATGACCAACGCGCACTGCTGGCGACGCTCTTTGCCTCGCGCGGCACGATCATGCTGACGGCCGGCGACGAATTCGGCCGCACGCAGCGCGGCAACAACAACGCCTACGCGCAGGACAATGACATCACCTGGCTCGACTGGGCCGGGCGCGACCGGGCGCTGGAGCGGTACACGGCTCTGCTCGCCAAGATGCGTCGTGCCGCGCCGGCGCTTTTGGACGCAAGCTTTCTCACCGGCGAGCCTGCGGCCGGCTCGGAAATAGCTGACGTCGTCTGGCTGAGCGAAACCGGCGTGCCGCTCGACGAAGCAGCCTGGCACGATCCTAGGCGGCATCGGCTGGTCATGGTTCTCGGCGGCGATGAGGACGGTCGCCTTGCCGTGATCATCAATGGTGACCGTCGGGCCTGCATGTTCACGCTGCCGGAACGGGCGGGTTTTCATTGGTGCCCAGCCATCGAAACGGATAGTGGCGATATCTCACGGCCGGTTTTGGGGCGAACGGTCATATTCATGATCGAAAGCAGGGCCGCGCAGGCGGGCGCAGGGGAGAGCCATGATGGGTGACAATGCCGAATGGTGGCGCGGCTGCGTCATCTACCAGATCTACCCGCGCTCCTTCCAGGACACGACAGGCGACGGTAGCGGCGATCTCCTCGGCATCACCTCGAGGCTTGCCCATGTCGCATCGCTCGGTGTCGACGCCGTTTGGCTGTCGCCTTTCTTCAAGTCGCCAATGGCCGACATGGGCTACGACGTTTCGGATTACTGCGCCGTCGATCCGATGTTCGGCACATCAGAGGATTTCGACGCGCTGATTGCCGAGGCGCACCGGCTCGGCCTGAAGGTGATCATCGACCAGGTGTTGTCGCATTCGTCGGATCGGCACCAATGGTTCGTCGAAAGCCGCATGAGCCGTGACAACCCCAAGGCCGACTGGTACGTCTGGGCGGATGCGAAGCCCGACGGCACCGCTCCCAACAACTGGCTGTCGATCTTCGGCGGCCCGGCCTGGGAATGGGACGCGACCCGCCGGCAATATTACCTGCACAATTTCCTCGCCTCGCAGCCGGACCTGAATTTCCACAATCCGCAGGTGCAGGACGCCTTGCTGGAAACGGTACGGTTCTGGCTCGAACGCGGCGTCGACGGTTTCCGGCTGGATACCGTCAACTACTACGTCCACGACCGCTGGCTGCGCAGCAACCCGCCTTTGGCGGAAAGCGTCGCCGGCACCAATACGGCAACCAGCACCTATCTCTATCAGGAACATCTGTTCGACAAGAGCCAGCCGGAAAACCTGGCTTTCCTCAGGCGCTTCCGGGCGTTGCTCGACGAGTATGAAGGCCGCGCCGCCGTCGGCGAGATTGGTGACGAAACCCGTTCGTTGCTGACACTCGCCGCCTACACCGGCGGTGGCGACAAGCTCCAAATGTCCTACACGTTCGACCTGCTTGGCGCGCAATTCTCGGCGGCGCATGTGCGCGGCTGCGTCGAGGCGTTCGAGAGTACGGTGGTCGACGGCTGGGTTTGCTGGGCATTCTCCAACCACGATGTCGTGCGCCATGTCAGCCGCTGGACAAGGCCGGGTGGCGATCCGGACAGCGTGGCGAAATTCTCGATCGTGCTGCTTTCCTGCTTGCGCGGATCGATCTGCCTTTACCAGGGCGAAGAACTCGGGCTGGAGGAGGCCGAACTGGCGTTCGAGGATTTGCGCGATCCTTTCGGCATCCGCTTCTGGCCGGGAATTAAGGGGCGGGATGGGTGCCGCACGCCGATGGTCTGGGAGGCTGGCGCCGACAATGCCGGCTTTTCAACCGGCAAGCCGTGGCTTCCGGTCCCGGCAAGCCATCGCGCCCACGCGGTCGACGTCCAGGATGGCGAGCAAACCTCCGTCCTGGCGAGCTACCGGGCGATGCTGGCCTTGCGCAAGCAGCATCCGGCGCTGGTTCGAGGCTCGATCCGGTTTCTCGATGCCGAGGGCGACGTCCTTGCCTTCATTCGCGAAGGCGGTGACGAAAAGCTGCTCTGCGTCTTCAATTTCGCCGACGAGCCGGCCGGCTGGCAATTGCCGCCGGATCTGGATGTGATAGAGCCGATAGATCTTGGCAGTACTACCGGCGTCTTGCAGGAAGGAGCTCTATCCCAGCCGCCGCTCGGCTGCTTCCTCGGCCGGATCGGCTGATCTCTATTTGATCTTATTGAACGAGTACGGAGCGCCCGCAAGTCGCGCCGACAACCCGCACGTCGGCCTCGCCGACATGCACGCCAAGCGCTGCAAGAACGTTATAAACCAGTGCATCGACAGGCGCCGTCACGCCGTTCAGAACCGTTACCACCGCCGGCTTCACCGTTCCAAGCAGGGCCGTCACGTCCAGCCCGAGGCCCAGCGCATTGACCGAGAGCGACAGCCCGCTGACCAGTGACGTGGTGAGCGATTGCGTCAGGTTCTTCGTCGAAACCGTCTTTATCGTCTTGTTGGCGATATCGGTGCTGTCGAACGTCAATGTGGTCGGATCGTTGTTGGTGATCGCAAGTGCTGAAGAACCCTTCACATCGAGCAGATTGAGGGTGAGCAGCAGGAGCTTCACGCTTACCTGTGCAATCGTGGCATCGGAGAACGATTGCGGATTGCTGAAATCGGCGAAGGCCGATGGGTTGTTGTCGGCGTCGCTGGCGGCAAGGTGCAGCGAGGCCACGCCAGGCTGCGCGGCGATCGAGACCTTGATGCTATCCGGCCGGCCCGTCGGGCAGCTGATGTCGGTTAGTTTGGCTTCCGCATAGGCGACTTCGACATGCAGAGGCAGGTTGACGGACAGCAGACTGATGCCGCCGCCGAGATTGGAATTGCCGATGCCGACTGTGGTGACCAGCTTGATTCGTGTCTGCGCAGTGCGCACCACGGTGCCTTTTTCCCCGACGGCCAGCCAGGGTGAATATTGCATCGGTTCACCGATGGCGACGGCGAGCGTGGTGGAGGTAAGTCCCGGAATAGTGGCGCCGAGATCGACCTGGACCTGGTTTGAGCCATTGGCCAGCGAGGCGGCGGCACCCAGCATGCCCATCGCGCTTGCGTCGACGGAAAAGCCTGGAGACTTTTGTCCGAGGCCGAGCTTGCCGATCGAACCAAGGTCGACAAGATGATTGAGCGGTATCTTGGCCGTGTTGGTAGCCCTCGACGCGATTGTCTGTAGGACAAGTTTGCTGGCGCTGCCCGTCCCCGAAGCATTGGCCATGGCGGTCGCGATCTGGCCTACCGTCGCTTTCGAGGCCAGCACTTCGGAATAGCTGACGCCGGTCAGTTGCAACTGCACCGCAAGGGCATCGACGAACGAAAGCACGTTGACGTCGGCCGAAATCAGCGCGTTGTAGTCCATGACGCTGAGCGAGATGTTTCCGCCCAGCAGCTTACTGAGAAGCGCGTTGAGGATGCCGCCGTTGACGCTGAGAAGCCTGGATCCGACCGAGAACATCGCTTGCGGCGTCATGCTGGCAATGGCTTCGGTGCCGACAACCGGAGTAGGGATGAGCGAACTGGCGAAATACCGGGCGGGGATTTTGTGTAGAGTGACGCGAACGGCGTTGTAAGGCGTTTTACCGGCTTCGAAGCGCTTGTCGACACCGACGGAGGACACCGCTGAGTATCGGCCGCCGGTGACCGACACGACGGTCTTTCCAACCGTGGGAACGATTGTCTGACCTGGCTTTTGAACAATGATGCCGGGCATTCGGTTGTCGCTGAGCGTGGTTACTGCCGCGGCTTCCATATTGTTGATGTTCGACGCCGCGGTGATCGCCGCCAGATCGGTCATGGCCTGGGCTTCCCTGCGCTCCGTGTAGATCGAACCTTCGTCGACAGCGAAGGCCGCCAGCCCCAGCGCGAATGGCGCTATCAGCGCAGTCATGACGGCAAAGTTCGCCTTCTTGTCGCCAACGATGGAGCGAGCGATCCGCCCGATGCCCCTCAGCAAGAACTGCGACATTTCAAATGCCTCCAATCCTGATGGTAGACCTGCGCGAGATCGTGGTTTGCGGCATCGCAAGGCTGGGCAACAGGTTCCAGATCGGCAGGTTGCTGGCATCGTACTGGATCGACACGACGAACTGATTTCCGTCGGCCGTGCTGTCCGTCGCCTGATAGGTCAGCTTGCCGGAATCGACGAACGGGTATCCACTGGCATTGTTTTTGACGAAACTCGCCACCAGCGCCTGGCGCTCGGTTTGGTTCAATCCGGCAATCGCAGTGCGGGCGGCATCGGCGGCGATTTGCTGCAAGGAGTTGCTTGCACCAAAATAGATGCCATATGCAACCATTCCGAGTACGAGCAGGATAAAGATCGGCGAAAGCAGGGCGAACTCGACCGCGGAAGTTCCGGACTCATCTCCAACTTTGCGTAGATTTGTCCTTATTTGGCGCGATATTTTACGCTTTAATGTGACAGTATTACTGTCTATCTTGTTCATTGCCCTTGCCCGTTGGCCATAAAGGTCGATCTGCCGAACCCATCGAAATTTGTAACCCTTGGTTGCCTAAGAACCAATTAATACATTCCGGTAAACTGAAATGATCGGCCAGATTATTTCCAGGATCGGCGTTCTGGCCAGGAAACCCAGCCAAACTCATGGTTTCGATCATTGATTGGCGCTCGCAAAGCGACTGCCCCGGCCCCCTTACTTTGGGTGACCCCGAGAGTCTGTTGAAATAAAAAATCTCCACGTTACTGTTTGGCCACCAGCTGCCGGAAAGGGAACCGGCTGCGCGCTCGAAAGGAACCAACCAATCGGTTTCGGGGCGTCAACACTTAGAGACGTGGCCGAAGGGCGACGTCATTAGGGAGAACTCCATGCTGAAACATGTGCTGAAGGCGACGGTACTCGCCACGACCATGGTCTTGGCCGCCGGTACGTTCTACACGCCGGCTTTCGCCGAAACCGTCTACAACCGCGGAGCCGCCGCCGAAGCGGAGACGCTCGATCCGCACAAGACCTCGACGGTCTACGAAGCCGATATCATACGCGACCTGTTCCAGGGCCTCGTCATGCATGACCAGAAGACGAACCTCATTCCGGGCGCCGCCGAAAGCTGGACGGTGTCCGACGATGGCACTGTCTACACCTTCAAGCTGCGCAAGGACGGCCTCTGGTCGGATGGCAGCCCGGTGACGGCCGACGACTTCGTCTATTCGTTCCGTCGGCTGGAAGATCCGGCCACCGCTGCCGAATACGCTTCCATGCTCTATCCGGTGAAGGGTGCCGAGGAAGTCAACACCAAGAAAGGCAAGCCGGAGGATATGGGCGTCAAGGCGATTGACGCAAATACCCTCGAAGTCACGCTCAAGGCGCCAACGCCTTACTTCCTGGAGATGCTGACCCATCAGGCGACCTATCCGGTTAACAAGGCGTCCATCGAAAAGCTTGGCGCCGACTGGATCAAGGCAGGCAAGCTGGTCTCCAACGGGGCCTTTACAGCGGCGGAGTGGATTCCCAACGACCATCTCAAGCTGGTGAAGAATCCGAAATTCTGGGACGCCGCCAGCGTCAAGTTAGACGTGGTCAACTACATCCCGACCGAGGATCGCTCGTCTGCGATGAAGCGCTTCGAGGCCGGCGAATTCGACAGTTACGGTGACCTGCCGACGGAACAGCTCGCCGATCTCAAGACCAAATTCGGCGACCAGGTCCGTGTCGGGCCATATCTCGGCACCTACTATTATGCGATCAAGACCGACAAGGCGCCGTGGGACAATGTCGAACTGCGCAACGCCATCTCGATGGCGATCGATCGCGACTTTCTCGCCGAAAAAGTCTGGCAGAATTCGATGCTGCCCGGCTATTCGATGGTGCCTCCGGGCATCGAGGGCTACACGCCGGCACTGGCCAAATACGCTGACATGCCGCAGATCGACCGCGAGGATGAAGCCAAGAAAATCCTGGAGAAGCTCGGCTATACGCCCGAGCATCCGTTGAAGATGCAGATCCGCTACAACACCTCGGAAAACCACAAGAACACCGCTGTCGCCATCCAGGAACAGCTGAAGCCGCTTGGCGTCGAGGTCACGCTGCTCAACACCGATACCAAGACCCACTACTCCTTCCTTGAGCAGAAGGGCGACTATGATGTGGCGCGTGCCGCGTGGATCGCCGACTACAAGGATCCGGAAACCTTCCTTGGCATCACCCGCAAGGCCAGCGGCAACAACTATTCGAGCTACGTCAGCCCGAAATACGAAGAGGCCATGGACAAGGCCGCCGCCGCCGGCGGCAAGCCCGAAGAGCGCATGAAGGAACTCGCCAAGGCCGAGCGCATCCTCGTCGACGATGTCGGTAACATCCCGCTTCTCTACTACAGCTACCACGACATCGTTTCCTCGAAGCTGCACGGCTTCGACGACAATGTGATGGACATCCATCCGTCCCGCTTCATCAGCAAGGACTGATCCCTTAGCCAGGCCGCCGCGCAACTCGATGCGCGGCGGCGCTGGTTTGCCATCGCATCGGCCCGGGAACCGGATTCGATTTTCGACAATGTCGGTGCGAAGATTTGAAGGCTAGAGCGCAATCGTCCAGTTGGACGCGCGCTGCTCTGGATCAAGCGGGGCACCGATGCTGCGTTACGTATTTCGGCGGCTGCTGACCGCCATCCCGACGCTGTTCGTCATCGTGACCATAGCGTTCTTCCTGATACGCGTCGCGCCGGGCGGCCCGTTCAACCAGGAGCGGGGCCTGAGCCCCGAGATCAGGGCCAATCTCGAAGCCCAGTTCGGGCTCAACGACCCGCTCTGGCTGCAGTACCTCCATTATTTAGGCAATCTTCTGCGCGGCAATTTCGGCCCCAGCTACAACATGCCGGATTTCACCGTCGGCGAGTTGTTCAGGGAAGGCCTGCCTATCTCGATCCAACTCGGCGCTTCGGCGCTCGTTCTGGCGCTGCTTCTCGGCAGCGTGCTCGGCACTGTTGCCGCGCTCAACCAGAACAAGCTTGCCGACTATTCGGTGATCGCGTTGGCGACCGCCGGCAGCACCATTCCGACCTTCGTCATCGCTCCGGTGATCCAGCTTGTATTCGGATTGACCTGGAAGCTGCTGCCGATCGGCGGCTGGGGCGATGGAGCCGTCATCAATAAGGTCGGCCCGGTGCTGACGCTCGCTCTGCCGCAGATCGCCATCGTCGCTCGATTGATGCGCGGCTCGATGATCGAATCGCTGCACTCGCATCACATCCGCACCGCCCGCGCGCTTGGATTGTCGGAGTGGTCGGTCGTCGTCAAGCATGCGCTGCGCGGCGCCATCCTGCCGATCATCTCCTTCACCGGTCCGGCGGCCGCAGCCCTTCTCACCGGCTCGATCATCGTCGAGACCATCTTCTCTATCCCGGGCATCGGCCGCCATTTTGTCGTTGCCGCACTCAATCGCGACTACACACTGGTGATGGGGACGGTGGTGGTCATCGCGCTCTTCACCATTGTCTTCAACCTGATCGTCGACGTCCTCTATGGTGTCGTTGATCCGAGGGTGCGCTATGACTGATATCGCAGTTGCAGCACCGGTCGTCGGCCGATCCCTGTGGGGGGATGCGTGGGCGCGCCTCAAGGCCAACCGCGCGGCCATGTTCAGCCTCTATTATCTTGCCTTCATCGCCGTCATCAGCGTGTTTGGACCCTCTTTCGTGCCGCACCAATACACCACCATCTATGGCGACTATGTCCGCACGCCGCCGAGCTTCTCCGCCTATCCAAAGGCCGACATGATCGAAGGCGCTCTCGACGAGGCGATCAGGCGTATGCGCGTCGACATCAAGGACTGGCGGCAGGAGGGCAGCCGTGTGTTCGTTACCGTCAGATCGTCCAAGCCGATCGACGACCGCAACATTCGCTACCTTGATCGTTCCGATACCTTCGATGACACAAAGATCGAGAGCAAATCGCCGGACGGTCTCGAAATGGTGATGAGTGCCTCGATCAAGCAGCAATATTTCCTGTTCGGCACCGACAATACCGGGCGCGATCTCCTGTCGCGAACGCTGATGGCCGGGCGCATATCGCTGGCCATCGGCCTGCTTGCCGGCATTGTGGCCGTGGTCATCGGCGTGCTCTACGGCGCCACCGCCGGCCTTGCCGGCGGCAGGGTCGACGAGGTGATGATGCGTATCGTCGATGTGCTTTATTCCTTGCCGTTCATCTTCTTCGTCATCATGCTGGTGGTGTTCTTCGGCAGGAACTTCGTGCTGATGTTCCTGGCCGTCGGCGCCGTGCTGTGGCTCGACATGGCGCGCATCGTGCGCGGACAGGCACTGTCGATCCGCCGGCAGGAGTATGTCCAGGCGGCCGAAGCCATGGGCGTCGGCCAGCGCGGCATTCTGCTGCGCCATGTGATCCCCAATTTGCTCGGGCCGGTGGTGATCTACATGACGCTGCTCGTGCCGCAGGTCATCATCCTTGAGAGTTTTTTATCGTTCCTCGGGCTAGGCGTCCAGGAGCCGATGACCAGCTGGGGCGTGCTGATCTCGGTCGGCGCCCAGAACATCGGCTCGGCCAACTGGCTGCTTCTGTTCCCGGCCTTCTTTCTCGTCTCCACGCTGTTCGCGCTGAATTTCGTCGGCGATGGGCTGCGCGACGCGCTCGACCCGAAGGATCGTTGAGATGGCTGCTTCCGAAACCATCCTCAGCGTCAAAGACCTTCGCGTCCGCTTCCGCACCCTCGACGGTGTGGTGGACGCGGTGAAGGGCATCAACATCCACGTCAAATCAGGCGAAACCGTCGCCGTGGTCGGCGAATCCGGTTCCGGCAAGAGCCAGACGATGATGGCGGCGATGAGCCTGCTCGCCTCGAACGGCGAAGCCACCGGCACCGTCGATTATCGCGGCCGCAATCTTTTGACCTTGAGCAAGCCCGAGCTCAACAAAATCCGCGGCCGCAAGATCAGCATGATCTTCCAGGAGCCGATGACGTCGCTAGACCCGCTCTATTCGATCGGCAACCAACTGATCGAGCCGATCCGCAAGCATCGCGGACTTGGCGCCGTCGCCGCGCGCGAGGAGGCGCTGAAGCTGCTGCGGCTGGTCCATATTCCCGATCCGGAGCGGCGGATGAAATCCTATCCGCATGAGTTGTCGGGCGGCCAGCGCCAGCGCGTCATGATCGCCATGGCGCTGGCCAACGACCCCGACATATTGATCGCCGACGAGCCGACGACCGCGCTCGACGTGACCATCCAGGCGCAGATCCTCATGCTGCTCGCCGAACTGCAGCGCAAGCTCGGCATGGCGATCGTCTTCATCACCCACGATCTCGGCATCGTCAGGCGCTTTGCCGATCGGGTCTATGTGATGCGCTATGGCGAGGTGGTCGAGGAGGGCGAGGCGGAAGCAATCTTCGTCAACCCGCAGCACGCCTACACCAAGATGTTGCTTGCCGCCGAGCCGACCGGCACGAAGGCCCCGCCGCCTCCGAATGCCCCCGTCCTGCTCGAAGGCAGCAACGTCGAAGTGACCTTCAAGATCGGCGGCGGCTTTCTTGGTGGAGAACCGCTGATATTGCGCGCTGTCGATAGCATTTCGATCCGGCTGAAGCGCAACCAGACCATCGGCATCGTCGGCGAATCCGGTTCGGGAAAGTCGACGCTCGGCCGCGCCTTGCTGCGACTCCTGCCCAGCGACGGCATCATCCGGCTTGGCGACCGCGACATCTCCCACGCCGACCGCCAGGCGATGCGGCCGCTGCGGCGCGAATTGCAGCTGGTCTTCCAGGACCCGTTCGGCTCGCTGTCGCCGCGCATGACCGTCGGCCAGATCATCACCGAAGGGCTCCTGGTCCACGAGCCCAATCTGTCGGGCAGGCAGCGCGATCTCCGCGCCGTCGATGCCTTGCTCGAAGTCGGGCTCGACCCGAACACGCGCAACCGCTATCCGCACGAATTCTCCGGTGGTCAGCGGCAGCGCATCGCCATTGCGCGCGCCATGATACTGAAGCCGAAAGTGGTGGTGCTGGACGAGCCGACCTCGGCGCTGGACCGCTCCGTGCAGAAGCAGATCGTCGAATTGCTGCGCAAGCTGCAGGCCGACCACGAACTGTCCTATCTGTTCATCAGCCACGATCTCGCGGTCGTGCGCGCCATGGCCGACTACATCATCGTCATGAAGCAGGGCAAGATCGTCGAGGAGGGGCCGTCCGAGGCGATCTTCAGCAATCCGCAGGCAACCTATACGCAGACACTGATGGCCGCGGCCATCGATGTGACGCGATTTCGCCTGAGCGCATAGCGCGATTGGTCAGAACTGCGGCGGAAGGTGGTTGTTTCGGGAACAAGAACAGCTAAGCCGCTGTTTTTTCTGGTCGGAGTGGCAGGATTTGAACCTGCGACCCCATCGTCCCGAACGATGTGCGCTACCAGGCTGCGCTACACTCCGTGACCAGACCGCGGGCTTATAGCCGCCGCGTTTGGTTACTGCAAGCGCCAATGGCAGCGCTTCCGTCGCATTTCTTTCGCTTTAGCCGCTACGTCATACAGGTTTCAGTTTCCTGTCGCACAAACACGGCTTAAAGGGGCTTCTAGGTAACCGTCCACTTGCCTCGAAGCATCTGATTCAGCCGCCTGGAGTTGCAGCCTTGTCGATGAAGATCGTTAGCGATGTCAGACCAAACACTTTTGAGTTCGAAACCTCGGCGTTGATCAAGCCATCCGGGTTTCGCGAATATGATGCGCGCTGGTGGTTTGGCCATCCCGGCTCGAACGAGCCGCCGGAGCTCAATCTGATCGGCGTCCAGGCGCTCGGCATGGGGCTCGGCACGCTGATCCGCCGTCTGGGTGCCGGACCCGACATCGTCACCGGTCACGATTTCCGCTCTTATTCGCTTGCCATCAAGCTGGCGCTGGTTTCCGGGCTGATGGCCGCCGGCGCGCGGGTCAAGGATGTCGGGCTGGCCTTGTCGCCGATGGCCTATTTCGCCCAATTCGCGCTCGACACGCCGTCCGTCGCCATGGTCACCGCCTCGCATAACGAAAATGGCTGGACCGGCGTCAAGATGGGCGCGGCGCGCCCGCTGACTTTTGGTCCGGAGGAGATGAGCGCGCTGAAGGCGATCGTGCTCTCAGGCGATTTCGACCTTGTCGGTGGCGGCTCCTATGACTTCGTTGCGGATTTCCGCAAAACCTACCTCAACGATCTGACAGCGGGAAAACGTATCTCGAGGAAGCTCAAGGTGGTGGCCGCCTGCGGCAACGGCACCGCCGGGGCTTTCGCTCCCGAGGCACTGGAAAGGATCGGCTGCGAGGTGATCCCGCTCGACGTCGAACTCGATCATACGTTTCCGAATTATAATCCCAATCCCGAAGACATGAAGATGCTGCACGCCATTCGCGACAAGGTGCTGGAAACCGGGGCCGACGTCGGGCTCGGCTTCGACGGCGACGGCGACCGCTGCGGCGTGGTCGACAATGAAGGCAACGAGATCTTCGCCGACAAGGTCGGGGTCATGCTCGCGCGCGACATCTCACACCTCTATCCCGGCTCGACTTTCGTCGTCGACGTCAAGTCGACCGGATTGTTCATGACTGACAAGGTGTTGCAGGGAAATGGCGCGGTCACCGACTATTGGAAAACCGGTCATTCCTATATCAAACGGCGGGTCGCCGAACTCGGCGCTGTCGCCGGTTTTGAGAAATCGGGCCACTTCTTCTTCAATCCGCCGATTGGCCGCGGTTATGACGATGGCCTGGTCACGGCCATTGCTATATGCCAGATGCTGGATCGCAGCCCGCAAAGCAGCATGGCCGACCTCTACCGCGATCTGCCGCTGACGTTCGGCACGCCGACCATGTCGCCACACTGCGCCGACGAGCTCAAATACGGCGTCGTCGAGCGGGTCGTAGGCGATGTTCGCAAGATGAAGGACGAGGGCGCAGTCTTCGCCGGCCAGAAGATCGCCGAGCTGATCACCGTCAACGGCGTCAGGGTCGTGGCGGAGGATGGCACTTGGGGGCTGGTGCGGGCATCATCGAACAAGCCGGAGCTTGTGGTGGTGGTCGAAAGCCCGGTATCGTCCGAGCGGCGTCGCCAGATGTTCGAAGCCGTCGACGCGGTGCTGCGCCGCAGCCCGGAAGTCGGCGCCTACAATCAGACCTTTTGAGCGGGACTTATTTTCATGACCGAACGGATCGTCAGTTTTGTGATGAGCGGCGGCATCGGCTCGCGGCTGTGGCCGCTGTCGCGCGAGGACAATCCCAAGCAGTTCCATGATTTCTCCGGCGACGGCTCGATGCTGGCCAAGACGCTACGCCGGCTGACTGCGCGGCCGGAAGGCGAAACGCCGGTTTTCCTGATTGCCTCGGAAAGGCACGCCGACCGCGTTCATGCCGACATTGCCGGCCACGAGCTTTCCGGCGGCGGCCCGCTGTTCGAGCCGACCGGACGCAACACTGCCGCGGCCGTCGCTTTGGCAAGCCTGCGCACTTTGTCCGAATTCGGCGACAGCCTGGTGCTGGTGGTGCCGTCCGACCATGAGATCGCGACCGCGCAGCAATTCTGGCGGAGCGTCGAGGCCGGCACGGCGGCGGCGCGCGAAGGCAGGCTGGTGGTGTTCGGCATCAAGCCCACCCAACCGGAGACCGGGTATGGCTACATCGAGGTGGCCGGCGAGCGCGATGGCATCTGCGATGTCTCGCGTTTCGTCGAAAAACCCGATCTCGCCACCGCGCAGAGCTATCTTGAGGCCGGCAATTTCTACTGGAACACCGGCATCTTCCTGTTTCGCGCCAGTGCCATGCGCGACGCGTTCATGGCTTTCCAGCCAGACATCTGGAGCGCCACAGAGGCTGCCTACCAGGCTGCGACATCGGATCTTTCCGGCCTCTACATGCCTCTGGAGCTCTATGCCGCCATCCCTTCGACATCGATCGACTATGCGATCATGGAGCGCGCCAGCGGCATCGCCATGGTGCCGGCCGGCTTTCGCTGGAACGATCTCGGTTCCTGGCAATCGCTGCTCGATGTCGGGCCGTCCGACAAGCAGGGCAACGTCATTGTCGGCGACGTCGTCGCCATCGATTGCGAGAACTCCTATATCCGCAGCGACGGCCGCCTGCTGTCGGCCATTGGCCTGAAGGACGTCGCCATCGTCTCGACCGCCGACGCCACTTTCGTCGCGCCGGTCAGCCACAGCCAGAACGTCAAGAAGATCGTCGAGCAGCTCGAAAAGAGCGGCCGCCTGGAGACCAGGTTCACGCCCGCCGACGATCGCGTCATCGAAAGCGGCGCCTGGCAACGCCGCGTGCACCATTGGCTGTTCGAGGAGACGGTGCCGCTGTGGTCGACGATCGGCGTCGATGAGCGCCATGGCGGGTTCCATGAGGCGCTCGGTTTCGACGCCACCCCGCTGATGAAACCCAAGCGCATGCGCACGCAGGCCAGGCAGATCTATGCCTTCGCCGTCGCCAAGGCGCGCGGCTGGAACGGCCCGGCCGATCGGCTGATTAGCCACGGCCTCGAATTCATGGCCAGGAACGGCCGCACCGATAATGGCGGCTGGGTGCGCACGCTCAACGTCGACGGCACCGTCGCCGATGCCGCCGAGGATGCCTATGACCATTCCTGCGTGCTTCTGGCGCTGGCGCATGCCCATATGTGCGGCAATCCGGATGCATTGCGGCTTGGCGAGGAGACCTTTGCGTTCATCGACGCGCATCTCGAGGACGAACGCCTGACCGGCTTCCGCGAGACCTCGAGCGGCGAGGGCGAACGCCGCTCCAACCCGCACATGCATCTGCTCGAGGCGTTTTTGGCCTGGCATCAGGCGACCGGCGAGCGCGCCTATCTTCGCCGCGCCGCGCGCATCGTCGATCTGTTCCGCAGCCATTTCTTCGACCCGGAAAGCTGGACGCTGGGTGAGTATTTCGACAATGAATGGCGGCCAGCCCCTGGCGAGAAAGGCACGTGGACCGAACCGGGCCATCATTTCGAATGGGCCTCGCTGCTGGTCGACTTCGCGGGCCGCAGCGGCCAGAGCGGCTTGACCGGCCTCGCCAGGAAACTCTACGCGTCGGCGATTGCCAATGGCCTGAACCGCGCCACAGGCCTCGCCTACGGCGCCGTCTCGCGGCAAGGGCTGCCGCTCGACCGCGTCTCGCGCAGTTGGCCGCAGGCCGAAGCAATCAAGGCAGCGATCGCGCTGGACGGCTCGGGCGGTCCCGACCTGAAGCCGGAAATCGAGGCGCGTGTCGGCCGGCTGTTCCGCTGGCACATCAATCCGGCACCGCTCGGCCTGTGGATCGACCGCATCGACGAGCGTGGCCGCTCGCTGGCAAGCGAGGTGCCGGCCAGCATCTTCTACCATCTGGTCTGTGCGCTGACGCAGTATCTGGACGGTACGGCCCGCAAGGATCAGTACGGGCTGGCGACATCACCGGTCTCGACGTAGACCGACTTTAGCTGCGAATAGAGTGCCAATGCCGCGAGCGAATTCTCGCGGCCGATGCCGGACTGCTTGAAGCCGCCGAACGGGATTTCGACCGGCGTCAGATTGTAGGCGTTGATCCAGCAGGTGCCGGCCTGCAATTCGGCGATGACACGGTGGGCGCGCGCCAGGTCGCGCGTGAACACGCCTGCAGCGAGGCCGAATTCGGTGTCGTTGGCGCGCTCGATCACCTCGTCCTCGCTGTCGAACTTCAGCACGCTCATGACAGGCCCGAAAATCTCCTCGCGGGCGATGCGCATCGTGTCGGTGACACCGGTGAACACCGTCGGCTCGACGAAGAAGCCGCCCTGAAAACCCTGCAGCGAAGGCACATTGCCGCCGCAGGCGAGCACCGCACCATCCTGCTTGCCGGCCTCGATGTATGAGACGACCTTGTCGTGCTGCGCCTTCGAGACCAGCGGCCCCATCTGCGTGTCCTGGTCGAGCGGGTCGCCGATGCGGATTTTCTTGGTCCGCTCGGTCAGCCTTTCGACGAAACGGTCATGGATGCTGCGCTGCACGAAGACCCGTGTGCCGTTGGAGCAGATCTGACCGGTCGAATAGAAATTGCCGAGCATCGCGCCGCCGATGGCGTTTTCGAGGTTGGCGTCTTCGAAGACGATCAGCGGCGACTTGCCGCCGAGCTCCATCGTCGCGTGCTTCATCTTCGAGCCGGCGAGCGACAGCACCTTGCGGCCGGTCGGCACTGAGCCGGTCACCGAGACTTTGGCGACGACCTCATGGCCGACAAGGCCGGCGCCGACATCGCCAAAACCTTGCACGACATTGAACAGCCCGTCGGGCAGCCCGGCCTCGGTGTAGATTTCGGCGAGCGCCAGCGCTGAAAGCGGCGTGTTTTCCGACGGTTTGAACACCATCGCATTGCCCATGGCGAGGGCGGGTGCGGATTTCCAGCCGGCGATCTGGATCGGGTAGTTCCACGCGCCGATGCCGACGCAGACGCCGAGCGCCTCGCGCCTGGTATAGGCAAAGGGACCGCCGAGATCGACGGCCTCGCCATTAAAGGCGGCGACCGCGCCGCCGAAATATTCGAGGCAATCCGCCGCTGAAGGGGCGTCCGCAACCAGCGTCTCCTGGATCGGCTTGCCGGTGTCGAGCGTCTCGATACGCGCCAAATCGGCATTGCGGGCGCGCAAAATGTCGGCGGCACGGCGCAGTATGCGGCCGCGCTCGACCGGCTTCAGCCGTGCCCAGGCCGGCTGTGCCGCACGCGCGGCTTCGATCGCGAGTTCAAGCACGTTCGGCGTCGCCGAGCGCAGCATGGCAATGGTCTCGCCGGTCGCCGGATAGATGACCGGCAGCGGCGCGCCGCGCTCGTCGTCGATATAGCGGCCGTTGACATAATGCGATGCCGTTGGCTGGGCGCGCATGACTGTTCTCCAATCGTCTTTCGCGGCAGGCGGAATGTGCGTCCGCCGGATCATGGCCTATCTGTCCGACGCCTGCCAGCGCGGATTGATCCATGGTTCCTGGTTGGACGGCGCCAGCGGCGAGCGCCCGAGAACGTGGTCGGCGGCCTTCTCGCCGGTCATGATCGACGGCGCGTTGAGATTGCCATTGGTGACGCGCGGGAAGATCGAGGAATCGGCGACCCGCAGCCCTTCGACGCCGATGACGCGGCATTCCGGATCGACGACGCTCATCGCATCGTCGGCACGGCCCATCTTGCAGGTGCCGCAAGGGTGATAGGCGCTTTCGGCGTGGTCGCGGATGAAGGCGTCGAGCTCGTCGTCCGATTGTACGTGCGAACCCGGCGACAGTTCCTTGCCGCGGTAAGGATCGAAGGCCGCTTGCCCGAAGATCTCACGGGTCAACCGGATGCAGTGGCGGAACTCCGTCCAGTCGTCCGGATGCGCCATGTAGTTGAAGCGGATCACCGGCTTCGATTTGGGATCGGGCGAGCGCAGCGTGACCGAACCGCGCGACTTCGACCGCATCGGCCCGACATGCGCCTGGAAGCCATGCGCCTTCGCCGCCGCCTTGCCGTCATAGCGGACTGCTGCCGGTATGAAGTGATACTGGATATCGGGATAATCGACGCCGGCGCGCGAGCGCACGAAGGCGGCCGCCTCGAAATGATTGGTGGCGCCGAGGCCGGACTTGAAGAACAGCCACTGCGCGCCGATCAATGCCTTCGAGAACGGGTTCAAGATGGAGTTCAGCGTGATCGGCTTTGTCGATTCCTGCTGGATGTAGAGTTCCATGTGGTCCTGCAGATTGCGGCCGACGCCGGGCCGGTCGACAATCACCGGAATGCCGTTCTCTTTGAGGTGCTGGCCGGGGCCGATGCCGGACAGCATCAGGATCTTGGGCGAGTTGATCGAGGACGCGGCAACGATCACCTCACGCCGCGCTCTGACCACCTGAATCCGCTTGCGCGCTTCGATTTCGACTCCGGTGGCGCGTTGATTCTCGATGATTACCCGTCGGGCGAACCCCTTGACCAAGCTGACATTTTTCCGCCTGAGTGCCGGCCTGAGATAGGCGCTCGCCGCCGACCAGCGGCGACCGCCGCGAATGGTCTGCTCCATCGGCCCAAAACCTTCCTGCTTCGCGCCGTTGTAATCATCGGTCAGCTCGAAACCGGCCTGACGGCCTGCCTCGACAAAGGCGCCGTAGAGTGGATTGGTCCGCGAGCCGCGCTGCACAGTCAGCGGGCCGCCATGGCCGCGCCAGCCATTCTCGCCGCCATTGCTGTCCTCCATTCGCTTGAAGTACGGGAGCACGTCTGCGAAGCCCCAGCCGGCCGCGCCCTGTTCGGCCCAATGGTCGAAGTCGCGGGCATGGCCGCGCACATAGACCATGCCGTTGATCGAGGATGAGCCGCCGATGACCTTGCCGCGAGGCGTTGCTAGCACGCGGCCGCCGAGATGCGGCTCCGGCTCGCTGGCAAAGCCCCAGTCGTAGAGGCTCATGTTGAGCGGGATCGACAGCGCCGACGGCATCTGGATCAGCGGCCCGATATCGCTGCCGCCATATTCGATGACGATCACCGAATGCTTGCCGTCCTCCGACAGCCGGTAGGCCATGGCCGAGCCGGCCGAGCCGGAGCCGATGATGACGAAATCCGCTTCAAGCATGGTTCATGCGCGCCCATGGTTTATATGCGCAATGAAATCGGCCAGCGAGACGTTGCCGCCGGTTGCCACTACGAGAACGGTCTTGCCGGTCACGTCGACCTTGCCGCCGAGCAACGCCGCGAGCGAAGCAGCGCCCGAAGGCTCGAGCACCAGCTTCAGCCGCTCGAAGGCGATCCGCATAGCGCGCCGCACCGAAGCATCGTCGACGGTGACGCCGCGAACGCCGGCGGCCTTCGCAGCTGCGAACGGCGCGTCGCCCGGCCGCCGCGACATCAGCCCGTCGCAGATCGATTTCGGCCCGATCGGCATGGTTTCGATGGCGCCATGTGCCAGCGACGAGCCCATGCCGTCAAAACCTTCCGGCTCGACGCCGATGATCTTCGTGGCTGGCGACAGGTAGTGGAAGGCCAGCGAAACACCGCCGATCAGGCCGCCGCCGCCGACCGAGCAGAACAAAAGATCGGCCTCGGTTTGCCTGGCGGCGAGCTGGTCGAGTGCCTCCAGCCCGGCACCGGCCTGGCCGGCGACGATCTCCGGATCGTCGAACGGGTGCAGCAGCGCCAGGCCTTCGCTCGCGGCGATCTCGCGCGCCCTGGCGGCAGCGACTTCCTCACGCGCGCGCTCGCCATGGTCGGTCAGCACGACGTGCGCGCCGTAGCCCGATGTGGCGTCGCGCTTGGCGGCCGGCGCGTCGATCGGCATGACGATGGTGACGGGAATGCCGAGCGCTTGGCCAGCCGCCGCCAGACCTTGCGCGAAATTGCCGGAGGAATAGGCGACGACGCCCTTTTTGGCTTCATCGGGCGACAGCCGCTTCAGCCGCCAATAGGCGCCGCGCACCTTGAACGATCCGGCCCATTGCAGCGACTCGGCCTTGACGAAGACGCGGGCGGCGCCCGTCTCGCGGGCGAGTGCCGCCGATTCCAGCAACGGCGTGATCTGCGTCGCCTTGGAGGTGGCGGCATAGGCCTGCCTGAGATGGTCGAGCGAGGGGACGAGACTGTCTGCCATCATTTGCCTCGCGGAAAGCGCTTCTGCTCTTCGAGCAGGTCGAGGTTCATGTGATTGCGCATGTAGCGCTCCGATGCTTTCTGCAGCGGCTGGAATTCCCAAGGGTAATGGGTGCCGTTGCGCAGCGCCGGGTAGACCACCCAGCGGCGTGCCTGGCTGGCACGCACCGCGGCATCGAACGCCGCCATGTCCCAGCGCTCCCGTACCTTGTCGGTGAAAGCGGCCACCAAAGCCGCATTGGCCGGATCGGCGGCGAGGTTGGTCAATTCCAGCGGATCCGATTCAAGATCAAACAGTTGCGTCGGATCGATCTCGCAATGGATGAATTTGTAGCGGCCCTCGCGCATCGCCACCATCGGCGCGTTCGAGCCTTCGGCTGCATATTCCATCAGCACCGGCGCGGAGCGTTTCCTTCCGTTCAGCAGCGGCAGTAGCGACTGGCCGTCGGTCCACGGCGCAATCGCGCTGATGTCGATGCCGGCGAGATCGCAAAGCGTCGGCGTCACGTCGAGGTTGGAGACCGGCGTGTCGATCAGCCCGGTGTGTATGCTCTTGCCGGCGATCATCAGCGGCACCCGCGCCGAACCTTCGAAGAAGCACATCTTGAACCACAGGCCGCGCTCGCCGAGCATGTCGCCGTGGTCCGAGCAGAACAGGATGACCGTGTCGTCGAGCATGTGCGTGCGCTCGAGCACCGACAGCAACTCGCCGAGCTTGTCGTCGAGATAGGAGATATTGGCGAAATAGCCGCGCCGCGCGCGGCGGATCTGCTCCGCGGTGATGTCAAAGCTATCATAGTCGCTGGCGCGGTAGAGCCGCTGCGAATGCGGGTCCTGCCTGTCGTAGGGAATGAAGCCGATCTCGGGCTCGAGCGCCGGGCAATCCTCGTAGAGGTCCCAGTAGCGCCGCCGTGCGACGTAGGGATCGTGCGGATGGGTGAAGGAAACCGTCAAGCACCAGGGCCGATGTGCGACGTCGTCGGAGACGCGGGCAAGATCGTAGAGCTTCTGCACCGCATGGAAGGCGACCTCGTCGTCATATTCCAGCTGGTTGGTGATTTCGGCAGTTCCGGCACCGCTCACTGAGCCCAGATTGTGATACCACCAGTCGATCCGCTCGCCGGGCTTGCGATAGTCCGGCGTCCAGCCGAAATCGGCCGGATAGATGTCGGTGGTCAGCCGTTCCTCGAAGCCGTGCAACTGGTCCGGCCCGACGAAATGCATCTTGCCAGAGAGGCAGGTGTGATAGCCGGCGGCGCGCAGATGATGGGCAAAGGTCGGGATCGACGAGGTGAATTCGGCGGCGTTGTCATAGACCCCGGTGCGTGACGGCAATTGGCCGCTCATGAATGCGGCCCGGCCCGGCGCGCAGAGCGGCGAGGCGGTGTAGTTGTTGCAAAAACGCGCCGAACGCGCGGCGAGCGCCTTCAGATGTGGCGCGTGCAGGAAGTCTGCCGGCCCGTCTGGAAACAGCGTTCCGTTGAGCTGATCGACCATGACGATCAGGATGTTGGGTCGCTTGGATGTCACTGCTTCTGCCGTCCGCTAAGCTTCATTTCGAGATAGTCCTCAACCAGTGCGATCGCGGTCGCGGCATCGGGCACGCCGTCCTTCAGCGCGCGCCTGATATAGAGCCCGTCGATCAGCGCCGCCGTCGCTTCGGCAACCCGGTCGGCCTCGCTTCTCGGCAGGATGCCGGTCAGCCCGCTGAGCAGATTGGAATGCAGCCGCCGCGCATAGACCTTGAGCAGCCGGCGAAGTGCTGCCGATTTCTGCGCCTCGACATAGAAGGCGAGCCAGGCGGCGATCGTTTCCGGCTGGAACTGGACGTCGGAGAAATTGACCGCGACCACTGCCGAGACGCGCTGGCGCGCCGTGCCGGCCGTGCGAAGCGCGCGCCGCGTATCGGCGGTGAGCCCGCTCAGGATGTGCCGCATCGTCGCCAACAGCAATTCGTCCTTGGCGCCGAAATAATGGTGGGCAAGCGCCGAGGACACGCCGGCGCGCCCGGCGATTTCCGACATCGTGACATCAAGCGAACCGCGCTCGCCGATCGCCGAGATCGTTGCGTCGATGAGCGCCTTGCGGCGCAACGGCTCCATTCCGAGTTTCGGCATTCTTGCTCCGGCCTGTTGGGCAAGTTTATTTTTTATTGACGCATCAATCAACAAAAAATTCAGCCTGATTTGCTGGCAAATGCCAGGCGTTATGACCAGATATCAAGATCAAGCGATTGTGCGGTTCTGGCCCCTTCACGAAACCGGCGGAACGGTTCATCCTTGAACAATGCCGAGCGGCCTCGACATCGCGCAGCCGGGCCTGCAGGATGGAGATCGCCATGACAGCATGCATCGTCGGTTGGGCGCATTCGCGCTTCGGCAAGCTCGAAGGCGAGACGCTGGAGGGCCTGATCACCAAGGTGGCGGTCGAGGCGCTCGATCATGCCGGCATCGGTCCAGATGACGTCGACGAGATCGTGCTCGGCCACTTCAACGCCGGGTTTTCCGCCCAGGATTTCACCGCGAGCCTGGTCCTCCAGGCCGACGACCGGCTGCGCTTCAAGCCTGCGACCCGCGTCGAGAATGCCTGCGCCACCGGCTCGGCGGCGGTCAGGCTAGGCATCCGCGCCATCGACGCCAATGCCGCCCGTATCGTGCTGGTGGTCGGCGCCGAACAGATGACGACGACGCCCGGTCCCGAGATCGGCAAGAACCTGCTCAAGGCCTCGTATCTGCCGGAGGACGGTGACACGCCGGCTGGCTTTGCCGGCGTCTTCGGCAAGATCGCCCAAGCCTATTTCCAGCGCTACGGCGACCAGTCGGACGCGCTGGCGATGATCGCCGCCAAGAACCACAAGAACGGCGTCGACAACCCCTACGCGCAGATGCGCAAGGATTTCGGCTACGAGTTCTGCCGGCAGGAAAGCGAAAAAAACCCCTTCGTCGCCGGTCCGCTGAAGCGCACAGACTGCTCGCTGGTTTCGGACGGCGCCGCGGCTCTTGTCCTCGCCGACACGGCGACGGCGCTGAAGATGCGCCGCGCCGTCGCCTTCCGCGCCAATGAGCATGTGCAGGATTTCCTGCCGATGTCGAAGCGCGACATCCTCGCGTTCGAAGGTTGCGAGCAGGCCTGGAATCAGGCGCTGAAGCAGGCCGGCGTGACGCTCGGCGACCTGTCCTTCGTCGAGACGCATGACTGTTTCACCATCGCCGAGCTGATCGAGTATGAGGCGATGGGCCTGGCCAAGCCGGGCGAGGGCGCCAAGCTGGCCTTGGATGGCGATACGGCGAAAGACGGAAGGCTGCCGGTCAATCCGTCCGGCGGGCTGAAGGCCAAGGGCCACCCGATCGGTGCCACCGGCGTATCGATGCATGTGCTTACCGCCATGCAACTCGTCGGCGAGGCGGGCGGCATCCAGGTGCCGGGAGCAAAGCTCGGCGGCATCTTCAACATGGGCGGCGCGGCGGTCGCCAACTACGTTTCCATTCTCGACCGGATCAGATAAAAGCGGCCCCGCATTACAGCGCGCGCGCCGCTTCGCGCGCGCAAAAGGGCGCTATATCGCTTTGATTTTGCGCATGATCCTTTTGGAAAATTGATTCCGAGTTTCGAGATCATGCGCTAGCGGGGAATTCATGACAAATCCGGTTCTGGTCGAAGTTTTGCGCGGCGCTATCGTCGAGAGCGCGCATCGCGGCGCTGTTGCCGTCTTCGACGCCGACGGCAAGCCTGTCTGGGAGATCGGCGACACGGCACAACCGGTGTTCCCGCGTTCGGCGGTCAAGGCGATCCAGGCGTTGCCGCTGGTCGAGAGCGGCGCTGCCGATGGCTACGGCTTCGGTGACCGGGAGCTGGCACTGGCCTGCGCCTCGCATTCCGGCGAGCCGCCACATGTCGAGCTCGCGAGGGCTATGCTGGCGAAGGCCGGCCTGGACGAGACGGCACTCGAATGCGGCGCGCATTGGCCGTCGAGCCATGGGGCGACGCTGGCGCTTGCCCGCGCCGGCAGCGTGCCGAACGCGCTGCACAACAATTGTTCCGGCAAGCACTCAGGCTTCCTATGCACCTGCGTTCACAGCGGCATCGCCCATCGCGGTTACGTCAAGGCTGGCCATGCTTCGCAGGAGATGGTGCGCGAAGCGATGCAGGCGGTGACCGGTGCTGCCCATGACGCCGATCACCGTCGCACTGACGGTTGCTCGATTCCGACCTATGCCGTGCCGCTGCGCAGCTTTGCGCTTGGCTTTGCCCGCATGGCGACAGGCGCCAGCTTCGAGCCGGTGCGCGCCCGGGCGGCGAAGCGGCTGCTTTCCGCCTGCATGGCCGAGCCGTTTTTCGTCGCCGGCACTGGCAGGTCCGACGTCGCGATGATGGAGGCCGCGCCTGGCCGGATCTTTGCCAAGGGGGGCGCCGAGGGCGTCCATTGTGCCGCCCTTCCAGAGCTTGGCCTTGGCATCGCGCTGAAATGCGACGACGGCGCCGGCCGCGCAACTGAAGTCATGCTCGCGGCCGTGCTGTTAAAGCTTTTGCACGCAGACCAGCCGCTGGCGGCAAAGCTGATCGAACAGGCAAATCCGCCTATCGAAAGCCGGATCGGCGCCAAAGTCGGCGCGCTCCGGCCCACCGCCGCCCTCAACTGACGTGATTGCGCTCGACGGTCAAATGCGCATAGCCGGCATTGCCTGACGCGGCGAGGTCGCCGGTCACCGGCTCGGCCCAGCGCTGGCCGACGATCGCGCCGTTCTGGACTCCGTCGATGACATTGTCGGAGATGATTGCCGTCCCGGCACCTTCGACCACGGTGACGACGATGCCGGTCCCCGCCTTGCGGATGATGTTTCCCGTGGCGATCACATTGCGCATGAACGGTCCCCAGCCGATCTGCATGCCGTAGAGCGGCGCATTCTCAACGACATTGCCGGAAACGGTGGTGTCTGCCTCGACGCTGATGCCCACGCCGAAGCCGGGCGCATCGGCAGGGTAGGGGCCGCTGGTCGACAGGTTGCGGACGATGTTGCCGGAGCAGACCCCCATGCGGCCGCCTTCGTTGAAATTGACGATCGAAATACCGTTCGCAGCACTATCGACGATGTTGTTGCTGATGATGGCGCCTTCGAATGAGAATTCGGAATACACGGCCGTTTCGCCCGAGCGCGAGCAGGTGTTGCCGGTGATCTGCAAATTGCTGGCACTGTTGGCGCGGATAGCCGAAAACGCGCAATCCGAAACAATATTGCCGGAGATGATGACATTGCCGGCGCGGAAGGCATTGATGCCGTTGCCGTTCTGGCCGGTTCCGCCGTTGCGTGCCTGGATGCGTTCGACGCGGTTGCCGCTGACGATGGTACCATCTTCCGCCACCTGCCAGCGGTGCACCAGAATGCCGCCATTGGCGCAGTCGGAGACGCTATTGCCTGATATTTCCAGGCCATCGGCCTCGACCGAATAGATGCCGGCATCGGCCGCACCGGATATCTCCGAGCGCTGGATACGACCCGAGGCGTGTTCGAGTGCCAGACCATTCTTGCCGCTGCCGTTAAGCTGGCAATTGTCGACGACCAGATGGGCGATGCGGCGCAGATCGAGCAGGCCTTGCGTATAATCGCCCATCCAGTGCTTGCTGCCGTCGAACACCAGTCCACTGAGTTCGATATGCTCGGCCTGTTCCGCCATGATGAGATGGCCGTTGCCGCCATAGACGATCCGCGATGCGCCCGCCACGCCGGACAGGCGCACGCGGCCGGGCAGCGACAGGTTGGAAACGATATACGTCCCCGGCGGCAGGAACACCGGCATGTCGCGAACGTGCGCTTCGCGCAGCAGCTTGGTGAAAGCCTTGCTCTGGTCCTCAAGCGCGCCGGGCCGGACGCCGAGATCGGTCGCATTGATCGCCCCGCGCATCGCGGCTTTGTCGATGCCGGCCAGGTTTTCCGCCGCTGCCTTGCCGAGCGAAAGCCCCATGACTGCAAAGCCAGCGGTCTGCGTAAGCAGCGTTCGTCTGTTCAACATCGGCACAGATCCCTGGCGTTCAAAGATCATGTCGCAGGATTCGTGCCAGACGGGATCGGCCCCGAGGTCGGGTTTGCCGGCTATGGCTTGTGGAGTCGTCGCGCCGGGCCTAAGTTCATCGGATGAGCAGGGCCTTCACCCGCGAGGAAGACAGCGAAAACGCCATTGCCGGCATCGGCGAGCGGCCGATCAGCCATCACCGCAATCTGGTGACGGAACACGGCCTGGCGCTGATCGATGCGGAGGTGGCCGCTCTGCGCGACGAACTGGGCAGAGCCGAAAAGAGGGCCGACCGCGAGCGCATCGCGCTGGTGTCGCGTGATCTCCGCTATTGGACGGCGCGGCGTGAAAGCGCCGAGCTTTCGGTGCCGGAACCGGGCAGCGACATGGTTCGCTTCGGTATGGGCGTCACACTGGAGAGCGACGACGGCAAGAAGGTGCACTGGAAGATCGTCGGCGAGGATGAGGCCAACCCGGCCAAAGGGTCAATTTCCCATATGTCGCCGATGGCGATGGCGCTGTTCGGCAAGAAGGTCGGCGAAATTGCCGTGGTTAACGGCAAGGAATGGGAGATCGTCAAGCTCTCCGATAGTTAGTCTTCGAGCTTGACGACATGGTCGCGGAAGAACGCCGCGGCACCGGCCTCGTCGATTTCGCCGGCGGCGACGCCCATGACGAATTCGTAAAGCATGCCGTCATTGGCCGTCAGGCCGCAACCGTTCACAATCAGAAATGCGCCGGCCGCGACGATGGCGGTGCGTTTGTTGCCGTCGACAAAGGCATGATTTCGGGAGATGCCGAAGACATAAGTGGCTGCGAGTTCTTCAACCGACGGGTCTCGGTAGTTCGCCTTGTTCTCGGCGCGGGCGAGCGCCGATTCAAGGGCATTTTCATCCCTCAAGCCTTGTGCTCCGCCGTGTCGGCGCAACTGCTCGGCGTGCATCGCTTCGACTGCACGCCGCGTCAGAAACTCCCAGCTCATTCGGCGAGCTTCTGAAGCGCGACCTTGTATTTGTCCATGACCTCGCGGGCAGCTTTCATTTGCCGCTCGAAGCTGTCGTCCACCGGCTTCAGCGCAAGACCGTCACCTGTTTCAACGATTTGAAGCTGGTCGCCGGCCTTCAGGTTCAGACGATCGAGAAGCTCCCTCGGTAGGATCACGCCTTCGGAATTGCCGATCTTGCGAATGGTCGTGTTCATGGTGAGACATCCTGTTGCAACGCTGATTATAACTCAGCGTGTCGGTCGTTGCAACGGGCATTATAACAAAGCGTCAGCCCGCCTGCAGCAGCCGGTCCATCAGCCGCTCCGCCGCTTCCGGGATGACCGTGCCGGGCGGGAAGATCTCCGCTGCGCCTGCCTGCCGGACTGCATCGTAATCCTTCGGTGGAATGACGCCGCCGGCGACGATCAGCATGTCGTCGCGGCCGAGCTTCTTCAGCGCCTGTTTGAGTTCGGGAATGAGCGTCAAATGGCCTGCCGCCAACGACGAGACGCCGACGATGTGCACGTCATGCTCGACCGCCAGCTTGGCGATCTCGTCCGGCGTCTGGAACATCGGCCCAACGGTGACGTCGAAGCCGAGATCGGCAAAGGCGGTGGCGATCACTTTCTGGCCGCGATCATGGCCGTCTTGCCCCATCTTGGCGACCAGAATACGCGGCTTGCCGCCGGACTTCTCCTCGAACGCTACGACCTTGTCCTGCAACCGGTCGACCACCGGATTGTCGCCAAGCGCGTTGCGATAGACGCCGGAGATCGTCTGCACCGAGGCGACATGGCGGCCGAAGACCTTTTCCAGCGCCAGCGAAATCTCGCCGACCGTGGCATTGGCGCGCGCCGCCCGGATGGCGAATTCCAGCAGGTTTTCGTTACTCCCGGCAGCACGGGTCAGCGCATCGAGCGCGCTCTCGACGGCGGCGACGTCACGCGTGCCTTTCAGCCGCTGCAGCTTCGACAATTGCCGCGCCCTGACTTCCGCGTTGTCGATCCTCAGCACGTCGACTTCGATGTCCGTGCCGGGACGGTGGGCATTGACGCCGACCACGATCTGTTCGCCGGAATCGATGCGCGCCTGGGTGCGCGCGGCAGCCTCTTCGATGCGCAGCTTCGGTAGGCCCTTTTCGATCGCCGCGGCCATGCCCCCGAGGCTCTCGACCTCCTCGATATGGGCGAGCGCGCGCGCCGCCAGATCATGCGTCAGCCGCTCGACATAGGCCGAGCCGCCCCACGGGTCGATGCTCCGGGTCGTGCCGGATTCCTTCTGCAGGATGAGCTGTGTGTTGCGGGCGATGCGGGCCGAATGATCGGTCGGCAGCGCCATTGCCTCGTCGAGGGAATTGGTGTGCAGCGACTGCGTGTGGCCTTGAGTCGCCGCCATCGCCTCTATCATGGTGCGGATGATGTTGTTGTAGGGGTCCTGCGCCGTCAGCGACCAGCCCGAAGTCTGGCAATGGGTGCGCAGCGACAGCGAGCGCTCGTCCTTCGGCGAAAAGTTCTTCAGCATCAGGCTGGCCCACAAAAGGCGCGCTGCTCTCAGCTTCGCGACTTCCATGAAGAAATTCATGCCGATCGCCCAGAAAAACGAGAGGCGCGGCGCGAAACGGTCGATGTCGAGGCCGGCCGCGACGCCGGCGCGGGCATATTCGATACCGTCGGCAATCGTGTAGGCGAGCTCGAGATCCGCCGTCGCACCCGCCTCCTGCATATGGTAGCCGGAGATCGAGATCGAATTGAACTTCGGCATATGCTTCGACGTGTAGGAAAAAATGTCCGACACGATCCGCATCGAAGGTTTTGGCGGATAGATGTAGGTGTTGCGCACCATGAACTCTTTCAGGATGTCGTTCTGAATGGTCCCAGTGAGGTCCTTCTGCGCGACGCCCTGTTCCTCCGCCGCCACGATATAGAGCGCCATGATCGGCAGCACCGCGCCGTTCATCGTCATCGATACCGTCATCTCGTTAAGCGGGATGCCCTCGAACAGCTGGCGCATGTCGAGAATGGAATCGATGGCGACGCCGGCCATTCCGACATCGCCGGCGACGCGCGGATGGTCGCTGTCGTAGCCGCGATGCGTGGCGAGATCGAAGGCGACCGACAGGCCTTTCTGGCCGGCGGCAAGGTTGCGCCGGTAGAAGGCGTTGGACTCTTCGGCCGTCGAGAAGCCGGCATATTGCCGGATCGTCCAGGGTTGCTGGACATACATCGTCGGATAGGGGCCGCGCACGAAGGGCGGCAGGCCCGGATAGGTATCGAGATGCGGCAAGCCCTTGAGATCGCCCTGGTTGTAGAGATGCTTGACGGCGATGCCTTCCGGCGTCATCCGCTGGCCTTTGACCTCGACCGGCGCCCGCCGTGGCGGCGACCAGCCGATCTGGCTGAAATCGGGGATCATGGTACGGCTCCGATCGACTGATCGATGCGGATCGGAAACAGCGGCTCGCACACCGCAACGCCTTCGGTGAAGGCTGGCCGCCGCTCCGCCGCCAGCGTCTCGACCGGACGCTCGGTTTTCGACGGGTGCAGCGTCGTGCCGACGATCGCCCGTTCGCCCGCCTGGTAGGCAGCGTTGCGGCGGGCGGAAGCTGCCTGCACGCGTCTCTGGACGTGGCCTTGTTCGAGGCTGGTCAGCACGCCGCCTTCCGCCTCGATCTGCTGGAACTCCTGCCAGGCCGCCGCGCAGAGCTCCGCAGTCAGGGTTTCGACGGCGCCCGAACCGCAAGCCGGATCGGCGACGTGCTCGATGTGGCTTTCATTGGCCATGATCAGTTGCGCGTTGCGGGCAACGCGGCGGGCAAAACCCGCGGGCAGGCCGTGCGCGATGGTATGCGGCAGGATGGCGATCGAATCCGCCCCGCCGGCGGCAGCGGCAAAAGCGGCGATGGTGGTGCGCAGGATGTTGGTTTCCGGGTCGGCCGCCGTCATCATCCTGAAGGAGGTTTCGGCATGGATGCTGGCGGTGGAGGGCGGTATCGAGCAGGCCTCCTGGACACGCGCCCACAGTCTCCGCAACGCCCTGACCTTGGCCGTCGACACGAACTGGTCCTGGTCGACGCTGAGCGCAAAACCGATATGCGGCGCCGCATAGACAAGCGGCTGGCGCGCCTTCTCGAACAGCCTCAAATAGGAGACTGCCGAGGCGAGCATCGTGCCAAGCTCCTGCGCCTCGGTGGCGCCGGCATTGTGGAACACCCGCCCGTCGGCTTCCAGCAGCACGCCGGGCACCCCCATCGAAAAGAAATGTGCGAGCGACTGCGGCATCGATGCCTGCAAAGCTTCGATCGACATGCGCAGCCTGCCGGTCCCGGCAAATATCGCCGCCGGATCGATGCCGAAGGAGAGGTTGAGCTTTGCCGGGTCGGAGCGGCGCTTGGTCAAGAACGCCACTAGCCAGTCGGCCACGGCGCGGCTCCAGGGATGGGCATCGATGCGGATCTGGATGCGGTTGAGCGGCACGCCGTCGAGCACGCTCTCCAGCGCCTCGGCCGTCCTCGGCAAGCCATAGCCGAAGGCGTTCGGCGCGCCTTCGAAGACAAGCGACAGTCCGGTAGCACCCTGCGCGACGTCTTCCAGCGCCTGCGCCCTGGCGCGGCCTATGTCCGGATCGTCGATACGCTGGCTGACGATCCACGGTGATCCAGGGTTGGCGCGCACGACAGGCTCGACGGTCACCGAACGCTCGTAGAGCGGCTCGATGCGGATGGCGTCGTCCGTATGCGAGACGAGCTTTTCCTCGAAGGAACCGCCGGCCAGCGCTTTCTCCGCCAGCGCCAGCCATCGTTGCCGGTCGGCGTTCGGAAGGTCGGCATCATGGGTCAAGGCACCGGCGCCCATCCGTTCTCCTCGTTCTAGTGGCCGTGTCAGCCTACTATGTCAGTCTACGGTCCCCGGTCCCATATCACAATGCAGCACACATGCCGTGCAACTCGCCTTCCGTGACGGTGACCGTCAACCGATTGCCAAACATGGGCAGGTTCCGCAAGCTCCAAAAGCCATTTTCGACGATGCCCATTGTCGCTGCGCAATGGCCTCACTATACCTGCGGCGGGCCTCCCTTTTCTTCAAGGGGATCAGGGCATTCAACCCTATAGGTTTGCGGAGACCGGACACATGGCCGACGACACCAGTATCTTCATGGGAGCCAGCCGCAAGCCGGACGACAGCTATCAGCGGCCGGAACGGCTTTTGCTGCAATATGGCAATCGTCACGGCCTGGTCACCGGCGCGACCGGCACCGGCAAGACGGTGACCCTGCAGATATTGGCCGAGGGTTTCTCCAATGCCGGCGTGCCGGTATTCTGCGCCGACATCAAGGGCGATCTGTCGGGTATCGCCATGATGGGCACAGCGCAGGATTTTCTGGTCAAGCGGGCCGAGCAGGTCAAGCTCGATCCCTATGAGTTCCAGGAATTTCCGGTCATCTTCTGGGATCTGTTCGGCGAGCAGGGTCACCCGATCCGCGCCACCATCTCGGAGATGGGGCCGCTGCTTCTGTCGCGGCTGATGAACCTCTCCGAGGCGCAGGAAGGCATTATGAACATCGCCTTCCGCATCGCCGACGAGGAAGGCCTTTTGCTGCTCGACTTGAAGGACCTGCAGTCACTGCTTGCCAACATCGCCGACCGCGCCGAAGAGATCGGCGCCCGCTACGGCAATGTGACGAAACCTTCGGTCGGCGCGATCCAGCGCACGCTGCTGGTCCTGGAGCAGCAGGGCGCTGCCAATTTCTTCGGCGAGCCGGCATTGCGGATCGCCGACATCATGCGCACCACGCGCGATGGACGCGGCGCCATCAGCGTGCTCGCCGCCGACAAACTGATGATGAATCCGCGGCTCTATGCGACGTTCCTTCTGTGGCTGATGTCGGAACTGTTCGAGGAACTGCCCGAGGTCGGCGACCCGGACAAGCCGAAGCTGGTCTTCTTCTTCGACGAGGCGCATCTTCTGTTCGACGACGCGCCGAAGGTGCTGATCGACCGCGTCGAACAGGTGGTCCGGCTGATCCGTTCGAAGGGCGTCGGCGTTTATTTCGTCACGCAAAATCCGCTGGATATCCCTGAAACGGTGCTGGCGCAGTTGGGCAACCGCGTGCAGCACGCACTGCGTGCCTATACGCCGCGCGAACAGAAGGCCGTCAAGACGGCGGCCGAGACGTTCAGGCCCAATCCCGATTTCGACTGTGCAACCGTGATCACGCAACTCGGCACCGGCGAGGCACTCGTCTCCACGCTGGAAGCCAAGGGCGTGCCGTCCATGGTACAGCGCACGCTGATCCGCCCGCCATCCTCGCGGCTTGGCCCGATCACGCCCGAAGAGCGCAGCAAGCTGATCACTGAGAGCCCGGTTTCGGGACAGTACGACCAGACCGTCGATCGCGAATCGGCTTTCGAGATGCTGCAAAAAAAGGCCAAGGACGCCCAGGAGGCGCAGGCCCAGCAACAGGACAGCGGCCGTTCGCGCTGGACCATTCCCGGTTTCGGCAATGACGAGCCCGCTCCTCAGCCCAGCGGTGGCCGGCGGGCGCCGGCGCCGCGGCCCTCCAACCGTCAGACGGTGGCGGAGGCGGCAATCAAGTCGGTGGTGCGCTCGGTCGGTTCGTCGGTCGGACGGGCGATCGTCCGCGGCATTCTGGGGAGCTTGTCCAGGGGCAGGTGAGGGGCATCGGACCGAAGGGCGGGCATCGGTGTTGGCAAATTCTGTCTTGGCATCAAGCGCCAGTAGCCAGATCTGGAGGACAGCGGACGGCGGCTATGCGCCAGGAGCGGTCATTCGATGTTCTGCCGTTGAACGGCTTCATTCGCCAGTTTAGCGGAAATTGGGCGACAGCATGGTTGCCTCAACAGAGAAGTTCGAAACCCTCTTGGTCCGCGAATCCCGCTGATTGCACGCTGCGGTGCGATATTCTGCAAGATAGCCACCCAACCACCGACGATAGCCGCATTGCTCTCGACAAGAGCACTCCTGCCGCAGACGACCTAGCTGGCAGACACTTGGCTGATCCCGGCATCGACCCAGGCACGCGTCTGCTCAAGCACTTCATCCGAGAGCGCGGGATCGTCGATCGCCCGGGCGAGGATTACTGCCCCCACCATCGCTGCCCAGCTTCCGATCGCCGCGCGGCGTCTGTCTGCCGGATCCAACTCCGGGAGCGCCTTGCCAATACGGTCGATCTGCGATCGTAGGCCTTCCGTCATGGCCGAGCGTGCAGCCGGGGTCTGATGGCGGATGGCTGCGGCAAGACCCGCCGTCGGACAGCCACCGGCGCAGTTGTCGCGATGCCGGGGCGAAAGATAGGAACCTACATAAGTGCGAAGATCGCCCCCTCCGCCTGAGTCCGCGGCGAGGACGTGGGCAAGGGTCTGCGCGATCAGGTCGTCCTTCGAACTGAAATGACCATAGAAACCGCCATGGGTGAGCCCGGCGGCTTTCATCACTTCCGCCACGCTGACCGCGTCGAACCCCTTCTCGCGAAACAGCCGGCTGGCCGCATCCAATATCCGGTGACGGTTCTCCGCCATCTGCTCTCGACTGACCTTCATTTCAAAATTCTCCGTCGGCCCCGTTGACATTTACATGATGCCCATCATATTTAGCCGCAATCATGATGATCGTCATGAATATAGGTTCCATCAGAGAAAAGAGCAATGCCATGACCACCATTCCATCAGTCCTCATCACCGGCGCCTCCACGGGCATCGGAGCTTCCTATGCCGAACGGTTCGCCCGCCGCGGACACGACCTCGTGCTGGTTGCCCGTGACGTGGCACGAATGGAGGCACTGGGAGCCCGGCTCCGTCAGGAAACTGGCGTTGCGATCGACATCATCCAGGCTGATCTTACGCAGCCTGCCGAGCTTGCAACGGTAGAGACGAGGCTGCGCGATGACGCCCGCATCGGGATTCTCGTCAACAATGCCGGAACAGCCATCGGCGGAAGCTTCATCGAGCAGAGTACCAATGACGTCGCCCGGCTCGTTGCGCTCAACACGACCGCGCTTCTGCGGCTTGCCAGCGCCATCGCCCCGCGACTTGCGAAGGCGGGTGCAGGGGCGATCGTCAACATCGGTTCCGTGGTCGGGCTGGCGCCCGAGTTCGGCATGACGGTTTACGGCGCGACCAAGGCCTTCGTGCTGTTTCTGTCGCAGGGGCTCAGCCTCGAGCTTGAGCCGAAGGGCGTCTACGTCCAAGCCGTGCTGCCCGCCACGACGCGAACCGAGATCTGGGGCCACGTCGGCGCCGACGTCAACGCGCTCTCCAACGTCATGGAGGTGGACGATCTGGTTGACGCGGCGCTGGTCGGCTTCGACCGCCGCGAACCGGTGACCATCCCGCCACTCCCCGATGCCGGTCAGTGGGACGCGCTTCAGGCCGCGCGCCAGGCCATGCTTCCGAACTATCGGAACGAACACCCCGCCGAGCGATACCGCACGGTCGCCTGAGCACCAACGAAACCACTTCGATAAACGACCCCGCCGCGGCGGGGACAGACAAAGGTGACCCATGACCAACAAAACGCTGTTCCAGCCCTATACCCTCGGCTCGCTGATCCTCTCCAATCGTATCCTCATGGCGCCCCTGACGCGCAATCGCGCTGGCCCGGGCTTCGTTCCAGGCGATCTCGCCGCGGAGTACTACGGCCAGCGCGCATCGGCAGGCCTGCTGATTTCCGAGGCCACGCAGATCTCGCAGCAGGGGCAGGGCTACCAGGACACGCCCGGCATCTACACCCAGGACCAGATCGACGGCTGGCGCAAGGTCACCGACGCCGTGCACGCAAAGGGCGGGCGAATCTTCCTACAGCTCTGGCACGTCGGCCGCGTCTCGCACGTCGATCTGCAGGAGAACGGCGCCGCGCCCGTGGCGCCCTCGGCAATCCGGGCCGCGACCAAGACGTTCGTGAACAACGGCTTTGTCGAGGTTTCGGGGCCCCGCGCGCTGGCGCTCGACGAGCTTGCGGGGATCGTCAACGATTTCCGGCAAGCAGCCGCGAACGCCATTGAGGCCGGCTTCGATGGCGTCGAGATTCATGGCGCCAACGGCTATCTGCTGGACCAGTTCGCCAAGGACGGTGCCAATGTCCGCACGGATGCTTATGGCGGATCGGTCGAGAACCGCGCCCGGCTGATGCTGGAGGTTACCGCTGCGGTGATCGAGGAGATCGGTGCCGAGCGAACCGGGATCCGGATTTCGCCCGTCTCGCCCGCCAACGGCGTCTCGAGCAGCGCCCCCCAGGCGCAGTTCGACTATATCGTCGATCAACTCGACGCTTTGGGCATCGTCTATATCCATGTCGTCGAGGGCGCCACGGGCGGATCGCGCGATGTCGCGCCGTTCGACTTCGGATCGCTCCGCCGGCGCTTCAACAATACCTATATCGCCAATAACGGCTATGACCTCGAACTCGCGGCGTCGCGGCTCGCCGAGGGCAAAGCGGACCTCTTCGCCTTCGGGCGCCCGTTCATCGCCAATCCCGACCTTGTGGAACGGCTGAAGACGCGTATGCCGCTGACGGAGTTCAACTCGGCGACGCTCTATGGCGGCGGCTCCGCTGGCTATACCGACTATCCCGCGATCGCCGCCTCAAGCCGCCCATGAGCTATCGGAGGGCGGCGCCTGCGAGGCAGCCATCCCACGTGACAGCAGCGCCTCAGGGCATCTCTCTGGCGCTCCGCTCGAACTGGCGTCCAAACCTAGGGATTCAGGAGGGCCGTGGAGGGCTATGCATAGACGTTAGTTTCCTCTGGTTCGCCCAGGGCCAGCCAGACGAGATTCGTAGCACGATTTTGCGTCGTACGTTCGCTTTACAGGCGCAAGCGGACCATTCACCGTGATTTCGACTGTCGTGAATGGGTCATGAGCTGTCCACCGGCGGCATCTGCACACAGCGCGGCAAAATCCGCTGCTCGGCGTAAGCATCGGACCTAAAGGCGGGCACCGATACGGGCACGCCGACGCGCAGCAAAACCACCAGGAGCGAGGAAGATCCCGCCCGCGCTTTCGACCAGCTCAGAAGATCGAGTTTGTGATCGATTTTATCGGGCCGAGCAGGATCGATCCTTCCGGCACGCCGGCGTCGATCGGAATGGCTTTGCGGTTTGCGGTCGCCACCATCGGCTGGCCGATATCGGCCGTCACCACGACCGGGGTCTTGTTCGGCACACGGTCGTAGAGATCGATAATGTCCTGGTTCATCAGGCGAACACAGCCCGATGACACCGACTTGCCGATCGACCGCCATTCCGGCGAACCGTGCAAGCGGTAGAGCGTGTCCTGGTTGCCCTGGAAGAGATAGAGCGCCCGCGCGCCAAGCGGGTTCTTGAGCCCGCCGGGCATGCCGCCATTATCGGCGCTGTACGGCTTCAACTCCGGCTGCCGGGAGATCATTTCATCCGGCGGCGTCCATTTCGGCCATTTCTGCTTCCATTGGACCACGGCATCGCCCGACCATTCGAAGCCGGCGCGGCCGAGGCCGACGCCGTAGCGGATAGCCTGGCCGCCCGGGCGCACCAAGTAGAGGAAGTGATTGGTGGTGTCGACGACGATGGTGCCCGGCTGCTGCCCGGTCGGATCGTCCACGATCTGGCGCAGGAACTGCGGGTCGATTTTGTCGACCGGTATGGCCGGCAGCTCGAAGCCGCCATCAGACATCGGCCCATACATCGTCATATAGTCGCCGAGCGCCGGCTCGACATAGGTCGGCGGCGGTGGCTCGACCGGCTGTTGCGACAGCGTGGTGCAACTGGAGACCGCGACCGAGGCGGCGCCAAGGGCTGCGGCGTTGAGGAAACCGCGACGGCTAAGGCGCAGAGAGGACGATGGAGGTGTGAACATGATTGCCTTTTTTAAGTCTCAAATCGCAACAAAGCATGAATGCGTCCGGTTGTGCGCAGGTGCTCGAGCAATGCTCGGCGCGATAGGCGGTTCCAATTCTGGCCGCAGGGTGGACAAACAAAGGCAAAGCTGTGACTGGATCGCCACTGTTGCGCCGACGCAACGTTTCCGGTGTCAAACCGCGGCAACCAGACCTTCAAGGGACGGCAGGATCAGGGCCGGTGGGAAATCCCGGTATTCCTCTGGGTGATTGGCGCGGTTGATCCACACCGTCCGGAAGCCGAATTTGGTGGCGCCGGCAACGTCCCAGCGGTTGGAGGACTGGAAAGAGACAGCGCCTGGATAGAGGCGCCAGCCCGTGGTGACTATGTCGTAGACCGACGGGTCGGTCTTGAAGCGCCTGACGCTGTCGACGGAAAAGACGTCGTCCAGGACCTGGTCGAGCGCGGCGGACTTGACGGCCGCCTCCAGCATTTCAGGCGAACCGTTGGACAGGATCGCCAGCCTTGCCCCCGATGCCTTGAGCGCCTTGAGCACGGCCGGCACCTCCGGATAGCAGTCCAGCCGCCAATAGGCCTCGAGCAACTTCGCCTTCAGCCCGGCATCGGCGGACGGAATCTTGCGCAGGGCGAAATCGAGTGCCTGCTCGGTGAGCTGCCAGAAATCGGCATAGGCCCCCATCAGCGTCCGCACCCAGGAATATTCCAGCTGCTTGGCGCGCCAGATCTCGGACAGCAACTGGCCGTCCGGCCCGATCTGGTCGGCGTGACGGCGCACGGCCGCGTGCACGTCGAACAGCGTGCCATAGGCGTCGAAAACGTAAGCTGCATGGTGCATGCGACAGTTTTGAGGCTGCGCAAGGCAAGGCGCAAGCGCTGATTGCAGTCCGCCAGCCCGCTGGCCTCAACAAATCTCAGCCAAACCGGTTGACGGCGGCCGCCAAAGCATCTTCCAATGCGCCGCAACAAGCATCGAACGGAACCTGGCAATGACACTGGCGACTGCGGCGCAATCCGCGACATGGACCTTCGTCGACGGCGACTGGTATGAGGGCAACGTCGCCATCCTCGGGCCGCGCAGCCATGCCATGTGGCTCGGCACCAGCGTGTTCGACGGCGCCCGTTGGTTCGAGGGCGTCGCTCCCGACCTCGATCGCCATGCAGCAAGGGTGAACGCCTCGGCGATCGCGCTCGGCCTGAAACCGACGATGAGCACCGACAAGATCGTCGGCCTGACCTGGGACGGGCTGAAGAAGTTCGACGGCAACACAGCGGTCTACATCAGGCCGATGTATTGGGCCGAGCATGGCGGCTATATGGGCGTGCCGGCCGACCCGGCCTCGACGCGTTTCTGCCTTTGCCTCTATGAATCGCCGATGATCTCGCCAGTGGGTTTTTCGGTGACGGTGTCGCCGTTCCGCCGCCCGACAATCGAAACCATGCCGACTAACGCCAAGGCCGGCTGCCTTTATCCCAACAACGGCCGGGCCATCCTCGAAGCCAAGATGCGCGGCTTCGACAATGCGCTCGTGCTCGACATGCTGGGCAATGTCGCCGAGACCGGGACCTCGAATATTTTCCTGGTCAAGGACGGCCATGTCCTGACGCCGGCGCCGAACGGCACCTTCCTGTCCGGCATCACTCGCGCGCGCACCATGGCCCTGCTTGGCGAGTACGGTTTCACGACGACGGAAAAGACGCTGTCGATCCGCGATTTCCTGGAGGCGGACGAAATCTTCTCGACCGGAAACCACTCGAAAGTCGTGCCGGTCACCCGTATCGAGGATCGCAATCTGCAGCCCGGGCCGGTGGCCAAGAAGGCGCGCGAACTCTATTGGGAATGGGCGCATTCGACTTCGCCCGGCTGACCCGCTAAAAAGCGGCCCGGCGCTTCGTTTCCGGAGTTGTTCCAGACCAATCCAGTCCTATGTTAGTCCGGTATCGACACCGGATTTTTCCACGAGGGAGTACGACCGATGGCTTTTGAATTGCCCGCCTTGCCCTATGATTACGAGGCTTTGCAGCCTTATATGTCCAAGGAAACGCTGGAATATCATCACGACAAGCACCACAAGGCCTACGTCGACAACGGCAACAAGCTGGCCGCCGAGGCGGGCCTGGGCGATTTGTCGGTCGAAGAGGCCGTCAAACAGTCCTTCGGCAAGAATGCGGGGCTCTTCAACAATGCCGCCCAGCACTACAATCATATCCATTTCTGGAAATGGATGAAGAAGGGCGGCGGCGGCAACAAGCTGCCGGGCGCCTTGCAAAAAGCGGTCGACAGCGATCTTGGCGGCTACGACAAGTTCAAGGCCGACTTCATCGCCGCCGGCACCACCCAGTTCGGTTCGGGCTGGGCCTGGGTCTCGGTCAAGGACGGCAAGCTGGCGATCTCGAAGACGCCGAATGGCGAGAACCCGCTCGTCCATGGCGCGACGCCGATCCTTGGCGTCGATGTCTGGGAACATTCCTACTACATCGATTATCGCAACGCCCGGCCGAAATATCTCGAAGCCTTCGTCGACAGTCTCATCAACTGGGACTATGTGCTCGAACTCTACGAAAAGGCCTGATCCGTTCCAGAAAGCCCCGGCAGAACCGGGGCTTTTCTTTTTCAGCATCAGAACGACAGTTGCAAAAATTTCACGCAAGCGTGAGGCGAAGCGTCGGAATTTTTAAGCCATCCTTGCCGTTTGTCATCGGGGTGGGACCGCACCCTGAATTGCCTTCAACATGGAGCCAAGTGAATGAGAAAGCTTATCCTCGCCATCTCGATGCTCGCCTTCGCCGGTTCGGCGGCATTTGCCGAACCGGTCGCTGACCGGCAGGCCCTGATGAAGGAACGTGGCAAGATCGCCGCCGGCTTGTCGAAAGTGGTCAAGGGCGAGACGCCCTACGACGCAGCTTCGGTGCTGACGGCGTTGCAGGCACTGCAGGCCAATGCCGAGAAATTCCATGCCGGCGTCGACGCGCTGTTCCCGGCGGGCAGCGACACCGGCGACACCACGGCGTCTCCCAAGATCTGGCAGGACATGGCCGGCTTCAAGACGGCTGAAGGCAAGTACCTCGCCGACGTCAAGGCGGCGGTCGCCGCGGCACCTGCGGATGCCGACGCGTTGAAGGCACAGTTCAACACCATCGGCGGCGGCTGCGGCAACTGTCATCAAAGCTACAGGGTGAAAAAAGGCTGATAGCGGGCAATGCCCTTGCTGAAGAAACTCGTCGGCGCCGCCCTCGTTCTGGGCGGCGTCGCCGCGATTGCCGGCTGGTTCCTGTCGGCTCCGGTCAGGCTCGGTGCCGCCACGCTGGCGCAGCTTGGCCCCGGTGACGCTGACAGGGGCAAGCGCATCTTCTACGCTGGCGGCTGCACATCCTGTCATGCCAAGCCTGGCTCGCAAGGCGACGCTCGCCTTCAGCTGGTCGGCGGCCTCGAGCTCAAGACGCCATTCGGCACCTTCGTGCCGCCGAATATCTCGCAGGATACCAAGGACGGCATCGGCGCCTGGTCGGTCGAAGACTTTGCCAACGCCATGCTGAAGGGCGTGTCGCCGTCGGGCGAGCATCTTTATCCAGCATTTCCCTATATTTCATACGCGCGCATGAAGCCGGCCGACATTGCCGATCTCTATGCGTTCCTGAAGACCTTGCCCGCGGTCGCCGGCAAGGCACCCGCCAATTCGCTGGGGTTTCCCTTCAACGTCCGACGCGGCCTTGGTCTGTGGAAATTGCTCTATCTGAGCGACAAGCCGGTCGTTTCCTTTCCCGAAGGCACGCCGCAGCCGGTGCAGGCCGGCCGCTATTTGGTCGAAGGCCCCGGCCATTGCGGCGAATGCCACACGCCGCGGGACCTTACCGGCGGTACCAGGAAGAGCCAGTGGCTGGCAGGCGCCGCGGCCGCGGAAGGCAGCGGCATCGTGCCCAACATCACGTCGGGCGAGGGCGGCATCGCGGACTGGTCGGAGGCCGACATCGCCAACTATCTCGAAACCGGCTTCACGCCGGACTTCGATACGGTCGGCGGCGCGATGGTCGACGTGCAACGGAACATGGCCGTGCTGACCCGGGAGGACCGCGCGGCGATCGCCGCCTATCTGAAAGCCGTGCCGCCGCATCCCAACGGCTATCCGGCGCACAAGAAGCCGGCGAGCTGACGGGCCGTTGGGTCAGCGGTCGCCGAGGAAGTCGAAGCCGGTTTCGAAGAAGTGATTGTAGTCGCAGGTCATTTCCTCGCCGGGCGCAATGTCGCGCAAGGCATAGGTCTCCTCCGGCTGCGAGACGTCGCAATTCGGGCTGTCGGCATGGTTCATGTAGCGCGCATCGTCGGCTTCGAAGACGATGTAATTCGGGTCGCGCCGGTCCGGATAGGCGTAGCGGTCGAGATAGGTTTTGACCGGCCCGGTTTCCCGCTCGTAGGTCTCCACCTCGATGCGCCGGTCGTATTTCGGGTCGAGCTTCCAGACCAGCGTGCCGCGGGCAATGTGGTTTTTGGCAAAGACGCCGATGCCCTGGATGGGCGATTTGTCGAGATAGACATCGACGAGCAACATGGCAGATCCCTGGGTGATTGTGTGTTGGCGCGGCTGTGAAAAGCCGCGCACTGGGTAGCGCGCGGCCTTTGCAATTGCGAGCGGAAAATCAGCTGTGCCTGCCCATTATCCGAAGCCTCATACGGCGTCGCCTGTCGAGGTCCTAGCGCTGTTGCAGCGCCAGCCGGATGCCCAAGGCGCAATAGATGCCGCCGACAGCCTTGCCTTGCCATCTCAGCACCGTCGGGTTTCGGCGCAGGAATGCACCGAGGCCGCCCGCACCCACGGCGAAAACCAGCGTGCTGATGAGGCCCAACAGAACAAAGATCACGCCCAATGTCGCCAGTTGAAGCATCACCGATCCGTTTTCAGGCCGCACGAACTGCGGAAGAAATGCAAGGAAGAAAAGCGCGGTCTTGGGGTTGAGAACCTCGGTCAAAACAGCCTGCCGAAATGCTTTGGCAGCGGGGATCGCAAGTGCGCCGGCGGCCGGATAGGCAGGCGTTTTCTCGATGATCGCGCGAATGCCGAGATAAATGAGGTAGGCTGCGCCGATGTATTTCACGATGCTGAAAAGCGCCGCCGACGTGGCAATGATCGCCGAAATGCCGACGATCGCCATGAAGGTGTGAACCACGTCGCCGGCCGCGATCCCCGCGCCGGTCGCGATGCCAACCCTGGTTCCGGAACTGGTAGCCCGCGCCACGGTCAGAAGGGTGGCCGGACCGGGGATGAAGACAAAGCCAAGCACAACCGCGACATACGCAATCAATGTGGTGAGATCGATCATTGGTGGGCGTCTCCGCAACTCTCACCGCGAATGAAAGCCACGTCTTGGAACGGAAGGCAATGACCGCTCTCCCCCGACTTCACGCGGCTGGTTCGGCTTTGCCTGTCACCTTGAGCGCGAAGGCGTAGGTGAAGGCGATTTCCTCCAGCCTGGAAAACCGGCCGGAGGCGCCGGCATGGCCTGAATCCATGTTGATCTTGAACAGAACCGGATTCCCACCTTTCTTGCGGTCGCGCAACCGCGCCACCCATTTGGCCGGCTCCCAATAGGTGACACGCGGGTCGGTCAGGCCGGCCAGCGCCAGGATCGGCGGATAGTCGAGTGCGGCGATATTGTCGTAGGGCGAGTAGGCAGCGATGGTCCGGTAATCCTCCGCCGAGGCGATCGGGTTGCCCCATTCCGGCCATTCCGGCGGCGTCAGCGGCAAGCTGGCGTCGAGCATGGTGGTGAGCACGTCGACGAAGGGAACCTCGGCGACGATGCCGCCGAAGCATTGCGGCGCCATGTTGGCGACCGCGCCCATCAGCATGCCGCCGGCCGAACCGCCTTGCGCAACGATGCGGTCATGCTGCGTATAGCGTTCGGCGACGAGGTGGTGGGCGGCAGCGACAAAATCGGTGAACGTATTCATCTTGTTCGCCCGCTTGCCGTCGTCGTACCAGCCATAACCCTTGTCCTTGCCGCCGCGGACATGGGCAATCGCGTAGACAAAGCCGCGGTCGACCAGCGAAAACAAATTGGTGTTGAACGCGGACGGCACGGCTATGCCGTAAGAGCCGTAGCCGTAAAGCAGGCAAGGCGCCGACCCGTCGAGCGGCGTGTCGCGGTGATGGAGGAGCGAGATCGGCACCAGTTCGCCGTCGGCGGCAGGCGCCATCAGCCGGCGCGTGACATAGTGCTCCGGGTCATGGCCGGACGGCACTTCCTGGGTCTTGAGCAGCACGCGCTCGCGGGTGCGCATGTTGTAATCGAAGACCTGCGCCGGGGTCGTCATCGACGAATAGGAAAAGCGCATGATTTCGGTGTCGTATTCGTAGGAGCCGGACAGGCCGAGCGAGAAGGCTTCCTCGTCGAAGGAGGTCAGGTGCTCTTCGCCGCTCTTGCGATCGCGCACGACGATGCGTGGCAGGCCTTCCTTGCGCTCCAGCCGGACCATGTGGTCCTTGAAGCCGATTACCGAAAGGATCAGGCGGCCCGCTTCGTGCGGCACCAGTTCCTGCCAGTTGGCGCGCACCGGATCATCGGCCGGCGCCGTCATGATCTTGAAGTCCTTGGCGCCGTCGGCATTGGTGAGGATGAAGAAGACGTCGCCGCCTTCCTCGAGGTCGTACTGCAAGCCGGTTTCGCGCGCTGCAACCAGCTTCGGCTCTACGAACGGGTCGTTGGCGATCATGATGCGGTATTCCGACGTCTCATGGTCGTTGATTCCGATCATGATCCACTCGTTGGAGCGTGTGCCGCCGACATCCATGAAGAAGCCCGGATCGGTTTCCTCATAGATCAGCCGGTCGTTTTCAGGACCATCGCCAAGCGCATGGAACAGCACTTTGGAGGGACGGTGGTTGGGGTCGAGGCGGGTGTAGAAAAAACCGTCATTACCGGCATCCCACACACCGCCGCCGCCGGTGTCCGGGACCCTGTCCGCCAGATCGTTGCCGCCGGCGAGATCGCGGACGCGCAGCGTGTAGAATTCGGAACCCTTGTCGTCGAAGGCCCAGAGCAGTTTGTGGTGGTCGTCCGAATGATCGACGCCGCCCAGGCGGAAATAGGGCTTGCCCTCGGCCTCGGCATCGCCGTCGAGCAAGATCTGCTTGTCGCCGCCGTCGCGCGAGGTACGGAAATAACGCGGCTGCTGGCCGCCAAGCTTGAAGGAGGAGCCGTAGGCGTAGGGCCCGTCCTTCATCGGCACGGAAGAATCGTCTTCCTTGATACGTCCCTTCATTTCCGCGAAAAGCTGCTTCTGCAGCCGGGCTGTATCGGCCATCAGCGCCGCCTGATAAGCGTTCTCGGCTTCAAGGTGGGCGCGGATCTCGCCGTCGAGCAGGGACGGATCCCTGAACATCTCTTGCCAATTCACGGCCCTCAGCCAGGCATAGTCGTCCGTCCGCGTCATGCCGTGATGCGTGTCGAAGATCGGCCGCTTCTCCGGCTGTGGCGGGGTGGCGGTCGGAAACACTGGAGTTCTGGTCATTGCGTCTCGCTGTGGAAGTTACTTGAATGGCGAATGAACACGCCGATCAGCGCGGGTTCAAGGGCTACGATCTATTGTCGTGGTGGCTCAAGAGGACGGGCTGGAGGAGAGGACAATGAATATTTTTTCTCGGACTGCCGCGGCCCTCGCCGTCGCTGCGATGACCCTGGCCAATGCCGGTCAATCTCATGCAACTGCCTTTGCGGCTTGGCAAGTGGCCAATGTGCCGTTCGGCGACACGCTCAATGTGCGCAAATATCCTTCAGGAACTTCGCAGAAGCAGGCCGCCTATCCCAACGGGACGGTTCTGCAGATGACCGGCAAATGCACCGGTGGGATAAACCTGCTCGACATGACCAGCCAAACCTACTGGCAGCAGAAACAGAAGATCCGCCATCGCTGGTGCGAAGTCTGGCACGATCCGGCACAGAGCGGCCAGTTCGTCACCGGCTGGGTCTACGGAAAATACATCACCCCGTTTCAGTGACGCAGCACGCCGCTCCGGCCGACGGCTCACGAGCAACAGTAACGCTTCGCAACCTATGATTTTACTGAATCCGCCGATCGGCCAGGCTGTAATGCTGCCGGCAGGATCAAGCATTGAGCTCTATTTACCTGCTGCCGTCTGTGTAATGGCTGCTTGCCGCGGCGTCAGTCGATGCTGGTCTGACCAGAAAAAACGGCAAAGTTACACTCTGCACGAAAGAGTGAAGCTGAATATGAAAGATTTGACTTGTATCGCTGAATAGAGCGCAAGAAGCGAATTGACTTACTTGACGCTCAGGCCCATTAAGATGCCGCGACGCGAATCGCGGAGGCTTTTTCCTGCACAAGTTCGCGCGATGCCCAACTATCGAAACGGGCGCAAACAGAAACAATTCTCGTTGGGGCCTGAACGCCATGGATATTACCGAAACACCTTCCAGAAACAGTGACGCGCTGATCGAGCTCACCGCCGATGTGGTGGCCGCCTATGTCAGCAACAATCCCGTGCCGGTCGGCGAATTGCCGAACCTCATCGCCGATGTCCATGCCGCTCTCGGGCGCGTCGGCGGGGCCGCCGAGCAGCCGCCTGCCGACAAGCAGAAGCCGGCGGTAAATCCGAAGCGTTCGGTGCATGACGACTACATCATCTGTCTCGAAGACGGCAAGAAGTTCAAGTCGCTCAAGCGTCACTTGATGACCCACTATGATCTGACGCCCGACCAGTATCGCGAAAAGTGGAACCTGGACCCGAGCTATCCGATGGTTGCGCCCAATTATGCGGCCGCCCGTTCGCAGCTCGCCAAGAAGATGGGTCTCGGTCGCAAGCGCAAGGGACGCTGACAAGCGGCTCTTCCGGTTTGACACTCAAGCGGCGCCTTCGGGCGCCGTTTTGTATTGTGGGGAGACCAAGCTCGGGCCGCCAGTTCTTCATACTGCCGGTAATTGCCGTCCGGTCAGGCGGTCTGCTTCAGCGCTGCCTCGGCGTCACGCTTGATACGCTTGACCATCGAGCGAAGACCATTGGCGCGCTGCGGCGACAGGTGCTCGTCAAGTCCGAGTGCCTTTAGCGTTGCCTCTGCGTCGGTCCTCTGGATTTCGCTGGCGGGCCGTCCCGAAAACAGCGCCAGCATGATGGCAACCAGGCCGCGCACGATATGGGCGTCGGAATCGCCCTTGAAGGTGATAACGGGATTGGCACCCTCGCCTTGCTCGGTGGTCAGCCAGACCTGGCTGACGCAGCCGGGCACCTTGTTGGCTTGTATGCGTTGCTCGTCGGGAAATGGCGGCAGCGCTTCACCCAGTTCAATCACATAGCGATAGCGGTCTTCCCACTCGTCGAGCAGGGAAAAGTCGTCGCGGATGGTCTGGATCGTCGTGGTCATTTCCCCGGATATAGTCATCCGGCGCGGCCGCGTCACGGAAAAAGAGGAGAAACGCCGCAGGCGCCGAGAGCGGGGCGCCCTGCGGTTTAGCGATGGATTCGGCCGAAACAGTCTCAGTTCTTTGCCGGCAAGTGCACTTTCGCCGGCAAATCGACTTTCGCCGGCAAGACGATTTCCTCGGGCACGCTGCCGGTGGTCGTCACCGTATCGGGTTCAGCGGCCTTGTCGTCCAGCATGGCGGCCGCGATCTTGGCGGTCTCCTTTGCCCGGGCGGTGATGGTGTGCATTGCCGATTTGCCGGTCTCGCAGACGTCCGGCTTGCGCTCGCAGATGCCGGCGATGTCGCCGACGGCTTCGCGCGCGGCAAACAGCGCCTGGAGCGGCCCGACGCTTTCACGGCCCGCATCATCGGAGCCGACACCCAGCGGCAGCGCCAGAAGCACCAGCGAAAACCAGAAAGCCGCTCTTATCAGAAAGCCCATCTGTCTGTCCTTTATGACGGTCATGCATCCGAACCGCACAACCCTTGTACCGCGATATTGGCATAGACGCGCAAAGGACGGCTTGTCCCGAAAGCAACAGTTTTCCTCAAATTTTAGGCAGATTCGAAACGAAGCGTTTTGAAATTCATTTGCCTCGAACGACTTAGATTTTATTCAGCAAACGGTAACCATCGAACCTATTGTTTTTCCTCCTCGTTTTTTGAATCGGCGACATCTTGATGCCCTCGGCCGCAAATCCAGGCGAGGGCGGTCCGGATAACGCTCCGTTTACTATGGCGGCAATTGCGCCGGTTTTTCGCCGCCGGTATCCCGATATTTGCAGCCGGCCGGGGGACGATCGGCCCAGCCTTATCCATTCCTTAAACGCTGGATGCGAGTTTCGGATCGACAAAAGCCACCTGCAAAGCAGGGCCGTTCACGACCGGGTGCGTTGAGTTGAGTGCGATCAAGGCCAGATACGCCGAGTTGCCGGGCGCGATAGCCGCCGGTTGCGAACGGATGGTTCATCCGTCCGTCCTCGGCCAGGATGACCGCCGCCGCCACAGCCGGTTCATTGGCGTCATGCTGGCGGCTCCTTTCTTCAGCGCAGGTGCAGCCGTGACGCTGGTCACGTCGGGCATGGGCGCGGCCGTGACTGTGGCTGCGATCTTTGCCGCGTTCGGCCTTTGCTGGTTCGCCGCCCTGCTGATGGCTGCATCGGGTAAGATCACCCTGGCCGGCCAACTAGCCTTGGTCGTGGGCAGTGTTGCCCTGGGTGCCCTTATCGCTGCCGCCGGCGGTGTGGCCTCGCCGGTTGCCGTGCTTGCGGTGGCGCTGCCGTTTGAAGCCTGGTGGATCGGCCAGTCGCGCCGTGCCGTGATCTGGGGCGCCATATCGGCCCTTGTCGCAGTCTTGCTGCAGCCTTTCGCCGGTTCCGTCTTGCCGCTCGGCCAGACCGAAATCGCCGCATGGCACTGGCTGGTACCACTGGCCTGGGCGCTCACGCTCTTTCCGCGTGTCGCTCCACTTCGTGGCGCCGCCAACGCACAGCTTGATCCTGCCGACAGCGACCGGCTCGAAGACCTGATCGACGCCGTCGTGCTGCGAATAGCGGCGCATGGCGAGGTTCTGGACGCCTCGACCAAGGCGCGCACGATCCTGAGGCTGCCGCCGGAGCTGCTTTTCGGTACCGGGCTTTTCGATCGCATCCATCTGTCCGACCGCGTCCCGTATCTCAGCGCGCTGGCCGATATGCGCGATGGCGCCCTGTCGCGCCGGCTCGACCTTCGCGTCCGGCTGCCGCAGAACAGCGGCGTGACGGCCGACAATTACCGGCCGTTCTCGCTCGAGATGATGCGCGCGCCGGGGCAAGACACTGTCTTCACGCTCGTTCTGCGCGAGAATGATGAACTGGCCGGACTGCGCCAGGAGCTTGCCGCCGCCAATGAAGCGGCTGCCTCGGCCGAGGTGGCGAAGGGACGCTTCCTTGCCGTCGTCAGCCACGAGCTGCGCACTCCGCTCAATGCCATCATCGGCTTTTCCGATATGCTGCTGCACGAGATGTTCGGCAGCTTCAAGGATCCGCGCCAGAAGGAATATGTCGGCTTGGTAAGGGATTCGGGCCAGCACCTGCTCGCCGTCGTCACCTCGATACTCGACGTGTCGCGGATCGAATCGGGCGCCTATGCGACCGAACCGGAACCGTTCCGCTTCCACGAAGCGGTCGAGATGTGCCAGTCGATGATGCGCCTGCAAGCCGAGGCAAAAGCCATTGATCTGCAGGCCCAGATCGCGCCGGACGCAGGCGAAATAAATGCCGACCGGCGCGCCGTGCAGCAGATCCTGATCAATCTCGTCTCCAACGCGATCAAGTTCACACCCGAAGGCGGCAACGTCGTGATCGGCGCCAAGCGGATCGGCTCGCGGCTGCATTTCTGGGTCCGGGACACCGGCATTGGCATCGCCGAGGAAGATTTTGCCAATCTCGGCAAGCCGTTCATGCAGATACAGAACGACTATACCCGCCGGTTCGAAGGCACCGGGCTCGGGCTTTCGCTGGTGAAGGGGCTGGTGGCGCTGCACGACGGCACCATGTCGATCGAAAGCATGCCGGGCGAGGGCACCACGGTAACGATCAGCCTTCCCGTGAACGGCCCGACGGGCCACTCGGCGGAGAAGACCGGCGTGGTGCCGATGTCCGCGGCCAAAGCCAGAGCGGACGGTGGCAAAGGGGAGAGCAATGGGTCGCTCCGCAAAACAGCCTAAGGCGGTCAAACGCCGCGGCAATGCCTTCGAGCACGGAGCGATGGCTCTGGGCAGCCTGATCTCGCGCAATCCAGTTGTGGTCGGCGGCTCCACCGCATTCCTGGTGACGCTGTTCTACGTCTCGGCGAACGCTCTTTGGTACCAGCCCTTTCCGCACGCCGGCGCGTTTTTCCTCACCAGGAGCATCGAGCGCTTTCCCCGGGCGGACAGCGACGAGCCCGAAACCACCATCAACATCGTGCGTCCGGCGGCTGCGCCGATCAAGAGCGACCCGGTCGTCGAGCAGGTCCAGGGCATATTGAAGGATCTCGATTTCTATTCCGGCACCGTCGACGGCATTCCCGGACCGAATACGCGCAAGGCCATCCAGGCCTATCAGCAGAAGGTCGGATTGAATGCCTCCGGCGAGATCGACAGCACTCTGCTGGATCAACTGGGTGCCACGCCGACGACCGCGGCCGTTGTGCCGCATCCCGTGCCGCGGCCGGTCGAAACGGCCGCTGTTCCAGCCGCCATTCCAGCGTCCGCACCGGCAAATGCGGCGGCACCTGATCCCCGCATCGTCAAGATCCAGGCCGGACTGAAAGCTTTCGGCAATGACGACATGCAATTGGACGGCGTCGTCGGCGCACGCACCAAGGCCGCGATCAAGGAATTCCAGGCGCTTTTCGGCCTGCCCGAGACCGGCGAGCCCGACGAGATCGTCTACGTCAAGATGCGCGAGATCGGCCTGACCAACTGAGGGTCGTGACGGCCGCACGCCGGTCGCTCGGCAAAGACCGGTTACAGTCTTCCGGCCAATGCTGTAAGGACCGCCGCATGGCCAGGAATTCTCCATGCGGGTAACCACCGATCTGTGGGTATCGGCGCTGTTGCGTCGGGTTTTCAGCGCCGGCGGCTTTGCCGCCGTGGTCAAGCGCGGCGCCACGGAAGCCGGCGCGGTTTTCGTGCTGGCGCGTGGCAGGCTGGGGGAGATGGCGCTATTCGGGCCGGCGCCGCAGACGAGCTACGATTCGGCCAGGCCGGACGACCGTTTTTTCACCCGTCTCGGCGAAGGCGGCGATGCTGCCATCTTCGACGCGCGGCTGGAGCGCGAGAAGAAATTCGATCCTGATATCTGGGTGGTCGAGGTCGAGGCGGGCGCCATTCCCGTCGAGGAGCTTATCTCGGTCAAGTCGCCGTAACTTTTCAGACGCGACGCGCCTTTGAGACAGCGGCAACATCGGCGCTGTTCGGCTTGCGCAGGTCCGCGTTTGCGGCGACGCGCCCGGGCTTGCGAACGATTTTCGACACGGTGTCGGCCTTCCAGCCGCGGAGCCTGTCCAACGCCGCGTCGCGGTGTAGCAGGCGGTAGCGGTCGAGGAAGATGCGGATCGCCTGCGGGTGCGGGAACTCGGTCGGATAGATGGCGGCCGTGATCAGGAACGCCTTGTCTTCGCTAAGGTCGAGCGCGCGCAAGGCGGCCAGCAGCGGTGTGTAATTTTGGCTCGTGGTGAGCGTCCGCGCCGTTGAAAAATCGACTTCGAGCGCATCGGCGAGCGCTGTCTGGAAGAATGCCGCATTGCCGGTCAGCGCGGTCTCGCGCAGCTTGACATAGGTTTGCGGCTCGACGAACGGACCGATAGCGGTGCCGCTCTCGGCGCGCATCATGGATCGCAACCGGCGGCGTACTGTTTCGGCGGCATCGGAAGCCTCTTGCCTGTTGGCATCGCTCGCAACCACTTCGGCGTTTTCGGACGCGGCTTTGGCGGTTGTTTCCGGCTGCTGTTGCGACCGCACCAGCGTCGGCCTTTCGAGCACTTTGATGAGATCCGCGATCGTTTGATTGAGATCCTTGCGGCGGGCAATGGCACGGGCATGCGGCAGCCCGTGGCGCCCGATCAGCGCGATCAGGTCGACGTCGCTGAGGGCACGCGAGCGGATGAGCAGCGGAGCGGCGATATCGACCCGCTCCTGGCAAAGCCGCCGCACCAGCGCGGCGGGTGCATATTCGCATTCGGAAAGGGCTGCCGCGACGTAGCGGCGCGATTCGACCGAGACATTGTCGAAAAGCGGCAGCGTCAGGTCTTCGAGCTGCGCGATCTCGCGGCGTGAAGGTCGGGTGAGCGAACAGAACGCCGACACCGCGGCGCGGAACAGCCTCTCGGCCTTTCCCGATTCAGCTCCTGCTGCGATTTGCCTGAAATCCGAAGCTGACACGAAGGATACGCCCGACACTCGACACGATCTGGACTGCGCTCTGCCGGGCTGTACCGGTTTCGCGTTTCCCAAGAACAAAGATCAATTTAGCGGCGATCCGTTAGCGCTCCGTTAACCTACTGTCTCCTTAATCGACTATGGAGGCGTTGCGTTGTGCTCCGGGGCAACCGAGAGGAATACGCGAACCATGGGCATGGTACTGTCTTTCGTGCCGCGACCGGCGGCAACCAATCGAGCACAACAAACCGCGGGAACGCCGGCGGCGGTGATCATCTTTCCCGGGGTCCGCTACGAGCAGCGGCCGCTGACCGGCGAGACGCGGCCGGTCGGCCCCGATAAGCCGGGACCTTCGGGGACATTGCCGGTACCGCATCACTGAGCATCGGAAGCGGTTTAAAAATCCTGCAGTTCGCAGGAACTCTGTTCGAGAAACCGCGAGACGATCGGCTTCCAGCTGTCGTCGGGCACGAACGAGCGGATGACGAACATGCCTTCCGCTATCGGCGCTTCGACGAAGATCGCCCCTTGCAGTTCCGCGGGAAGATTCTTGCGGACCTCGATCATCTGCGCCGGCGTCAGCACCACGGTGTCGAGCACGCCTGCGGTCGCGCTGCGGTCGTTGAACGAGTAGATGTTGTGGCCGCCGCGGTCATAGACCGATATCGACCAGAACGGCACCTTTCCCGGCGCCTTGACCCGCACCATCCCCTCGGCAAGGTCGAAGCGGCAAGCCGCCGCATAAAACAGCGGATCGACCGATTTCACCACCGGCGCGCCGCCGGCTTCCGCGTCGAGCCTGGTCATCTTGTAGAGATCCGAAGCCATGGCCAATCGCGACCAGGCGTCGCGTTCGGAAAACTCGGGGACGAGCAGCAGCACGATGATGTGCACGATGCCGCCGCCAAGCAGGCCGAGCAGCACGGCATGCAGCAGGCTACGCATTGCAGCCGACCTTCTGGATCTGCGGCAGCGTGACGTCCGAGAGGCCGGTGCTGCTGGCGATCGGCGTGTCATAGAACGTGAGCACGAAGTACATCCCGCCGGCGCCGCTGGTCAGCAGCCAGTTGTCGGGCGCCGGGCGGCTGCCGACGGAAATGATCACCGAATTGTCGGCCTCGCGCAGCACTTGATAGGACTGCAGCGCAGCCAGCCTCGGCTTGCCGGTCTCGATCACGCCAAGCGACCGATCTGCGGCATAGAGGGTCCAGAACCGGGCCGTGGGAAAGCCGCCCGTAATCTTGTAGGCACATTGCCGCTTGAGTTGCTCGCCGCCGGAATCGCGCTCGGCGATGAAGGACAGTCCTTCCGCCTGTCCGAGCGCCAGCACGCCTTCGCGCGCCACGCGGGCCTTCGAATAAGGATCCGCCGTCGGCGTGCCGATATCGGGGAAGGCGGTCCATTGGCCGATCCTGATGGCGCCGACGCCGTCCTGCAGCTTCAGTGCATACCAGACGCTGCCGCCACCGCCGACGACGGCGATGGCAAGCGAAAGCAGTGTCAGGAAGGCATTCTTGAGCATGAGGAGCCGGGGAACCGAAGGCCGGGGACTGAAAGACTGTCGCTCGGGATATCGCGGTGCGGGGGCTTGTGGCAAGCGGCCCTGTGGAATTGACCGCTCAGAGCGCCGAGAGGGTCTCCGGTGCAGCGGGCGCGTCGAGCACGGGTGCCGCCTGGAACAGCTTGGTGAGTTCCTTCAGGGTCTGGGTGGTCCGGCTGGACAGCACCGGCGGACGCTCGGCGGCGGCATCGGCTGCTGCCTGTTCGGCGCTCTTCTTTTCCGCTTCCTCGGCCTTGGCAGCGATTTCGGCATCGACGAAGGGGTGATCGAGGCCAGGGATCGGTCTGAGGTCGATATTCTGGTGCGCATAGAGCATCAGGCGCTGCCACACCATGGCCGGCAGCGTGCCGCCGGTCATCTTGTTGGTCGCGGTGAAGTCGTCATTGCCAAGCCAGACGGCGGCCGTGTAGTTGCCGGTAAAGCCGACAAACCACGCATCACGATAGGACTGGGTCGTGCCGGTCTTGCCGGCGATAACGATGTTTGGAAGGGCCGCGCGCCGCGCCGTGCCGATCATCGGAACCGCTGCCAGCATGGTGTTCATGTATTTGAGCGCCTGCTCCGACAGCACCCGATGCGGCGGCGGCGCATCCTTGGCGAAGTCGTAGACCACCTCGCCGGTGCGGGTGAAGAGTTGGCTGACGCCATGCCGGGTTCCGGCAAAGCCGTTCTGGGCGAACACGCTGTAGCCCGTCGCTTGGTCCATCACGGTCATGCCCGATGTGCCGAGCACCATGGTCTTGTGTGATTCCAGCGGCGACTCGACGCCCATTGCCTTGGCCATCGCCTTGATCGGCTTGATGCCGAGATAATCCTTGGCCAGCCGCACGGGCACGGTGTTGATCGATTTGGCCATCGCCGTGATCAGCGTGACGTTGCCGGCCGACCCGCCATTGTAATTGTGGGGCGACCAACTGCCCCAGGAGATCGGTCCGCCGGAAACCACCGAATCCGGCGTGAAGCCATGCTCCATCGCCGTTGCATAGACATAGGGTTTGAAAGAGGAGCCGGTTTGGCGAAGCGCCTTGGTGGCGCGGTTGAACTGGCTGGCGCCGTAGTCGCGGCCGCCGACGATCGCCCTGACCGCGCCGTTGGTCTCGATGACGACGATCGCGCCCTCGGTGACGTTGTATTCCTTGCCGAACTGGCGGAGGTGGAATTCCATCGATTCTTCGGCCGCCTTCTGGATGTTGGCGTCGAAGGTGGTGTGGGCGACGAGCGAGTGCTGGCCGCTTTTGGCGGCGATTTTCTTGACCTCTTCGAAGGCCCAATCGAGATAATAGTCGGGGCTTTTCTGCTCGCCGCGATCAACGATTTCGGCCGGGTGTAATCTTGCCTGCAGCACCTGGCCTTCGGTCATGAAGCCGGAATCGACCAGGTTGGACAGCACGACATTGGCGCGCGCCCGGGCGGCGGGCAGGTTTATGTGCGGCGCATATTTGGTCGGTGCCTTGAACAGGCCGGCCAGCATCGCCGCCTCGGCAAGGTTCAGGTCCTTGACGCTCTTGCCGAAATAGAAATCTGCCGCCGCCTCGATGCCGAAGGTGCCGCCGCCCATATAGGCGCGGTCGAGGTAAAGCTGCAGGATTTCCTTCTTCGACAGATTGGCTTCGAGCCATAGCGACAGGAAGGCTTCCTTGATCTTGCGCTCGAATGTCCGCTCATTGGTCAAGAACAGGTTCTTGGCCAGCTGCTGGGTGATGCTCGAGCCGCCCTGGACGACGGAATTCGCCCGCACGTTCTCGAATATGGCCCGCGACAGGCCAAGCACGTCGATGCCGTAATGGTCGAAGAAGCGCCGGTCCTCGGTGGCCAGCACCGCCTTGATGACATGGTCGGGCATCTCGTCGACCGGCACCGAATCGCGCTGGATGATGCCGCGCTGGCCGATCTCGTTGCCGTAGCGGTCGAGGAAGGTGACGGCGAAATCGCCCTGCGTGCGCCAGTCGCCGGCGGTTATCTGAAAGGCCGGCAAGGCCAGCGCCAAAAGCACAACGATGCCGCCCGCACCGAGCGTAAATCCTTCACTCAACAGTTCAATCATGCCGCGGCGCCAGCCGCCGACGCGGAAACGCCGCGAGAAGATGGTCGCCGCTTCCCAGAACTGACGCGCCCTGAAGCCGATTTCGTAGACCGAGGAATCGATCCACGCATCCACCGCCAGCAGCCTTGCGGCGATCGGACCTCTTCTCTTGCGTGGTTCCAAAGGACTAGCCATTCCAGGATCCGGCTGCGGCGATGCCGCCGACTGAGAAACCGCATGCCGGCAATTTCACGGCGGCGCACCTTTCAAGACTATTCGTCCATTTTGGTGCTGCCTACAAGGGCGATGAAGGTAAGGACGATGAAGATATAGCGGACGGTTCGTCGAGGGGAAGACGGCTCCTGCGAGGCGTCAGCGCAGGATGTTGGCTACCCTGCGCGAGTAGGTGGTGCCGTCGAGTTGGGCGAGCATGAAGGCCGCCACGTCGGCACGCGCCAGCGTCGGCAGCAGCGACGCCGACCGGATGCCGTTGCCGTGGCGGAATTCGCCCGTTGCCGCTCCATTGCTCAACTTGGGCGGCCGCACGATGGTCCAGTCGAGCCTGGATTGAACGATCAGGCTTTCCTTCACTTCGTGGTCCGCCACCTCATGGCGCAGAACCAACGGTACGATGACGCCGCCAAGTAGCGGCCCCAGTTGCCGCCGCTCGGAGATAAGCTTGACCGCACCATGCAGGCACTGACGGCGCTTGTGCGTTCGGGCAAGAATCGCATTCAGCTGGCGCTGATCAGCGACGAGACGCGATAAGGGTCTGGTGCCGCGCTTGCGCGGGGTGCCGAGGATTGGCAATCGTCACATGGGACGCTTGTCCGCGATCTTTTTCGGGTCGCGGCCTATCGTGCCGGCGTCGGCTTTCCTGTGCTTGTCGGCAAGCCTGCGAATGCGATCGAAGCGGCTTTCCTCTGCCACTTTGGTCTTCGTGGCTGCATTTGGCTTCGGGACGAATGCGATCATGGATCGATCTCCTTGCCGATGGCGCGCGCCGGGGAATATCCCCCGGCGGCTGTCTTTCAGGCTTGTTTCCGGCAGCGGCTGGTCAATAGCCCATGCCGCCGGGCGAAGCAGCGGCTTCCTTGGCTGAAACGTCTGTGATCATGGCCTCAGCAGTGATCAGTAGCGCCGCAATCGAGCCCGCGTCCTGCAGCGCCGTCCGCACCACCTTCGCGGGGTCGACGATGCCGGCCTTGATCATGTCGACATAGACCTCGTTCTGGGCATCGAAGCCCTGATTGTGGTCCTTGCTGTCGGCGAGTTTGCCGACGACAATCGAACCTTCGACGCCGGAATTCTCGGCGATCTGCCGGATCGGCGCTTCGAGCGCTCTCGACACGATCGAAATGCCCGCCGTTACATCGGCATTGGCTCCGGTCAGCCCGTTCAGCACAGCCTTGGCGCGCAGCAACGCGACGCCGCCGCCGGGAACGATGCCTTCCTCGACGGCCGCGCGGGTGGCGTTCAGCGCATCGTCGATGCGGTCCTTCTTTTCCTTGACCTCGGATTCGGTGGCGCCGCCGACGCGGATGACGGCAACGCCGCCCGCCAGCTTGGCGAGACGTTCCTGCAGCTTCTCCTTGTCGTAGTCGGAAGTGGTTTCCTCGATCTGCCCCTTGATCTGCTGGACGCGCGCCTGGATGGTGGCCTTCTCGCCGGCGCCGTCGATGATCGTGGTGGTGTCCTTCTCGATCAGCACGCGCTTGGCGCGGCCGAGCATGTCTATGGTGATGTTCTCCAGCTTGATGCCGAGATCCTCGGAAATCATCTGTCCGGCAGTGAGCACGGCGATGTCTTCCAGCATCGCCTTGCGGCGGTCACCGAAGCCAGGCGCCTTGACGGCCGCGACCTTGAGGCCGCCGCGCAGCTTGTTGACGACCAGCGTCGCCAGCGCTTCGCCCTCGACGTCCTCGGAGATGATCAACAGCGGCCTGCCGCTTTGCACCACGGCTTCGAGGATGGGCAGCAGCGCCTGCAGATTGCCGAGCTTCTTTTCGTGGATGAGCACGTAAGGGTCCTCCAGCTCGGCGCGCATCTTCTCGGCATTGGTGACGAAATAGGGCGAGAGATAGCCGCGATCGAACTGCATGCCTTCGACGACGTCGAGTTCGGTTTCGGCGGTCTTGGCCTCCTCAACGGTGATGACGCCGTCATTGCCGACCTTGTCCATCGCCTTGGCGATCATGGCACCGACGCTGGTGTCGCCATTGGCGGCAATGGTGCCGACCTGCGCGATCTCGCCTGAGGACTTGACCTTCTTGGCTCGAGCCTGGATTTCCTTGACGACGGCGGTGACGGCAAGGTCGATGCCGCGCTTGAGGTCCATCGGGTTCATGCCGGCGGCAACGAATTTGGCGCCCTCGCGCAGGATGGAAGCGGCAAGCACCGTGGCGGTGGTGGTGCCGTCGCCGGCGAGGTCGTTGGTCTTCGAAGCCACTTCGCGCACCATCTGTGCGCCCATGTTCTCGAACTTGTCGGAAAGTTCGATTTCCTTGGCCACCGTCACCCCGTCCTTGGTGATGCGCGGCGCGCCATAGGCCTTGTCGATGATGACGTTGCGGCCCTTAGGGCCGAGCGTCACCTTGACGGCGTTGTTGAGGATTTCGACACCGCGCAGCATGCGGTCACGCGCGTCGGTGGAAAATTTGATTTCTTTGGCAGACATGATTTTTTCCAGTTCGGTTGGTTGTGGCAAGACGCTTGCAGCGCGCCTGAATCAAAGCTTGGAGCATCCTTTGCGCGCCCGGCAGGGCGCGCGGCATTCCAATCAGGCGGCCTTCTTGGTAGCCACGCTCTTGTCGATGATACCCATCTCGCTCTTGTCGATGATGCCCATGATGTCGGCCTCCTTCATGATCACAAGGTCCTCGCCGTCTATCTTGACCTCGGTGCCGGACCATTTGCCGAACAGGATGAGGTCGCCGGCCTTGACGTCGAGCGCCATCAGCACGCCGCTTTCGTCCCGCGCGCCCGGCCCGACGGCGATCACTTCGCCTTCCTGCGGTTTTTCCTTGGCATTGTCGGGGATGATGATGCCGCCCTTGGATTTGGTGTCGCTTTCGGCGCGCCGAATGACGACGCGATCGTGGAGTGGCCGGAATTTCATGGGGACTCTTTCTGGGGCCGGCTTAGGCGGCCGCCCCTCTCTATAGGCGCCTTGGCACTCGATTGATAGGAGTGCCAAAAAATATTCATGGGGTATGTCAAATATTGAATGAATTATTTTGCCTGGCTATCCCTTGGTGTTCGGGCATTGCCGAATATTAATGAAATTGAATTTCTGTCTTTGAACACCTATTTTATGGTGAAGTTCACACTCACGACTTTCGCTGCAAGGGAGATTTTACCGATGGCCGAAGGCAATCAGAACATCATGGAAAAAGCTCAGGCTCGCTTCATGGAAAATCAAAAGAAAACGGCGGAGCGGAACAAAGCAACTGCCGAATATCTCTCGGAGGCCAAGGCCAGGGCTATCAAAACGGCAAGATTGAGGGAATTGCGACTGGCCAAGGAAGAGGCGGATCGCGCGGCGGCAGCTCTGAATCCGGTCGCCCCAAAGAGGAAGCGGGCGCCGCGGACAGTCAAGCAGGCCGTATCCGTATCGAGGGAGGCCAAATCATGAGCCTGACATTTCCCAATCCCAGCCGCAGCTACGACGAGGCAAGCAAACGCATCCGCTTCGTCGGCCATGACGGCATGTTCCAGATTTCCTTCTCTGTCGCAACCGATGCCATCTCCAAAGTGCAGCCGGGAACGGCGGCCTCGGAAGCTACCTATCTGGCGGCCTTCGACACGGCTTCCACCTCGATCCACGATGTCGCCAGGAATGCCTATGCCCGCACCCGCAGGAGCATATATGTGCTGACTGCGGCCGATTTTCGCTAGATCCGTCGCGATCCGTCCACAAGACGCTTTCTCGGGGCTTCCGATCCGCCTTCGCCCGCCGCGATGTCACGACTGTTCAGCCGATCGACCATCGCGTGCGCATCGCACGTGTTCATGCCGACCATGGATTGCTGCTTGAGCTCGACAGGCTGGCCGGTGAAGACGTAGAAGACGGTCCAGCTGTGAGGACGTCCCATACGCAGCGCGTAGCGGTTTGCCATCTTGGCATCCTTTAGTTTCCGCCCGATCGATGAATGTCGCTCGGTCAGGCTTGGGCGACGAAGAATATTGCCGCCAGGACAAGCACCGTCCACAAAACGACGAACAGCTTCAGGGCCAGGCTACCGTGCGCCGAGAGCAGCTCCCGAGTGCGGTTGACCAAATTCTTGATGGTCATCGACATGGTCGGCGCCGCAATCGCGACCGGCCGCGCCCTGACCCCAAGCTTTCCGAAAACAGGCAGCAGCGATGGCTCGCGCACGAAAACGACCTCGAATGTTTGGAAACCAGACATCTTCATAGCATCGTTCTTCGAACGCCCTGCACGCCAAATGAATTCGCGTCACCCTCAAGGGCGTCCGTGACGCGAAAGGCCGCGGCGTCGCGGGTTCCAGTAGCAGGGCTTATTCCCGAGATCATGAAGGTTCATAATCCGTATGAGACGCGCTGATTCGCGCTTTGCCGGGATGCCGCCATGCAACGCAGCTACGCAGCAGGGAGGTCGACGCGACGGGCGAGGGGAAAGACAATGACCGCGCCACCCGTCGAATTGCAGAAGGCCATATTCGAGGCAGTGAATGGCGATCCCGATTTATCGGCGGCACTGGGCGACGCAAGATTGTTCGACCGTGCGCCGGAAAATGTTGCGTTTCCCCACATGACCTTCGGCCGCACCAGCGTTTACGACTGGGCTACGGGCACGGAGAACAACGCCGAGCAGTTGCTGACGCTGCATGTCTGGTCGAAGTCCGAGGCCAGCAAGGAAACGCTCGACATCATGGACCTGGTCAGCGCCCGCTTGCGAGATGCGGCACTCTCGCTTGGCGAACATCGCCGCGCCTATCTCAAGCTCGAATTCGCCGAAGCCCGCTACGACGAGGACCTTTCGGCCCATCACGGGCTGCTGCGTTTCCGCGCCATGATCGAGGATGAGGGCTGACCGCCGGGCACTTTCCGTAAGAATCGGGCAATTTTGTTCTTGCTTTGTGCCGGCAGCTATGCTACTAATTTCACTATGGTGCTGATTGGCGCCAACGACCCGCCGCCGAGCGGGTTTTTTTGTTTCAGGTCGGTTCGCCTGAACCTGCCTTCGGTTGCCGGATCGATTGTCCCGGATCGATTGTCGAAGTCGGCGCACACCTGAAGCGATTGCCTTCTCCGCCAAATGATGCCGGTTGTCGGCGAAGGATCGGAGGGCTAGGTTAAACTTTGGCGATTTCGCGAGACGGGCGGCGAGATGGCAATCCGGTAATCTCGCGCTTCAGGGGTGTGGCGGGCATGCATTCGAGCGTTCACCGTTCATATCACGTTCAGCACCAGCGCGTTAGAACGCTGACCATGAACATCCTTTGCTCCCACTTCCGGACCGCGGCACTGGCGCTCTCAGCCGCCGGTCTGCTTGCGTCGCAGGCGATGGCGATCCCCGTTGTCGTGCCCGAGCAGCCCCAACCGGTCGTCCTCGCCGCCTCGGACTGCTATGCGATCGGCCAGCAGGTGGCCGAGCAGAATGGCGGCACCCTGGCCAAGGCCTCGCAGTCGACACGCGGCGGCCAGCCGGTCTGCGTCATCGTCGTGCTGGTTCCGGGCAAAGAAGGGCAGCGTCCGCGTCGCTCGGAGATCGTCGTTCCGCTGAACTGAACCGTGCCGTTTCCCAGTCTGCCGGAATCGGCCTATATCTGAACAGCTTCAACAGGCCTCCCGCATGCGCGTACTCGTCGTCGAAGATGACAAGGATCTCAACCGGCAGATCGGCGACGCGCTGGTCGATGCCGGCTATGTCGTCGATCGCGCTTTCGACGGCGAGGAAGGGCACTTTCTCGGCGACACCGAGCCCTACGATGCCGTCGTGCTCGACATCGGCCTGCCGCAGATAGACGGCATCAGCGTGGTCGAGCGCTGGCGCCGTGGCGGCCGCAAGATGCCGGTGCTGATCCTGACGGCACGCGACCGCTGGAGCGACAAGGTTGCCGGTATCGACGCAGGCGCCGACGACTACGTCACCAAACCTTTCCACATCGAGGAAATCCTGGCCAGGGTGCGGGCCTTGATCCGGCGTGCCGCCGGGCATGCCTCGTCGGAGCTGACCTGCGGACCGCTGCGCCTCGACACCAAGGCCTCCAAGGCCGACGTCGATGGTGTTCCGCTGAAGCTGACCTCGCATGAATTCCGCCTGCTTGCCTATTTGATGCACCATATGGGCGAGGTGGTGTCCCGGACCGAGCTGGTCGAGCATCTCTACGACCAGGATTTCGACCGCGATTCAAACACGATCGAGGTCTTTGTCGGACGGCTTCGCAAGAAGATGGGCATCGACATGATCGAAACCGTTCGCGGCATGGGCTACCGCATGCGTAAGCCGGAGGCGTAACGCGGAACCGCTGCCTACAAAACCCGCCGTCTCGAACACGCCGTCGCTGCGGTCATGGCCGCGTTCGCTGGCGTTTCGCGTCATCGCCTTTTCCACGGTCTGGGCGATCCTCACTCTGGTCGTCATCTTCACCTTGATCACCACGCTCTATCGCCAGGCCAGCGAGCGCGGTTTCGACAGCCTGCTCTCGGCGCATCTGTTCAACCTGATCGGCTCGGTCGGCGTTTCCGAAAGCGGCCAGTTGACCGGCGCTCCCGACCTTGGCGATCTGAGGTTCTCGGAGCCGAATTCCGGCTGGTACTGGTCGGTCGAGCCTGCCTCGGAAGGCGTGCACGGTGATCTCCATTCGTCGTCGATGACCAAGGCGATCCCGTCGCCAAGCGTTGCCGAGGTGCCCTTCAATGCCAGCTTCCAGCGCAGCTATTCGGCGGACGGCATCGACGGCGAGGAACTGGAGGTGTTCGAGAGCGAGTTCGTCCTCGATGCGAAAAACCGCGCCGCGCGCTTCCGTGTCATGGGCAACCAGACCGAGCTCGAGCAAGAAATCGCCACCTTCCAGCAGCGCCTTTTGACCTATCTGTCGCTGTTCGGCATCGGCATGATCGCCATCAATGCGATTGCCATCCTGCTCGGCCTGCAGCCGTTGCGCCGGGTCAGGAATGCGCTTGCCATGGTGCGCGAAGGAACCGCGCAACGCCTCGACGGCCGTTTCCCGGCTGAGATCGAGCCGCTTGCAAACGAGACCAATGCGCTGATCGAGAACAACAGGCGTATCGTCGAGCGGTCGCGTACGCAGGTCGGCAACCTCGCGCACTCGCTGAAGACGCCGCTGGCCGTGCTGCTCAACGAGGGGCGGGCGCTGGGTGGTCCCAAGGGCCAGCTGATCGCGGAGCAGGCCGCTTCCATGCAAAAGCAAGTGGATCACTATCTGCAACGTGCCCGCGTCGCCGCGCAGCGCGACAGCGTCGTCTACCGGACGCCGGTGGCGCCGCTGGTCCAGCGCATGGTGCGGGTGCTGCAGAAGCTCAACCCGCAGACGGCGCTGTCGCTCTCGCTGCCGGCCACCGACATCGTCTTTGCCGGCGAACGCGAGGACCTGGAGGAGCTGCTCGGCAATCTGCTCGACAATGCGATGAAGTGGGCAAGAAGCGCGGTCGCCGTTTCCGTCAAGCCCGTCGCCGGCGAGGAAGGCGCAGCCAATCTGTTCGAGATTAGCATCGAGGATGACGGCCCCGGCATTCCCGACGACAAGGCGCGCGAGGTATTGCAGCGCGGACGGCGTCTCGACGAGACAAAACCGGGCAGCGGACTCGGACTTGCCATTGTCGCCGACCTTGTCAACGAGTATGGAGGCGTTCTGGCGCTGGAACGATCCGTCATGAGTGGATTGAAGGCGATGGTTCGTTTGCGGAGCCTTCAGTAATGCTTTTCCAGGCGGCCGGCTGCGGCCAAATTTCCGACAAACATCGACATTATGGCCGCGCCAGCCTGCTGACAGCGCGGCGGTCCAGCTCAAGAAAGCCGGTATTGGCATGAAGATTCGCATCGCGCTCGTTTCCGCTCTGCTCGCCGTCTCCGGCTGCACGACGCTCGGCAAGGGCCCAGCCGTTACGGTGACCCCGGCCGCTACGCCTCCCAGCGGCGCCAAGGTCGGAACGACGATCATCTCCGCCATGGGCGGCGGCCTCGTCGGCGGCTCGATCGGCGCCGGCTTGAGCGAGACCGAGAAGCGCAGCGCGCTCGAGGCGGAATACAAGGCGCTTGAATACACGGCGAGCGGCCAGAAAGTGGCCTGGAAGAGCGACGGTTCGGCCCATCGCGGCGAAGTGGTCGCCGCCCAGCCCTATCGCGTCGGCTCGCAGGACTGCCGCCAATACACCCATACGGTGTTTACCGGCACCGCTGGGGCCACAGCGCGTGGAACCGCTTGTCGCAATGCTGACGGCAGCTGGACGCCGCTGACGTAGCTCGCCCGGGCCGTTGGTACGCCGATCCCGGTCCGGCACTATCGATCGGAGCGGTCCCGCCAAAGCGTCGCAGCACGCTTGTGTTGGCAGGGCAAGGGTCTCGTTCTATTGGAAGAGCCATGCTGTTCTGGGTCATAGCCGCAATCCTGACGCTGGGTGCAAGCCTGGCGGTGCTGCTGCCGCTGGCGGGCGGTTCGAAGAACGCGTCCGCTGCCGGCAATCACGACCTTGAAGTCTATCGCGACCAGCTGGCTGAGCTTGACCGCGATATGGCGCGTGGCCTGATCCAGCCAATGGAGGCCGAAGAGGCACGCACCGAAATCGCCCGCCGCATCCTTCGCCTGAGCAATGCCGGCCAGGCCGACGCGACGGCGACGCAGCCGTCGCGGTCGACAAGACTGGTGGCAACGGCTGCCGTGCTGGTGGTTCCGCTGGTCAGTTGGGGCCTCTATGGCCAGCTCGGCTCACCCGACCTGCCGTCGCAGCCGCTCAGCGAACGCCTGGCCAAGAACCCCGCCGACAGCTCGGTCGACGAACTGATAGCCCGCGCCGAGGCGCACCTGGCGGCCAACCCATCCGATGGCCGCGGCTGGGACGTGCTGGCGCCGATCTATCTGCGCATGCAGCGATACGCCGATGCGGTGACCGCCTATCGCAACGCCATTCGCCTCGACGGCGACAGCGCCGCCCGTCAGGCCGGTCTTGGCGAGGCGATCGCCAATGCGGCCGGCGGCATTGTCTCAGCCGATGCGCAGGCAGCGTTCGAGGCGGCGTTGAAGCTCGATCCGGCCAACCCGAAGGCCACGTTCTATCTCGCCATGGCCATGGCACAGGAAGGCCGCATAGCTGAAGCCACGGCGGCCTGGCAAAAGATGCTCGCCGCCTTACCGCAAGGCTCGCCGTGGCGCGGCGCCGTCGAGCAGGCGCTCGCTGAATCCGCCGCCCGCAACGTCGCTTCGGAGGCGCCCGCGAAAGGGCCGAGCGCCGACGATATCGATGCTGCCTCCTCGATGTCGCCGCAGGACCGGCAAGCCTTGATCAGCACCATGGTTGCCGGCCTCGACGAAAAGCTTCGGCAAAATCCGCGCGACGAGGAAGGGTGGATGCAGCTCGTTCGTTCCTATGCCGTGCTGGGCAAGACAGATCAGGCGCGTGACGCACTCAATCGCGGTATCGCCGTCTTTGGCGCGGACAGCGACCAGGCCAGGAAATTCACCGCCTTTGCCGCCTCGCTCGGCGTGACGGCGGCGGAGTAGACGATGACGCGCAAGCAGAAACGACTGTCGGTGATCGCTGCGGGGCTGGCCTTCCTCGGGGTTGCCACCGGGCTGACCTTCTATGCGCTCGGCCAGAAGGCCTCCTACTTCTACATGCCGGCCGATCTGGCCACCGCCAGCCTTCAGCCGGGCCAGCGTATCAGGCTCGGCGGCCTCGTCGAAAAAGGCACAGTAGAGCGTAGCCAGGGCGCCACCGTCGCCTTTTCGGTGACCGACAACCAGAAGGACGTCAAGGTTACCTATACCGGCATTCTTCCCGACCTTTTCCGGGAAGGGCAGGGCGTGATCACCGAAGGCTCGTTCGGCCCTGACGGAATCTTTGTCGCCGACAGCGTGCTCGCCAAGCATGATGAGACCTATATGCCCAAGGAAGTGGCCGACGGCCTCAAGGCCAAGGGCGTCTGGCAGGAGAGCAAGAGTGACTAGAGAGGTTCCGCAAAAGTGTTCCACGGTTTTGCGGCAAGAACCTGCGGCAAAACCTGGCGAGCGCGGCGACAATGGTTGAAACCGGACATTTCGCCCTGGTCCTGGCGTTTGCGCTGGCCCTGGTGCAGACGGTGGTGCCGCTGTTCGGTGCGCGCACCGGCAACCACAAGATGATGGCCGTCGGCGCACCCGCCGCGCTGACCGGCTTTGCCTTGACAGCGCTGTCCTTCGTGGCGCTGGCGACCGCGTATGCAGGCTCCGACTTTTCGGTGGAGAGCGTCTGGGAGAACTCGCATTCGCTGCAGCCGCTGATCTACAAGATCACCGGCACTTGGGGCAATCACGAAGGTTCGATGCTGCTCTGGGTGCTGATCCTGACCTTCTTCGGCGCGCTTGTCGCCGTCTTCGGCGGCAATCTTCCGGCGACGCTCCGGGCCAATGTGCTTGCGGTGCAGGGAGCGATCGGCGCTACTTTCTTGCTGTTCATCCTGACGACGTCGAACCCGTTCGTCAGGCTCAATCCGGCGCCCATCGAGGGCCGCGATCTCAATCCGATCCTGCAGGATCTCGGCCTCGCCATCCATCCGCCGCTGCTCTATCTCGGCTATGTCGGCTTTTCGATATGCTTTTCCTTCTCGGTCGCCGCCCTCATCGAGGGCCGCATCGACGCATCGTGGGCGCGCTGGGTGCGGCCGTGGACGCTGGTCGCCTGGATGTTCCTCACCGGCGGCATCGCCATGGGCTCCTACTGGGCCTACTACGAGCTCGGCTGGGGCGGCTTCTGGTTCTGGGATCCGGTCGAGAACGCATCCTTCATGCCGTGGCTGGCGGGCACGGCGCTGCTGCATTCGGCGATTGTCATGGAAAAGCGCTCGGCGCTGAAGATCTGGACGCTGCTGCTGGCGATCCTGACCTTCTCGCTGTCGCTGCTCGGCACCTTCCTGGTGCGCTCCGGCGTGCTGACCTCAGTCCACGCCTTCGCCACCGATCCGACGCGCGGCGTTTTCATCCTCTGCATCCTGACGCTGTTCATTGGCGGCTCGCTGGCGCTGTTTGCCTTGCGCGCCTCCCGGCTGACGGCCGGCGGCCTGTTTCACCCGATCTCGCGCGAAGGCGCGCTGGTCCTCAACAATCTTTTCCTGACCACTGCCACCGCCACCGTGCTGGTCGGCACGCTCTACCCGCTCGTCGTCGAATCCCTCTCTGCCGACAAGATTTCGGTCGGCGCGCCGTTCTTCAATCTGACATTCGGCCCGCTGATGGTGCCGCTCTTGGTCGTCGTGCCGTTCGGGCCACTGCTCGCCTGGAAGCGCGGCGACATTTTCGCGGTCGCCCAGCGCCTGATGGCGGCTTTCGCCGCGGCGCTGCTCGCCGTGCTGGTGACCGCCCTGTTCATCGATGGCGCTTCGGTGTTGGCGGCACTCGGTGTCGGCCTTGCCTTCTGGCTGATCTGCGGCGCGCTCACCGATCTCGCCGTCAAATCCGGCTTCGGCACCGTCGCGCCCGCCACCGTGCTCAGGCGCTTCGCCGGCCTGCCGCGCTCGGTCTTCGGCACAGCGCTTGCGCATCTCGGCCTCGGCCTGACGACGCTCGGCATTGTCGGCACGCTCTGCTTCGGCACCGAAAAAATCCTGTCGATGCATGCCGGCGAGACCGTCGAACTGTCCGGCCACACCCTGCGCTTCGAGGGGCTCTACCCGGCCCAGGGGCCCAACTACAGCGAGGATCGCGGCCGCTTCGCCTTGCTTGGCGCCAACGGCAGCATCGCTGGCGAGATCACCTCGGCCAAGCGCTCATACCCGGTGCGCCAAATGACAACGACCGAATCCGGCATCAGCACGATCGGCTTCAGCCAGCTCTATCTTTCGCTTGGCGACGAGGGCAGCGATGGCGCCGTGGTCGTTCGTCTGTGGTGGAAGCCGCTGGTGACGCTGATCTGGGGTGGCGGCCTGGTGATGATGGCAGGTGCGGCGATGTCGCTGCTCGACCGCCGCCTGCGCGTCGGCGCGCCGTCGTCCCGCAAGCCGGCGGGCGCCGTGCCATCGGCGAGCCCGCCATGAGCCAAAGGGTCACGCTGGCCTCGCTGGTCCTCTTGCTGGCGCTGTTGTTCGCCGGCGCCGCGCAGGCGGTCAAGCCCGACGAGGTGCTCGCCGACCCGGCACTCGAGGCGAGGGCGCGCGCTTTGTCGGAAGGCTTGCGCTGCATGGTCTGCCAGAATCAGTCGATCGATGAGTCCGATGCCGACCTTGCCCGTGACCTGCGCATCCTTGTGCGCCAGCGCCTGGTCGCCGGCGATACCGACCGGCAGGTGATGGACTATGTCGTTTCGCGCTACGGCGAATTTGTGCTGCTGAAGCCGCGCTTCAATCTGCGCAATGCCTTGCTCTGGGGCACGCCAGTTCTTCTGCTGCTCGTTGGCGGGACGTTCATCCTGCTGGCCGCTCGCTCGCGCCGCTCGACAGCGACCGCTGCCCTGACCGCGGACGAGAAGGCGGCGTTGGACGCGATACTCCGCCGCGATTGATCGATACATTACGAAAGTTTCATGTACCGGAAATGGCGCCGTAATGTGCGGCTCTCTATTTCCTTTGTCGAGGATGCCAATCAAGGGGCGTCCCTTGAAAAGAGGATACGAGAACCATGAATGTTGCCCCCAATTCATATCTTCGCACCCGCAAACGCCTGCTGGCCGCAGCCGCATCCCTGGCCATTGCCGGCGCGATCGGCTTTGGTGCTATTGCCACCGGGACAGCCCCGGTTCTGGCCGACGCCGTGCGTGTCGAGGCACCGCAGGTCCCGAGCTTCGCCGATGTGGTCGAGCGCGTTTCGCCGGCGGTCGTCAGCGTGCGCGTCAAGGCCAAGATCCAGTCGACGGCCGATGACGGTTCCGGCCAGATGGACGACGAGGACGGCCTAGGCAATCTTCCCGACAATCCGCAGCTGCGCCGGTTCTTCCGCGAATTCCGCGGCTTTGGCGACCAAGGCGGCGACCAGGGTCCGAACGGAATGCGCCGTTTTGGGCACCGTGACCGCAACAACGACCAGCCGCGGCCGGTGGCGCAAGGGTCGGGCTTCTTCATCTCCGATGACGGCTATCTCGTCACCAACAACCATGTCGTCGAGGAAGGCACCGCCTTCACCGTGGTGACCAATGACGGCAAGGAACTCGACGCCAAGCTGATCGGCACCGATCCGCGCACCGACCTTGCCGTGCTCAAGGTCAATGATGGCAGCAAGTTCACCTATGTCGACTTCGCCGATGATTCCAAGGTTCGCGTCGGCGACTGGGTGGTGGCGGTAGGCAATCCGTTCGGCCTCGGCGGCACGGTTACCGCAGGCATAGTTTCGGCCCGCGGCCGCGATATCGGCGCCGGTCCCTATGACGACTTCATCCAGATCGACGCCTCGGTGAACCGCGGCAATTCGGGCGGCCCGACCTTCAATCTCAACGGCCAGGTCGTCGGCATCAACACCGCGATTTTCTCGCCGTCAGGCGGCAGCGTCGGCATTGCCTTCGATATTCCCGCTTCGACCGCCAAGCAGGTCGTGCAGGATCTGATGAAGAACGGCACAGTCCAGCGCGGCTGGCTCGGCGTCGAAATCCAGCCGGTCACGCCCGAAATCGCCGAGTCGCTTGGCCTTGGGTCCGGCAAGGGCGCGCTCGTTGCCAGCGCGCAGGACAACAGTCCCGGCAAGAAGGCCGGCATCACTGCCGGTGACGTGATCACTCAGGTGGACGGCAAGGACGTTGCTTCGCCGAAGGAACTCGCCCGTCTGATCGGCGCTTACCCGCCCGGCAAATCGGTCGATGTCACGGTGTGGCGCAACGGCAAGAGCGAGGCGGTCAAGGTCGATCTCGGCAAGCTGCCGTCGAGCGACAAGCAGGCCTCGGCCGACCAGCAGCCTGCACCCGCGCCGAAGACCGATACGCTGGCCGATCTCGGCCTGACCGTCACCAAGTCCGACAACGGCAAGGGTCTTGTGGTGACCGATGTCGACCCCGACAGCGATGCCGCCGATCGCGGCATCCAGCCCGGTGACGTCATCACCTCCGTCAATTCGACGGAAGTGACCGGCACCGGCGACATCGACAAGGCGATGGCCGACGCGGTGAAGTCCGGACGCAAGGCGGTGCTGATGCAGATCACCCGCGACGACAGCAACCGCTTCGTCGCGCTGCCTGTCGCCAAGGGCTGACGACCGGTTCGACTTTTCCGGTGCGGCGGTTTTCACACCCCCGAGCCGCCGCACGGGAAAGCACGGGGCCTGAATACGTTAGTCAGTCATCGTGTTCCGCCCCAGCGGCAGCGGGCTTCCGAAAGCCCGCTGCCGCTCGAACGTGTCGGTCAAAGCGTGAAGCGGTTTTAGGCTACGACATGCTAAAACAAAGACTTACCGCGTATCCCTGAATCACTTTGTTCGCGATACGCCATGGAGACGGCCACGATGCATATGCCGGCCACTCAATCTTCCAGCGAAATCGCGTATAACGGTTCTATGAAGATTCTCGTCATAGAAGACGATCGCGAGGCGGCCGACTACCTGCAGAAGGCGTTCGCCGAGGCCGGCCATACCGCCCATGTCGCCGGAGACGGCGAAACCGGCTTCGCACTCGCTGATTCCGGCGACTATGACGTCATGGTCGTCGACCGCATGATGCCGCGCCGCGACGGCCTGTCCGTCATTGCCGGGCTCAGGTCCAGAGGCAATACGACGCCCGTGCTGATCCTGTCGGCGCTCGGCGAAGTCGACGACCGGGTCACCGGTCTGCGTGCCGGCGGCGACGACTATCTGACCAAGCCCTACGCCTTTTCCGAACTGCTCGCCCGCGTCGAGGTGCTGAACCGCCGCGCCAGCGCCAGGGAGGCAGAAACCGTCTACCGGGTCGGTGATCTCGAACTCGACCGGCTGTCGCATTCGGTGCGGCGCGCCGGGCGCGAGATAACGCTGCAGCCGCGCGAGTTCCGCCTGCTCGAATATTTGATGCGCCATGCCGGCCAGGTGGTGACGCGCACCATGCTGCTCGAGAACGTCTGGGACTACCATTTCGATCCGCAGACCAACGTCATCGACGTTCATATCTCGCGGCTGCGCGGCAAGATTGAGAAGGGCTTCGACAAGCCGATCCTGCACACGGTTCGCGGCGCCGGCTATATGCTGAAAAGCGGCTAGAACCCCATGGCCCTTTCCGTGCCGGCCATCATGAGGACGACGGCAGCGCGGCTTTCAGCGCTTTATCTTCTGCTTTTTGCGCTGTGCGCTGTGCTGCTGGTCTTGTACATGACCTCGCTCTCGGCGCGCATGCTGACTGCCCAGACGCAGGAGACGATCAACGACGAGGTACTCGGCCTTGCCCGCGCCTATCAGCGCGGCGGCCTGCCGGTGCTGGTCCGCGTCGTCGAGCAGCGCTCCCGCCAGCCCGGCGCCAATCTCTATCTGATCGCCGATGCCAACGGCCAGATCCTGACCGGCAACGTGCAGAGCCTGGAGCCGGGCGTGATTGAGGCCGAGGGCTGGACCACCGAACCGTTCTCCTACCGCCGCTTCGGCGAGGGCGAGCTCGAGCGGCAGCGCAACCCGGTCTCCGACCCGAACGAGCCCGCGCAGAACGAGGTCCAGGCCGAAGGCGAGAAAGGCCACAACGCCATCGCCCTGGTGCTGCGCCTGCCCAACCAGATGATCATGCTGGTTGGCCGCGACCTCGGCGAGCCGGAGCGCTTTCGCGCCGTCATTCGCCGCGCCTTGATGCTGGCGCTCGGCATGATGGGCGTCGGCGGGCTGCTGATCTGGTTCTTCGTCGGGCGCGCTGCGCTGAAGCGCATCGACAGTGTGTCGGAGGCGAGCCGCCGCATCATGGGCGGCGATCTTTCCGGCCGGCTGCCGGTCACCGGCGCCGGCGACGAGTTCGACCGGCTGTCGGAAAACCTCAATTCCATGCTGGCCAGGATCGCCACGCTGAACGAGGGACTGAAGCAGGTCTCCGACAACATCGCCCACGACCTGAAAACGCCGCTGACCAGGCTGCGCAATCGCGCCGAAGCGACGCTTTCCGGCAAGCACAACACCAGCGACTACCGACAGGCGCTGGAAGGAACGATCGCCGAATCCGATCAGCTGATAAAGACCTTCAACGCCATCCTGATGATCTCACGGCTGGAGGCCGGCTATTCCTCCGAAAGCACCACCAGGGTCGACCTGGCCGCTGCCGTGCACGACGTCGTCGAACTCTACGAGCCTGTGGCGGAAGAGGCGGGTGTGACGCTCGAAACCTCGGTACAGGGTGCCTTCGCCGTCAACGGCAATCGCGAGCTGATCGGCCAGGCGCTGTCCAATATCGTCGACAACGCGATCAAATATTCGACCGACTCGACCTCCAGGCCTACGGTTCGCGTGACGCTGGAGCGTATCGATGGCGAGATCAGGCTTGCTGTTTCCGACAACGGCCAGGGCATTCCCGACGATGTCGACCGCGCCAGGGTGACCGAGCGTTTCGTGCGGCTGGAAAAGAGCCGCTCGCAGCCGGGTTCCGGCCTTGGCTTGAGCCTCGCCAAGGCGATCATGACGTTCCACAATGGACGGCTTGCGCTTCTGCCCGGCAATCCCGGATTGTCCGTCGTCATGAGTTTTCCCGGGCGGGAGGATCGCTGATGGTGGCGAGGATGGCAGCGCGACGCCGCGAGACGGACTGGCTTTTGAAGCCGGCGGTAAAGCTCGTTCCGCTGGATGCAAGCCGCGCCAGGCAGGAATTGGCGGAGATCGCCGACGCCGCGCGGCAGGAAGAACTGCCGCGACTGGCGAAATTTCTCGCCGGCAAGGGGGTCGTCCAGGATTTCCTCGCCGCCGTTTTCGACCTGTCGCCGTTCCTGCGCGATACCGCGCGCCGCCGGCCGCGGATAGTCGATGCGCTTTTCGACGAGACCATCGAGGCGCGGCTGTCATCGATCTGCGCCGCGGTCGACAAGGCAGCGCGCGCAGAGGCCGTCTCCGAAGGCAGCCTGATGATGGAGCTGCGCCGATGCAAGGCGGAGGCGCATTTCCTGATCGCCTTGGCCGATCTCGCCGGCGAGGCCGAGACCTCGCTGACGGTGCGGCGACTGAGCGATCTTGCCGACGCCTGCACGCGTGCAGCCGTCGATTTCCTGCTCCGCGACGCGCATGAGCAAGGCAAGCTCAGTTTGCCGGATCCGAAAAATCCGGCGCAACGCTCGGGCTGGATCCTGCTCGGCATGGGCAAGCTCGGTGCGCATGAGCTGAACTTCTCCTCCGACATCGACCTCGTCGTCTTCTTCGACCCCGATGCGCCTGCCGTCGTCGATCCGCTCGATGCCACCGAGCTGTTTTCGCGCCTGACCCGCCGGCTGGTCCGCATTCTCCAGGACCGCACCGAGCACGGTTACGTCTTCCGCACCGATCTCAGGCTTCGTCCCGACCCCGGCTCGACGCCGCTGGCGATCCCGGTCGAGGCGGCGCTGCGCTACTATGAGGCGCGCGGCCAGAACTGGGAGCGCGCCGCCATGATCAAGGCGCGCCCGGTGGCTGGCGATCTTGCCGCCGGCGCCGCGTTCCTGAAGGAACTGCAGCCCTATATCTGGCGCAAATACATGGACTATGCGGCGATCGCCGACGTCCATTCGATCAAGCGCCAGATCCACGCCCACAAGGGCCATGGCGAGGTCGCGGTCAAAGGTCACAACGTCAAGCTCGGCCGCGGCGGCATCCGCGAGATCGAGTTCTTCGTCCAGACCCAGCAACTCATCGCCGGCGGTCGCTTTCCCGAACTGCGCGGCCGCGAGACCGTGCCGATGCTTGGCGAACTCTCCGCGCGTGGCTGGATCACTGCCGATGCGCGCGATGCCCTCACCAGGCAATACTGGTTCCTGCGCCGCGTCGAGCACGCCATCCAGATGGTTGCCGACCAGCAGACGCACATCCTGCCGGAGGACGAAGAGGGGCTGGAGCGCGTCGCCCGCATGCTGGGCTTTGCCGATGCGGCAGGCTTTGCCGAAGCGTTTCGCGCGGCGCTGCACCAGGTCGAGCGCCACTATGCAGCGCTGTTTGAAACCGCGCCGGAGCTTTCGGCAGGCATCGGCAATCTGGTCTTTACCGGCGACGTCGACGATCCCGACACCTTGCAGACCCTGAAGCGGCTCGGCTTCCAGCGGCCGAGCGACATCTGCCGGGTTATCCGCGGCTGGCACTTCGGCCGGTATCGCGTCACCCGGTCGGCGGAAGCGCGCGAGCGGCTGACCGAACTGACGCCGGCGCTGCTGCAAGCCTTCGGCCAGACGCGGCGGGCGGACGAGGCAGTGATCCGCTTCGACGAATTCCTTGCCGGCCTGCCTGCCGGCATCCAGCTGTTTTCGCTGCTGCATTCGAACCCGGCTTTGCTGAAGCTGATGGCGACGATCATGGGCGCGGCACCGCGGCTGGCCGCCATCATCACGCGCCGGCCACATGTCTTCGACGGCCTGCTCGATCCGGCGCTGCTGAGTGAACTGCCCAACCGCGCCTATCTGTCGGCGCGTCTTGCCGCCTTCCTCGAAGGCGACAGGGCCTATGAGGACGTGCTCGACCGACTGCGCATCTTTGCTTCGGAGCAAAAGTTCCTGATCGGCGTCAGACTGCTTGCCGGGTCGATCGATCCACCGCGCGCCGGCCGCGCTTTTTCCGACCTCGCCGATCTGACCATCGAGGCGGCATTGCAGACGGTGACGGCGGAATTTGTGCTGCGTCATGGCCGTATTGCCGGCGGCAGGGTCGCACTGCTCGGCATGGGGAAGCTCGGCAGCCGCGAACTGACGGCAGGTTCCGACGTCGACCTCATCCTGCTCTACGATCACGACGCCGATGCCGAGGAGTCCGACGGCGACAAGCCGCTTGCCCCGTCGCATTACTACAGCCGACTGACGCAGCGGCTGATCGCCGCCGTTTCCGCGCCGACGGCCGAGGGCGTGCTCTATGAGCTCGACCTTCGCCTGCGGCCGTCCGGCAACAAGGGGCCGGTGGCCACCCATGTCGACGCCTTCAAGAAGTATCAGCGCCAGGACGCCTGGACATGGGAGCACATGGCGCTGGCGCGAGCCCGCGCGATCGGCGGCGATGCCGAGCTCTGCCGCGAGGTCGAAGGGGAAGTTGCCGCAGTGCTCGCTCTGCCGCGCGATCCAGTCAAGGTGATGGCCGAGGCATCCGAGATGCGCGCCATGGTCGACAAGGAGAAGCCGCCGCGCGATACCTGGGACATCAAGCTGATCCCGGGCGGCCTCATCGATCTCGAATTCATCGCCCAGGTTGCGGTGATTACCGGAAAGATCGAGGCAGGCCGCAGGGCCACCGGCACGGCTGACATCCTGTCGCGCCTGGCGCCGGATTTCGCCAGCGCCCAGGTCAGGCAGGAACTGGTGGATGCCTATTCGCTCTGTCTGGCGCTGACCCAGATAATACGGCTTTGCCTTACCGGCGCGTTCGAACGCGACGACGTTCCGCCAGGGCTTTCGGATCTGCTTCTGGCGGTCACCGACCTGCCGGATTTCGGTGTGCTTGAAGCGCACCTCAAGGAGACGTCGCAGAAGGTCAGAAAGGATTTTGACCTTTTGCTTCGTGCGAAACAACCGTGACGGCAATCGGCCGAACGGGCGAGAGCATCGGAGCCAAAAGTGGCGACCTGCTTTGGGAGCTTCCGATGCTCAAACAAGGAGATAGAGCGGGGATTGAAGATCTGCCGCTCTAGCATCGGGGGTGACGATGCAACAGGAGAAGACCATGAGAAAGACGACCAGACTTGCACTCGTTTTCGCAGCCCTGGCCGGCGCCGTCGGCACCGCTGCCTATGCAGACGAGCACTCCGGCGCCGGGCCGCGCGAGGGCATGATGATGCGCCTCGGTAAGGTCATGAAGGACAATGACGGCACCATCACCTTCGACCAGTTCTCCGACGCCATGAACGCGCGGCTGAAGAAGATGGTCGCCGACAATGGCGGCAAGCTGACCGTGGCACAGCTCGCCGACGCGCTGGAGAAGGCACGCTTCGAGCAGATGGCCAGGCGCATCATCGCCCGCTACGACACCAAGGGCGACGGCACGCTGACCGCCGACGACGTCACCAGCCGCCAGAAGAAGGTGTTCGCCATGCTCGACCGCGACAATGACGGCAAGATCGAGAAGAACGAACTGCCGAAGGGTCCCGGCCGTCACCACCAATGGGGCGGCGACGGCAATGACGGCATGCAGTGAGAATTAATAACCTCTCCGGCGGCGCGAGCCGCCGGAGACTTATTTTGTCGTTTCAGGCAGCGGCCTTGACCGCCTGCGCGGCTTTCTTGATCGGGATGCGTACCGAGACGATCGTGCCGACGCTTTCGGTCGAGCGGATCTTCAAGGCGCCACCCTGAAGCTCGGCCAGCGAGCGCGAGATGGCGAGGCCGAGGCCGGAGCCGGCATGGCTCTTGGAGAACTGGTTTTGCACCTGTTCGAACGGCCGCCCGAGCTTGCTCAGCGCCGCCTTCGGGATGCCGCAGCCATTGTCCTCGATCGTCAGGATCAGCGCGCTGGAAATGCTGCGCGCCCTGACCGAGATGTGGCCGCCTTGCCCGGTGAACTTCACGGCATTCGATAACAAATTGATGAGGATCTGCTTGATCGCCCTGCGGTCGGCGAACAGCGTCAGCGAATCGGCGATGCGGGTTTCGACGGTGATCGATTTTTCCGCCGCCTGCAGCGAAACGACGCGAACCGTTTCCCTGATCAGCGGGCAGAGATCGATTTGTTCCTGATCCAGCGCGAACTGGCCGGCCTCGATCTTCGACATGTCGAGGATATCGTTGATGACGCCGAGAAGATATTTGCCGCTGCCGTTGATGTCGGTGGCATACTCTTCGTAGCGCGGCGAACCCAGCGGCCCGAACAGGCCCCGTTCCATCAGTTCCGAAAAGCCGATGATCGCGTTGAGCGGCGTGCGCAACTCGTGCGACATATTGGCCAGGAATTCAGATTTGGCCCGGTTCGCCGCTTCCGCCCGCTCGGTTTCCTTCATGTATTTGCGATTGAGCTCGACGAGTTCGCGGGCCCGTTCTTCTTCCGCCCGACGGGCAAGGCTGAGGTCGTGGATCGTTGCCATCAAACGGCGCTCGCTGTCGACCAGCTTCTCCTGGTGCAGCTTGATCTGGGTGATGTCGGAGCCGACCGAGACGGTGCCGCCGTCCCTTGTCCGCAATTCGTTCACCTGAAGCCAGCGGCCGTCGGCAAGCTGGCGCTCGAAGGTCACGCCCCCCTGCGGTCCGTTGGTATTGGCAAGCCGCCGCTCCGAGGCGAACGCCAACATGCGTTCATCCAGCACGGCGCGCGGGGCGCCCGGCATCACGTCGCGATCCGACAGGCCGTTATCCTGCTGGTATTTGGAATTGCACATGATCAGGCGCTCGGACGAATCCCACAGAACGAAGGATTCGTTGATGTTTTCGATGGCTGTCCTCAGGCGCAGGTCCGCGGCTTCGGAGCGCAGCGCCAGGTGCCGCTGCTCGGTGACGTCGACGGCGATGCCGATCAGCTGGATCTCCGGGGCTTCCGGGTCGATAACCTGTGCTCTTGCCCGCATCCAGACCCATTGCCCGTCGGCATGACGCATCCGGAACACCTGGTCGATGTGGTCGATCTCGCGCCCGACGATCCTGTTGGCGAGTTCAAACAAATCGCCGTCCTCGGGATGGATGATTTCGTCGACTTCGCCGAACGACAGCATCGTGTCGCAAGGCTCGTAGCCCAGCATGTCGTACATCGAGCGCGACCAGTACATCTTGCCGCGCACCATGTCCCAGTCCCACAGGCCGCAGCGGCCGCGCACCAGCGCCATGTCGATGCGCTGGTGGGCTTCGAGATAGATGCGGTCGGCGGCCTGGGCGCGCGCCGCCTGGCCGAAATAGGCGTAGAGGATGATGATCAGCACGCCGGCCGTCAGCACAAACAGCGTGACGTTGAGCGAGACCGTCTTGCGCCAGGTGTCAAAAACTGCCTCCTGCGGCACAAAGGCTGCCGCGGCACCCCTTCGGCCATTCGCCAGGCTCACCGCCGCGTACCAGTCCTGTCCGCCGATGCTGACCTCCATCACCCCGGCGCGGTCGCCGAACATGAACAGCGGCTGCCCGCCCTGCACGACGCCATCGAGCGATCGCCCCTCCCAGTGCGTCGACTGCGGCGATACGGCAATGATCTTGAAGGCGCTGTCGGTGATCGCCAGTACGTGGCTTCGGCCCATCGCGCCCTGACGGCCGGTTCCCTCCAGCAGGTCCTGGATCGCGCCGGGCGTCGAAACCATGGTCGCGTCGGCAGCGATCGAACTGGCCAGTTGGCCCGCGGCCAGCGCAAGGATCGCCTTGGCGTCGCGCTCGATCTCGTCGCGCTCGTTCATCAGCGACAGAAAGCGCAATACTGCAATGATCAACAGAAAGATGATGATGAGGGCCGGTATCGATCGCCGCAACAGCGGCTCGGCTGCCAGCAGCCGTCGGTAGGCAGGTTCGGCGATGAGCCGCGTATTGCCGGCGAGACCGTCGCTTCGCGCCTCGCGTCGCTCAAAAGCCGTCCCACCGGGCGCGCCCCACGCGTCCGCCTTCGCCATAAATGGCACTCCCCGATTTTCAATCTGCTTGACGATCCGGCAACGCCGCACTTCCGAATCGTCTGTAAAGAATCAAAGGTGATTCGCCTTGTCCAGAGGCGCGGCGAAAAAAGATTAAAAATCGACTAAAATAATGCGGTTTTCGGGCGAGACGCCATTGTGGTGGTGAGCCGGCGCGTTGTCAGGCCAGCGTGCGCTCGACGATGTCTCGCAAATCGGCCGACAGGTTCTCTGCATTGGCGATCGAAAGCAGCGCCTCCCTTGCCTTGGCCTGCCGCACCGGTTCGAGCGACCGCCAAGACCTGAGCGCCGTCGCCAGCCTGGCGGCCACCTGCGGGTTGCGCTTTTCCACCTGCAGCACCGTTTCGACGAAAAGCCGGTAGCCCTCGCCGTCGGCGCTATGGAAGCCGGTCTGGTTGGCGCTGGAAAACGTACCGATGAGTGAGCGCACCCGGTTCGGGTTGGCCATCGAGAACGTCGGGTGGCCGGTCAAAGCGCGCACCGCATCGACGGTTTGCGGGCCGGGCACACTGGCCTGGATCTGGAACCATTTGTCCATGACCAGCGCATCGGTTGCATATCTCGCCTCGAAATCGGCCAGCGCCTTGGTCGCCTCCGGTGAGCCGTGGTGACGGTGCGCAAGCACGGTCAACGCCGCGGCCCGGTCGGTCATGTTGGTCGCCGACTGGAAGTGCCGGGCAGCGAGTTCCGCGCCTCCCGGCAGCAAGCAGAGATAATCCAGCAGGACATTGCGCAGTGCACGCCGCCCGGCACTGGTCGCATCCGGGCTGAACGGACCATTGTCGGCGAGCCGATCGTAAAGTTTGGAGAATATCTCGCTGTTGGTCTCGGCGATCGCAACCACTAGCGCCTCGCGCGCCGCGAAAATGGCGTCGGGGTCGATGTTCTTGCCAATGTCGCGGGCGATATCGGCCTCGCCGGGCAGCGCCAGCGCCAATGCCCGATAGGCGGGTTCGAGTGCTTCGTCGCCGGCTATCTTGCCCGCAAGCTCGGTCAGCCGGGCGCTGAACTCGGGTTGCCTGTGGTCCAGGATCTGACGGAAGGCTGCAATCAGGGCATCGGTCAAAAGCGTGTTGAACGCCTGCCAGCGCGAGAAGGCGTCGCTGTCATGGCCAGCCAGAAAAAACTGGTCGTCGGGCCGTTGCTCGACCGAAAGCGTCACCGGCGCCGAAAAGCCACGGTTGAGCGACATGGCCGGACGCTCGGCAATCCCGGAAAACCTGACGACATGGCGACGTTTGCGGATATGGATGACACTGTCCTCGACGTTCGCCCCTTCGACGCCGCTATGCGCTATCGCCTCGCCACCGGCGCCAACCAGGCCGAAGGCAAGCGGAATGTGCATCAGCCGCTTGCGGCTTTCCGCCGGTGTTGGCGGCACCGACTGCTCGATTTCGAGCGTGAATTCTCGCGCCGCCGGATTATATGCCGAACTGACGGTCAGGTTCGGCGTACCGGCCTGATGGTACCACAGCGAAAACTGCGACAGGTCGCGACCGGAGACGTCTTCGAACACCTTGATGAAGTCTTCGATCGTCGCCGCCTGGCCGTCGTGACGTTCGAAGTACAGGTCCATGCCGGCGCGGAACGTCTCGGCGCCGAGGATGGTATGGATCATGCGCACGACTTCCGAGCCCTTTTCGTAGACCGTCGCCGTGTAGAAATTGTTGATCTCGCGGTAGCGGCGCGGCCGCACGGGATGCGCCAGCGGCCCCTGGTCCTCGGGAAACTGATGGGCGCGCAGCGTACGCACCTCGGCGATGCGCTTGACGGCGCGCGAGCGCTGATCGGCGGAGAATTCGTGGTCGCGGAAAACGGTCAGGCCTTCCTTCAGGCAAAGCTGGAACCAGTCGCGGCAAGTGATTCTGTTACCTGTCCAATTGTGGAAATACTCATGGGCAATGATGGCTTCGATATTGGCGAAATCGGCGTCCGTCGCGGTTTCCTGGTCGGCCAGCACATACTTGTCGTTGAAGATGTTGAGACCCTTGTTCTCCATCGCGCCCATATTGAAGTCGGACACGGCGACGATGTTGAAGACATCGAGGTCGTATTCGCGGCCGAACGCCTCCTCGTCCCATTTCATCGAGCGTTTCAAGGCATCCATGGCGTAGCCGGCGAGCCTCTCCTTGCCCGGTTCGACATAGATTCCGAGCTCGACGTTGCGGCCAGACAGGGTAACGAAACTGTCCGAGATCTTGCCGAGGTCGCCCGCCACCAGCGCAAACAAATAGGACGGCTTGGGGAACGGGTCGTGCCAGACCGCATAGTGCCTGCCGCCGGCAAGTTCGCCGCTGCCGGCCGGGTTGCCGTTGGACAAAAGCAGCGGCGCCTCACGGCGCTGAGCTTCGATGCGCACCGTATAGACCGACAGGATGTCGGGGCGGTCGAGGAAATAAGTGATGCGGCGAAAGCCTTCGGCCTCGCACTGCGTGCAATAGACGTCGCTGGAGCGATAGAGGCCCATAAGCGCTTCGTTCCGCGCCGGCGCCAGCACGGTTTCGATTCTCAGTTGGAAGCGCCTTGCCGCAGGGGGGCTGACGATTGTCAGTTGATCGGGCGTGGCGAGAAAATCCGCAGGGCTCGTTTCCTGGCCGTCGATGGCGATGCTGCTGAGCGTCAGCCCGTCGCCATCGAGCACCAGCGGCACTGATGCCGCAATCCCGTCGCGGCGTTCGACCGCCAGCACGGCGGTGACATGCGTTGCTTCAGGTGAAAGGCGGAAAGTCAGGCTGGTTTCCGGAATGAGATAATCGCTGGGGCGATAGTCTTCGAGCTTGAAGACCTGGCCGGTATCGGTGCGCATTCCTTGATTTTTCCTGTCGATCCGGGAGTGGCGGGCGGGTCCGCTGGTCCAAATAAATTGAAGTCTGCGCTCTTTACACGAAACACTCCCTCGACAAAACTGCAGCGACGTCTATTTCAGGCGATCATTTCCCAAGCATCATCGCGAGGCTTCCATGACCGTCGTCACGCCGAAATTCGGGATGGGCGCCTCGGTGCTGCGTCGCGAGGCCTTCAAGGGCGCCGGGGAGGCGAGTACGATCGGGTCGACGCGTGCCGCGCTCAATGAGGTGACCGACGCTCTCTATAGCGCCTACGGCATCAGACATATCGACATGCCCGCAACGCCGGCGCGCATCTTGGCGGCGATCCAGGAAGCAAAAGGGGCGTGACAGCCGAACGGGACTTGCCAGTGCTTGCTGCCGGCGACCACGCCGGCGAACACAGCACGCTAACCGGGATCGTGCTCAAGATCGTATCGGTGGCGGTCTTCGTCGGCATGTCGTCCTGCATCAAGGCGGCAGGCACGGTGCCGGCGGGCCAGATCGTCTTTTTCCGCTCCTTCTTTGCCATCTTTCCGATCATCGCCTTCCTCGCCTTCCAGGGGAAACTCGGCACCGCCTTTTCGACAAAGCGCCCGCTCAACCACATTGCGCGCGGTGTTGTCGGGGTTTGCGCCATGGGGCTCGGCTTCTTCGCGCTGACGCGGCTGCCGCTGCCCGAGGCGATTACGCTGAACTACGCGCAGCCGCTGCTGGTCGTGGTGTTCAGTTCGATCTTCCTCGGCGAAGCCATCCGCATCTATCGCTGGAGCGCGGTTGCCGTCGGCCTGGTCGGGGTGCTGATCATCTCGTGGCCGGAACTGACGCTGCTGGGCTCGGGCGCTGCCCTTGGCGACCAGGAGGTGCTCGGCGTCATCGCCGCCCTCATGGCCGCGGCGATCTCGGCCATCGCCATGCTCCTGGTGCGCAACCTCGTCCAGAGCGAGCGGACGGCGACCATCGTGCTGTGGTTCTCTGTGACGGCGAGCGTCATGGCGCTGCTTTCGCTGCCATTCGGCTGGCAGGCGCTGACGCCAGTGCAGGCGGGGCTTCTGATTGCCGCGGGTTTTTGCGGCGGGCTCGGCCAGATCCTGATGACCTCGGCCTATCGCCATGCCGAAGCTTCGGTCGTCGCACCGTTCGAATACACCTCGATGATCCTCGGCGTCGTGGTCGGCTATCTGGTCTTTGGCGACGTCGCCACGATCAACATGCTGGTCGGCGGCATTATCGTCGTCGCAGCGGGCATTTTCATCATCTGGCGTGAGCGCCAGCTCGGCCTCGAACGCACCCGCACGCGCAAGGCGATCGCGCCACAGGGGTGATCAGCCTTTCGCCGCGTCGGCCCGCCCTTTCGCCAGCCGCACCAGCACCGCCCGCGTCTGCTCGTCGGCCGGGAAAAAGGATTCGATCGCCAGCTCCGACAACGTCACGTCGAGCGGCGTGCCGAATACGGTGATGGTGCTGATGAACGACAGCATCGCGTCGCCATGGGCAAGCTTGAGCGGATGGACAATCGCATTCGGTTCGGCCGGCGCCGGCCGGCTGCCTTTGAGGCCGGACGGATAGGCCCGAAGCTCGCGCTCGAGCTCGACCAGCACCGGATCGGCGGTAGCATCGTTCTGCTGCTTCAGCCGCTCCAGAAGATGCGTCCGCCATTCCGCAAGGTTGACGATGCGCGGCGCGATGCCGCCGGGATGCAGGCTGAGGCGCAGCACGTTGACCGGCGGCGTCAGCAATGAGGCATCGGCGACATTGGCGAGGAACGGGCCTATGGCGGCGTTCGCCGACACCAGGTTCCAGTGCCGGTCGACGGCAAGCGCCGGGAACGGCTCGTGCGCCTTGAGCACGGTCTCGACCGCCGCCATCGCCGGCGCCATCGAGGCATCGTCAAGCGGCCGCTCACTGAAGCTCGGGGCAAAGCCGGCGGCCAGCAGCAGCTGGTTGCGCTGCCTGAGCGGGATCGAAAGCTGCTCGGCCAGATGCAGCACCATATCGCGCGAGGGTGCGGCGCGGCCGCTTTCGACGAAGCTCAGATGCCGCTGCGAGATCTCGGCCTCCATGGCGAGGTCGAGCTGGCTCATGCGCCGGCGTGTACGCCATTCGCGAATGAGACTGCCGGCGGAAATCTGGACTGCTGTCATGACGAGATGACTAGGCGGGTGGGAGAGGGATTTCAATTACCTGGGAAGTCATCGGCACTGTCTTTCCCTTCTCCACCACAGAGAGAAGGAAGAGGCGCGCGAACCTCAACTCAGCGCCCGCAACTTCGCCTTCACTTCGAGGAAATCCCGCCACGCCAGCTTCTTGTGCGCCGGCGTCCTCAGGAGATAGGCCGGATGCAGGGTCGGCATGGCGGGAATTGCGACGCCGGATGGGGTCGTGTGGACGCGCCAGTTGCCGCGCAGCCGCAATATGCCTTCGGAGGTGTTGAGCAGGGTCTTTGCCGACGGGCCGCCGAGATTGACCAGCACTTTCGGAGCAACCAACTCGATCTGCCGTTCGATGAACGGCCGGCATATCTCGGTCTCGTGCGGCGTCGGCGTGCGATTGCCCGGTGGCCGCCAGGGAATGACATTGGCGATGTAGACTGAATTTCGATCAAGACCGATCGCGGCCAGGATGTGGTCGAGCAGCCGGCCAGAGCGGCCGACGAACGGCAGGCCCTCTATGTCCTCGTCGCGGCCCGGCGCTTCGCCGACCAGCATCACCTCGGCAGTCGGATTGCCGTCGGCGAACACCAGGTTCTTGGCCGTGAATTTGAGATTGCAGCCGTCGAATGCCGCCATGTGCTGGCGAAGCTCGTCGAGGTTTGCCGCCGACCTCGCCAGTTGGCGCGCCAACGCCGCCTGCGCCTCGTCGGGCACCGTTGCGGTGGCCGGAGGCGTTCGCACTGCCGGTGCCGTGTTCGGTCTCTCGCCCATTTCGGCGCGCGACACGCTCGTCGAGCGTTGCGGCGCCGCATTTTCACCGGCCGGCAGAGCGGCCGCCGCGGGTACCCGCTCCGGCGGCCTGGCTTCTGCAAACCTGTTTACCGGCTGTTCTTCAAGTGCCTCATCGACGCCAGCGCTGGCGTAGAAGGCCAGCAGCTCGGCGAGATCGGCTCGGTTATTGTGGGGGGCGGCAGTCATGGTTTCACATTCGGCCGCGGAGCTTGAATTTGCAAGTTCAGCTCGACGGTATGCGCGGATCCTGCACCAGATAGAACGTCCAGCGCGGCGTGTAGTCGGTGATCAGGAAATAGAAGCTGGCGGTCTTCAGCGGGTCGATCTTGCCGTTCTTGAACAGCAGGCGGTCATACGGTTCGAAATTGCGGTCGAAATCGGCGTAGCTGCTCGACCAGATATTTTCGGGCGTTTTGTTGCGCTGGTCGAACGACAGGCCGTCGCCGAACACGCTCGGCTGGTCGAGGATCTCCTGGAGTTCGAACTGGAACTCGACCCAGGCCTGGCCGCTATTGTTGAGCACGTCGATGCGCATGTACATCAGCCCATTGGCGAAGTCTCCAGCCTTGCCGAACGGCTGGATCGGCTTGGTCGTGCGAATGGCTAGCGTTACCGGCGTCGCTGAATTCAGCTCTTCGGTGATGACGAGCGGATCCTCCTTCGTGCCGACGCCCGAAGCCCCGGTGATGCGGAAGCCGCCGCGCTCGTCGGAAAAGGAGTAGGCGCCGGTCGCCCAGACCAGTCGTGGGTCGGCGCGGGCATCAACGGCCGCCAGCGGCAGAAGCGCCAAGAACGCCGCACGGCAAATCCGGCCGGGCGTGAAAAAAAAGCGCGTCGATGAAAAGCCAGCCGGCCCGAATATGCGCATGGCGGGAAGTATGGCCGATAAGCAAGCCGTCGAACAATTAAAAACATCAGTGCGACATATCTCTACAAACGGAATAGGATTGAAGATTGGTGCTCGCCACCGCGAATCTGTGCGGCAGGACGCGACTTTTTGACGAAATTGGTATTGTCACGTCCGCGCCGGTTTCCCGTCGCTATTTGATGCGCTATGCAGCGCGTGAGCCAGCAAGATGCCGGGAATAGCGAGCCAGTGAGGGGTCGATGAGCGATATCGAACGCGAAAGCATGGAATTCGACGTGGTCATCGTCGGCGCCGGCCCGGCCGGCCTCGCCGCCGCGATCCGTCTCAAGCAGGTCAATCCCGAGCTTTCCGTCGTCGTGCTGGAAAAGGGCGGCGAAGTCGGCGCGCACATCCTGTCCGGCGCCGTCGTCGATCCGATCGGCATCGACCGGCTGTTGCCGGGTTGGCGCGAAGAGGAGGGTCATCCCTTCAGGACACCGGTCACCGACGACCATTTCTTGGTTCTCGGCCCCGCCGGTTCGTTCCGTCTGCCCAATATCCTGATGCCGCCGCTGATGAACAATCACGGCAACTATGTCGTCTCGCTCGGCAATGTCTGCCGCTGGCTGGCGACAAAGGCCGAGGCGCTGGGCGTCGAGATCTATCCGGGCTTTGCCGCGGTCGGCCTGCTCTACAACGAGGCCGGTGCGGTCACCGGCGTCGTCACCGGCGACATGGGCGTCGAGAAGGACGGCACGCACGGCCCGGGCTTTGCGCCGGGCATGGCGCTGATGGGCAAATATGTCTTGATCGGCGAGGGCGCGCGCGGCTCGCTAGCCAAGCAGCTGATCGCCAAATACCATCTTTCCAATGGCCGCGAGCCCGGAAAATACGGCATCGGCCTCAAGGAACTCTGGCAGGTCAAACCGGAAAACCACCGGCCGGGCCTTGTCCAGCATTCCTTCGGCTGGCCGCTCGACATGAAGACCGGCGGCGGCTCCTTTCTCTACCATCTCGAGGACAACCAGGTGGCAGTCGGCTTCGTCGTTCACCTGAACTACAAGAACCCCTATCTGTCGCCCTTTGACGAGTTCCAGCGCTTCAAGACCCATCCGGCGATCCGCGGCACCTTCGAGGGCGCCAAGCGGCTGGGCTATGGTGCCCGCGCCATCACCGAAGGTGGCTGGCAGTCGGTGCCGAAACTGTCCTTCCCCGGCGGTGCGCTGATCGGCTGCGCGGCCGGCTTCGTCAACGTGCCGCGCATCAAGGGCTCGCACAATGCCGTGCTCTCCGGAATGCTGGCCGCCGAGCATGTCTGTGATGCGATAGCCGCCGGCCGGGCCAATGACGAGCTGGCCTCCTACGAGGCCGCCTGGCGCGCCACCGACATCGGCAAGGATCTGAAGAAAGTGCGCAACGTCAAGCCGCTATGGTCGCGCTTCGGCACCATTGTCGGCGTCGGTCTTGGCGGGCTCGACATGTGGCTGAACACGCTGTTCGGCTTCTCGCCCTTCGGCACGATGAAGCACGGCAAGGCCGACTACGCGACGCTGGAACCGGCCGCCGCGCACCAGAAGATCGCCTATCCGAAGCCGGACGGGGTGCTGACCTTCGACCGGCTGTCGTCGGTGTTCCTGTCCAACACCAACCACGAGGAAAACGAGCCGGTGCATCTGCTCGTCGCCGACATGGACCTGCAGAAGCGCTCCGAACATGACGTCTATGCCGGGCCCTCGACGCGTTACTGCCCGGCCAGCGTCTACGAATGGGTCGACAAGGACGGCAATGCCGCCGCCGATCCTGCGGCCAAGGATGTGCGCTTCGTCATCAACGCGCAGAACTGTGTGCACTGCAAGACTTGCGATATCAAGGACCCGAACCAGAACATAAATTGGGTGCCGCCACAGGGCGGCGAGGGCCCGGTCTACCAGAACATGTAAGTCACAAGGTTTGCTCCGGACCAAACAAGATGAGGAGCAGCGCAACCATAGGATTGTTGAATAGACCGCCTGCCTGTGTTTCCTTTCTGTGACGACAGGGAGGAAGGAAAATGCGTCTGGCAGTTCTGACGAGCGCTGTGGCGATCGGGGCGTTGTGCACCCCTTTAGCCTTGGCCGACACTAAAGTATTGGTCAAGACACGAACTTATAACATTGCCGGAACCACCGGCGCGGCCCTGATCGAGGCCATGGATCGCAGTGGGCCGAAGCACGGCTTCATGACCCACGCCATCGCGCAGACCGGCTACAGCGTCGATGATTGGACCTTCGACGCCTATACGGAAAACGGCGTCTGCCGCCTGCGCCAGGCCAACGGGACGCTCAATCTCTTCTATACCTATCCCAAACTGGCCTCAGCCACGTCGCCGGCACTGCAGAAGCGGTGGAAGCGGTTCTTCGCTGGCGTCCGCGCCCATGAAGAGACCCATGGCCGCATCGCCAGACAGATGATGCGGGCCACCGAAAAGTCGGTTCGAGGGTTGACAGTCGATGATGACCCGCACTGTTTCGAGGCACGTCGCGAGGCAAAGCGCCGGATCAATGCCATCTATGCCGAATATGAAGCAAAGCAGAAGGCCTTCGATGCGCGCGAGCATCGCGACGGCGGCCCCGTCGAGCACCTCATCCGCGCTTTTGTGGGCCAATAATAAGCCAAGGGTAGAGATTGGACTGCGGATTTTCAGCTTCGGGCCCCGCCAGGCAGCGCCGCAAATGCGGTCGCCGTCTGGTGCTCGTCGAGCGGCTCTTGTCCACCCGAGCGCAGCGAAAATTCCACCAGCACCGGCAGATGGTCTGAGCCGGTGTCCCCAAGGGTCGACGCCGAACGGATGGCGATAGCGCCCTTGCTGAAAACCTGGTCGATCGGCAGTCCGGCGAAGCGCAGGAAATCCGGCAGCTTTCTGTAGAGCCAGGTCGGCCCGACCGATGGCATTACAGTCAGCTTGCCAAGCGATGCGACGCGCCGGACAGCGGCGCTCCATGGCGCTGCGTTGCAGTCGCCCGCCAGGATCGACGTCTCGCCAAGCGAGACGATTTCGTTCGACAGTCCGTCAATCTGCCGTGATTGGTTGTGCGGCCATGGCCAGGTGAGGTGGATGGCGGCGACATCGACGTCGGTTCCGCCGAAATCGACCGTAGCGATTGCCATCGCGCCGCGGCTGTCGCAGTGCGGCTCTGTGCCCGCGGCAAACGGTCGTCTGGACAGCAGCGCAACGCCGAACACGCCATTGGGATACGGGCAGAGGATCCGGTAGGGATAAGCGCCGGACAGCAGCCCAAGCTTTGCCTTCCACATTTCGGACACCTCATCGAGGGTGATCACATCAGGCTGGGTCCGGCCGATCAGCGACAGCACCTTCTCAGGCGTTGGATTGTTGAACCTGAGGTTCATCTGCAGCAGGCGGTAGACCGCCTCGCCGCCGGGCCTGGCGTCGTAGGCGGCCTGCACCTGCCATAGCCGCGAAAGCGGCAAGGCATTCGACGTGGTGGCAAAGGCGGCCACCGCAAACAGCAATCCGGCGGCGGCCTGCAGGCGAAACGAGGTGGCGAGCAGCGGCAGCGCGCAAAGCGCCATCAAGAAGGCAAAATGAACGCGGAAATGAGCAAAAGAATCGAAGGCCGGATGCAGCGATCCGAAGAACCCGGCCACCAGCGCGACCGAGAGTGCAAGCATTGCGACGAACGCCAGCGCAACCGTCATGTCTCGAACACGTGCCATCGCTTTGTCTATCGGCAGAAATGCGGCTCAATCAAGATGACGAAACGTCCTGCCGTGGACCGACACATGCGATCGGCAGCTACTGGAAGGCAGTTTCCGAAAAGCTCCTGAGCTTGCGCGAATGCAGCCGCTCCATCGGCATTTCGGCCAGCTTCTCCATCGCCCTGATGCCGATGGTCAAATGCTGCGCCACTTGCCGCTTGTAGAATTCGGTCGCCATGCCAGGCAGCTTCAATTCGCCATGCAGGGGCTTGTCGGAGACGCAAAGCAGCGTGCCATAGGGCACCCGGAAGCGAAAGCCGTTGGCGGCGATCGTCGCCGATTCCATATCGAGCGCGATCGCCCGCGACTGCGACAGCCGCTGCACCGGCCCGCGCTGGTCGCGCAACTCCCAATTGCGGTTGTCGATGGTGGCGACGGTGCCGGTGCGCATGATGCGCTTGAGGTCGTAGCCGGAAAGCCCGGTGACCTCGGCGACCGCTTCCTGCAGCGCCACCTGGATTTCAGCCAACGGCGGAATCGGCACCCAGACCGGAAGGTCGTCGTCGAGGACATGGTCTTCCCGTACATACGCATGCGCCAGCACATAATCCCCCAGCGCCTGCGTGTTGCGCAGACCGGCGCAATGGCCGAGCATCACCCAGGCATGCGGCCGGAGCACCGCGATATGGTCGGTGATCGTCTTGGCGTTGGAAGGGCCAACGCCAATATTGACCATGGTGATGCCGCCATGGTTCGGCTTCTTCAGATGATAGGCCGGCATCTGCGGCAGGCGAGGCGGCGCGGCACCCTCACCGGGCGCGCTGTCCCCGACTTTGGTCACAATATTGCCCGGCTCGACGAACTCGACGTATCCGTCACCGCCATTGGCCATCAAATCGCGTGCACGGGCGACGAATTCGTCGATATAGAACTGGTAGTTGGTGAACAGCACGAAGTTCTGGAAATGCTGGGGACTGGTCGCGGTGTAATGCGACATCCGATGCAGCGAATAGTCGATCCGTTGCGCGGTGAACGGTGCCAGCGGCCGTGCCTCGCCCAATGCCACTTCGAACGTGCCGTTGGCGATCTGGTCGTCGGTGCCGTCGAGATCCGGCACGTCGAACAGGTCACGGATCGGCCGTTTAATGCGCTCGGCAGCAGTGCCGTCGACATGCGTGCCTTCGAGAAAGGCGAAATGCAGCGGGATGGGAGTGGTCGATTCCGAAACCGTGACCGGAACGCCGTGGTTGCGCATGATCAGCCGAAGCTGTTCGGTGAGATAGCTTTCGAAAAGGGCAGGCTGGGTGACGGTGGTCGAGAAATGCCCCGGCGTCGGCATGTGGCCATAGGCCTGCCGCGAGTCGATCTGGGTGAACGAACTCGTGGTGACGCCGATCTCCGGATAGAAGGCCCGGTAGCGTTTGTTGTTGTCGCCGCCCGCGGCGAGCGCGGCAAATGAATCGCGCAGGAACTTGGTATTGCGGTCGTAAAGCACCTGCAGGGCGGCGACCGCCTTCTTGGCGTCGTTGAAGCTCTGTCGGCCAAACGGCTCCGGCGTGACGACCGATTCAATGGCTTGGGGATAGATTCGCTTTTCCATGACCCAATATAGAGAGTTGGGCGCGCGGTTGGGAGGGGGTAAGGCGGTCTCAGAACGCTGTTGGGCGTTTTCTTTCCTGCGATTCAACCGCGCCGCAGGCTGACCAGCAGCACAAAGCCGAGACCGGACTTCCTCAGCGCAGGCGCCTCGATGGTCGAACCGGCATCGGCGCGCATCGTCGGCACGGCCAGAACCGGGGCCGCCAGAAGCATTAGGATGAGCGCCGTCCGCGGCAGAAGCCGAAGGGTCTTGAGGACGTTGGCGGTGAGGTGGGTCATGGCGTTGTTTTCTAGATTCTCGCGGTCGGGTTCAGTGGCGAAGCTGGTTCGGGCAACCGAGCCGGCAGGAAATGGCGACATCCCAGGAGCGGGCGGGACGGCCGGCTTCGGCGACAAGGACGGCGAACAACATGCCGAACAGGCTCATCAGCAGGCAGACGATGGTGAAGCGGCGGGCAAGCATTGCGTGGTGTCTCCCTCAACACGCACGACAATGCCTTGCCCCGGCTGAACCGGCTCTGATGCCGGCGTTCATCTGCGGTTCAAATTGATTGATGATGTTTGAGCGTAAGTCTTCGACGCTGTGGCGACGCCACCGCTGCAAGACTGTCGATGTGGCACGAGCACGAGGCCGACTGGCCCCGCCACACCTCTCGATGGGCAGGCGTTTGCCTGGGCCAGGAACGCGGCACCAATCGAGATATGCATCGTAAACGCGGTGTTCCACGCCACCGGAAAGCGGTGCGGAATCGGACACGGGAGGGTGCTGTCCTCCAGCCTGTGCTCTTTGATTCCTGGAAGTATGTTCGATTTTTTCCAATCGGTGTACCCGGTTGACATGCATCGAGGCTACCTACTACAAGTCGTAGACTTCGGCAGATTCGGAGTCGCATGAATTGGCTGCAGCGGGGGGCGGCTCCATGATGTGTACCCAGAATCCGGCTGATCTTTCGTCTTCGATTCCTGGACAGGCTACCAGGAGTGCCGGGAGGGTATTGCGCTCTCAGGTGAGCCGGCTTGCGCTGAGGTCCGCCATAGGCATCGCCGCCGCTGCGGGCGCGAGCCTGCTGACGCCGGGACAGGCCTGGGCGGATTGCCTTGTCGGCTTCAACACCGTTCAGTGCGATAATACTGTCACCACCGACACAATTTTTCCCACCAACCCGCCCGTTGACCGCCATTATGAGGGCGTGTTGCCCGTGCCGATCGTCGCCACCGTCGATCCGGGAACCACGGTCAGCGGGAATGGCCTTGCGCTTGTCAACACCGGCGCCGGCGGCGTTACCGTCACCAACAATGGCGGGATCAGCGTCGATGCCGGCAACACGCCGACGTCGGGCGGCACGGCTGCCCTGTCGATCCGCGCAGCCGGTGGCCCGATCACCTATACAGGTGGGAGCATCACCAACAACGGCAACGGCAACGCGTTCGATGCGGTGCAGACTGGCGGCGTCGGTTCAGTCAACATCAACGTCACCGGCGATGTCACCGCGGCGGCGGGCGAAGGCATTACCGTCCGCGATGTGACGACCAGCACCGGCATTTCGGTGGCCACGGCCAATGTCACCGCGCTAACCGCGGGTAAGGACGGCATCGACGCGCAGAGTCAGTCGCTGACCGGCAACCTCACAGAGGTTGCGAACGGCAACATCCAGGCGGGCAATGCCGGCATGGTGGCGGCGCTCCTTCAGGGTGCGGCGACCGGCAATATCAATGTCACCGCCAACGGGTCGATCGATGCGCGGTTCGGCATCGATGCCGAGAACTTCGGTAGTGGTTCGACCTCGGTCACCACGATCGGTCCGGTCAATGTGACGACCGGCAACGGCATCTTCGCGCTGTCGACCGGCGGTAACGTCATCGTGACCGCAGGCGATGTCACCGCGGTCAGCAACACCGCGATCATCGCGCAGCAGACCAAGGTCGCCGGTGCTGGCGTGGTGGACGTGACCGCGGGCAACGTGTCGGGCACGACGGGCATCGATGCGCATAACTTCGGCACGGGTGCGGTCGCTGTCGTCGCCAACGGCACGGTCACCGGCACTGCTGCCGAGGGCATCAAGGCGATCGGCAACGGTGCGGTGAGCGTGTCGGTCGCCGACACGGTCACCGGTGCGACGCGCGGCCTGAGCCTGATTGGCGGGACCGGCGGTTCGGGCAACATCTCGGTGACGGGCGCCGGCGGCTTTGTCGGCGGCACCGGCGACGCGGCCAATATCCTCAACAACGGTTCGGGCACGGTCACGGTCGACATCTCGGGCGCGAGCAGCTCGGCTGGCGGCGAGGGCATCTTCGTTCGCGATACGACGATCGGCGGCAATATCAGCATCACGACCGGCGCGGTGACGGCACTGACGGCGGGCAAGGACGGGATCGACGTCCAGGCGCAGTCGCTGACCGGCAACCTCACCGAGGTCGCCAACGGCAACATCCAGGCGGGCAATGCCGGCATGGTGGCGGCGCTCATCCAGGGTGCGGCGACCGGCAATATCAATGTCACCGCCAACGGGTCGATCGATGCGCGGTTCGGCATCGATGCCGAGAACTTCGGTAGTGGTTCGACCTCGGTCACCACGGTCGGTCCGGTCAATGTGACGACCGGCAACGGCATCTTCGCGCTGACGGCCGGCGGCAATGTCATCGTGAACGCGGGCGATGTCACGTCAACCGGCAATACGGCCATCATCGCCCAGCAGACCAAGGTCGCAGGTGCTGGCCTGCTTGGCGTAACCGCGGGCAATGTGTCGGGCACGACGGGCATCGATGCGCATAACTTCGGCACGGGCGACACCGGCATCGTTGCCAACGGCACGGTGACCGGCACTGCCGCCGAGGGCGTCAAGGTTATCGGCAACGCCGGTGTGTTCGTGTCGGTCGCCAACACGGTCACCGGTGCGACGCGCGGCCTGAGCCTGATTGGCGGGACCGGCGGTTCGGGCAACATCTCGGTGACGGGCGCCGGCGGCTTTGTCGGCGGCACCGGCGATGCGGCGAACATTCTCAACAACGGCAATGGCAACACCACCGTCAACATCTCGGGCGCGAGCAGCTCGGCTGGTGGCGAGGGCATCTTCGTTCGCGATACGGCGATCGGCGGCAATATCAGCATCACCACCGGCGCGGTGACGGCGCTGACGGCGGGCAAGGACGGGATCGACGTCCAGGCGCAGACGCTCACCGGCAACCTCACCGAGGTCGCCAACGGCAATATCCAGGCGGGCAATGCCGGCATGGTGGCGGCGATTATCCCGGGCGCGGCGACCGGCAACGTCGACGTGACCGCCAACGGCTCGATCAATGCCCGCTTCGGCATCGACGCCGAGAACTTCGGGTCGGGCTCGACCACGGTGACTGCTGTCGGCCCGGTCACCGTCACCAGCGGCAACGGCATCTTCGCGAGCTCGACCGGCGGCGCCGTCACGGTGACGGCGGGCGACGTGACCTCCACCGGCAACACGGCCATCGTCGCCCGGCAGAACAAGGCAGCTGGCGCGGGTGCGATCGATGTGACGGCGGGCAACGTCTCGGGCACGACCGGCATCTTCACGTCCAACGCCGGTACAGGTGTGACCACCATCACCGCGACCGGTACGGTCGAAGGCGACGTAGCCGCGATCGTCGCGCAATCGAACGCCGGCCATGCGATCGGCATCACTCTTTCCGGCGCGACGCATAACAGCGCCCTGACCGCGACAGCGCTGGCCATCACCACCTCCGGCGGCGCCACGACGCTCACCAATGGCGCCGCGCTGACCGGCCGGGTGGAGTTTGGCGACTTCGCCGACCTGGTGACCAACAATGCAACCTGGAGAACCGGCGGCACCAGCCTGTTCGGCGCCGGCATCGACAGCGTGGTGAACGCGGCCGGAGCATCGCTGGTCACCGCCGGCAATGGCGGGCTGCTCGAGACAACCACTTTCAGCGGCCTCGAATCCCTGTCGAATAACGGTCTGCTCACCATGCAGGACGGCGGCGCGGGCGACCGTACCTTGCTTTCCGGGGATGCGACGCTGGCGGCCGGCTCGACCTACGCCATCGACATCGACGCGGCGCTGCAGTCGGATCTGCTTCATGCCGCCGGTGCCGTGACGATCACCGGCTCGACGCTGTCGGTCAACGGGCTCGGCGGCCTGGTATTCGGTGCTCATTACACCGTGCTGACCGCCGATGGCGGGCTGACCGGCGAGTTCGGCTCGGTGACAGGCCTGCCCGGCAACACGGCCTTCCTGGGGATGGTGGACACCTACGATGCCAACAACGCCTATCTCGATGTGTTGAAAGTACGCGATTTCGCCGATGCCGGGCTGACGCGCAACCAGATCGCCACGGGTCAAGGGCTGGACAGCATTCCGGAATCGGGATCGCTGTTTAACGCCGTCGTCGCTTTGGCCACCGATGCCGAGGCGCGCAGCGCCTTCGACCAGCTGTCGGGCGAGGTCCATGCGTCGGCCAAGGGCATGCTGCTCAACGACAGCCAGTTCGTGCGCGACGCCGCCACCAACCGCATCCGCGCCGCCTTCGGCGATGCCGGCGCCGCCGCATTGCCGGTCATGGCCTATGGCGAGGGCGGGCCGGAGATGGTCGCCGCCGACACCGATCGCTTCGCGGTCTGGGGCCAGGCCTTCGGCTCGTGGGGCAAAAGCGATTCGGACGGCAACGCCGCCGCCTTCGACCGCTCGATCGGCGGCCTGCTGGCCGGCGCCGATACTCTGCTCGGCGGCTGGCGTGTCGGCCTGCTCGGCGGCTACAGCCGCTCGTCCTTCGACGCCGACGACCGCCAGTCCTCGGGCGATGCCGACAGCTATCATCTGGGCCTCTATGGCGGCACCAACTGGGGCGCCATCGCCTTCCGCAGCGGTGCCGCCTATAGCTGGAACAGCCTCTCGACAAAACGCTCCGTCGCCTTCGCCGGCTTCGCCGACCAGCTGACCGGCGACTACGACGCGTCCACCGCACAGGTGTTCGGCGAGCTGGCTTACAAGATCGATGCGGGCGGGGCTGATGCCGGGCGCTTCAAATTCGAGCCCTTCGCCAATCTCGCCTATGTCAGCGTGCATACAGACGGCTTCACCGAAAAGGGTGGTGGCGCGGCGCTGACCAGCGCCAGTTCGACCACGGACGCGACCTTCACCACGCTGGGGCTGCGCGCCTCGACCGATTTCGCGCTTGGCGGCATCAACACGACCGCGCGCGGCATGGTCGGCTGGCGCCACGCCTTTGGCGACGTCACGCCGGTTTCGAGCTTCGCCTTCGCCGGAGGCGACGCCTTCACCATCGCCGGAGTGCCGATTGCGCAGGACAGCGCGGTGATCGAGGCCGGCCTCGATCTGCAAATGTCGGCCAATGCCACGCTCGGCCTGTCCTATTCCGGGCAATTCGGCAGCGGCGTCGTCGACAATGGCGCCAAGGCAGATCTCCGCGTCAAATTCTGACAACGATAGACAAGAGGGTCGCCGGCAGTGCTCGTGACGTGGCGAAAAATATGCCCGACGCTAATAGCGGCTTTGATCGTCTCGGCGCCTGTGTCTGCGCCGGCCGAAGAGCCTGCGTCAACCCTGCCGGGAGGCGCGTCCTCTCTCCAGGAGACATATCAAGATTGGCGCCTCTCCTGCCAAAGTGCCGCGCCCCGGGCAATTTGCACCGTGTCCCAGCAACAGGCGCAGAAGAATGGCCAGCGCGTGCTTGCGATCGAATTGCACCGAAACGGCAAAGATACTCTCTCCGGCGATCTGGTTTTACCCTTCGGTTTGCTGCTGGATGCCGGTGCCACGCTTCAGATCGACGATGGGCAGCCACGCAAGCCCTTGCGTTTTTCCACCTGTTTGCCTGGCGGATGCATCGTGCCGCTCAGCTTCGATACCGCGATGATTGCGGCGCTGCGGGCCGGCACCGCTCTGCGGGTGAAGGCACAATCCACGGATGGCAAAGAATTCGCCTTGCCGATTTCGCTGAAAGGCTTGGCTGCCGCGCTCGACAGGCTGCAGGTTCTCGGCGGCGTTTGATCCCGAGCTCTTTTCGATACCCCTCTTATCTTCTTCGATAGGCGGTAAAGCCGACCGCGCGGTGAGCTGAACAGCGCACGGTCGTTACCGCACCGTGCGCGAGGCCCCGTCAGGACGATCAGAGTTTTCGCCAGGTCTGGCTCTTGCAGATCAGCCCGCCGAGCACGCAGCCGCTCATCTTGAGCGAACTGCCGGAAAGCGACGCCTTGCCCGAATAGGTCTTGTCGGTTTCCGGGTCGGTTATCGTGCCGGCATATTTGTTGTCGCCGGCCACCCTCAGTGAACCGATGTTCTTGCCGGCAAATTTGCCGGATTTGAGCGTAATCGAAAATGCCCCGCCGCCACCCGAAATGGCGGCAGTCGATCCGGCTTGCGTTTTCCAATTGCCTTCGATCGGATCGGCCCATGCCGCGCCGGTCATCATTATTGCGGCCGCGAGGGCCAGGCTCACTTGTCGAAACATGTCTCTCCTCCCTCAGGCAAGTCCAATCGGGCTCCGTCCCGGCTGTCTGCCCCTTACGCAAACGTAAGCTAGTCCAGCTCCCGGAAAAACAAAAGCGGTGCCGCGAGGGAAGGGTTGCGGGTTTTTGCCCGCTCCCGAACGGCCGCGCCGGTGAAAAATGAAACGGGCCGCACACGTCTTTATCTTCCGTGGTTAGCGGAGTCTTGATCCGTGCCTCGCAAGTTTTCTTCAAATTTTGTGCGAACCGGCGCGATTGCTGGCTTTGTATCCTTAACGAATTTTCGCGTTTACCTCTTGTTTTAGCTTTGTTTTCCTCAAATTAAGCACGCCATTTAACGACGGATTCAAGCCTCCGCGGCATTCTCGAAAGCATCGAAAGAGCGGCCGCCCCCGAAGGTAGTCAAGGACACCGAGGGACAGACGGAGACAGCTCTCGGGAGCCAGAACAGGGGATTGAAATGGCACGTTTTGAAATGCTTGAAGCCGGCTTCGGCGCCATGGGGGCAACTGCCCAGGCCGATATTCTTTTCGAGTTGGGCATGATGTATGCGACCGGCCGCGATTGCGAGACCGATGTCGTCGCCGCCCACAAATGGTTCAATATCGCCGCGATCAAGGGTTCGGCGCGCGCCGCGGAACTGCGCTCTGAATTGTCGGCCGCCATGTCGAAGGTCGAGATCGCCAAGGCGCTCCGCGAAGCCCGCGAATGGATGACGATGCACTGAATTCGTCAATGTCGACTTCACGGGGGTACTGAGTTCACGACAGGGACGCTTCGGGTCAAAGCCGCGCAGATGGCGGGGCCCGAAAAATCAAGGCCGCGCAAGACGGCTGGGCCAAGAAGATCAAGAACACGGCAGCGGCTGAGCAATAGACAGGGAAGGCGAGCGGGTCCTGGCGCGGCTGCGTTGGGAAGCTCATGACAAAAGCCGCGACCGGCCGGAACAAGGCTGGCGCGGCTTTGTCTTTGGGACCGCGTGTTGCAGGCCCAATCGAGTGCCGACGATGCGCCTAGACAGCTCCGGTGAAGGATGAAATTCTCCCGCCACTCTGGAAGAGGCGCGGCCGGGACGGTCGCGCGAGAGTGGAGGAGTTGTGTCACCATGAAGAAATTCAGTATTTTGAGCGCCGCCATATTTGGCCTGATGATGACCGCGCCGGTCGCCTTCGCCGACGACATCACCTTTTCGGTGGTCGGACCGATGACCGGTCAGCTTGCCACCATCGGCGACCAGTTCAAGCAGGGCGCGCAAGCCGCCACCGACGCGATCAACGCGGCGGGCGGCGTCGACGGCCGCCAGATCAAGCTCGACATCGAGGACGACCAGTGCGATCCGAAGCAGGCAGTTTCGGTCGCGAACCGCATCATCGCCAATGGTGTCAAGTTCATCGATGGCCATGCCTGCTCGGGCTCCAGCATCCCGGCCTCCGCTGTCTACGCCGAAGCCGGTGCGCTGATGATGAGTCCGGCTTCCTCGAACCCGGTGCTGACCGACGCAGCGGCGAAGGCCGGCTGGCCGACGATCATGCGCCTCTATACGCGCGACGATGCGCAGGGCGCTTTCATCGGTCCATGGATCGCCAAGAAATATGCCGGCAAGAACGTCGTCATCATGCACGACAAGAGCGCCTATGGGCAGGGTGTGGCCGATGCCGTCAAGGCAACGATGAACCAGAACGGTCTCAAGGAGATCCTCTACGAGGGCATCAACGCTGGCGAGAAGGACTACTCCGCGCTTGTTACCAAGCTCAAGGAGCTGAAAGCTGATGTCGTCTATTTCGGCGGCTATCATCCCGAAGCGGGCCTCATCCTGCGCCAGTCGGCGGAGCAGAACCTCAAGTTCCAGCTGATCATGCCGGACTCGATCGCTTCGCCGGAATTCTGGCAGGTTGCCGGTCCGGCCGGTGAAGGCACCATGTTCGTCTTCCCATCGGATCCGCAGGCGAAGCCCGAAGCCAGGGAAGCCATCGCCAAAATCAAGGCCGGCGGCTTCGTGCCGGAGGGCTTCACGCTGTTTTCCTATGCGGTGATCCAGGCCTTCGCCGAAGGCATCAAGCGCGCCGGCAGCGACGACCCGGCCAAGGTCGCTGAAGCGTTGAAGAACGGCCAGCCGATCAGCACGGTTGTCGGTCCGGTCACCTTCGACGAGAAAGGCGACCTCAAGAACGCCAGCTACGACATCAACCAGTGGCACGACGGCAAATACGCCCCGATCCAGCCGTAATGGCCGCGGCGCCGCAAGCTGCGCTGGTGTAATCGAACATGGCCGGGGTCAAACCCGGCCATGTTGTTCTTGGCGATGCCTTTGTGACGCGTTCGAAATCACTTCGTGGATAGGGAAACAGCAGTCAGCTGTGGTTCCTCGGCAAAGCGAACCAGCACGGTTCCGTCGGTGACCTGCGCGCCTTCGGCAGCGATCTCGGCGATTACCCCGTCATGGGGGGCGGCAATGGTGTGCTCCATCTTCATCGCCTCCAGGATCAGCAGCGGCTGCCCCTTGATTACGGCCTCGCCTTTGCCAGCACGAACCAATTTGACCAGTCCCGGCATTGGCGCGCGCAGGCTGCCGGAAGCGGCTGCGGCTTCGTCGGCCCGCGCCAGCGGATCCGGCACGGCAAAACCGTAGCCGATGGCGCCTTCGAAGACCGTGACGTGGCCCGGCCAGCGGGCGAGGCGAGGCGCGGCGCGGAGATCATGCGAATTGGCGCTGTCATAGGGGGCATCCAGCGCCACCTCGAACCGCCCGTCCGGCCGCACCGATACGCGCGCGACGATCCCCTGCTCGCCAAATCTCAGCAGCGTGCGCCGCGCCGCCGCGTGGAAATGCGCATAGCCGGCCAGTGACGACCAGGGATCGTCGGAGGACGGCAAGTCGCCCGCACCAGACGCGGCAAGTGCCGCAGCGGCAATCGTCTCACCGCTCGGCGGCGGAACCGCCGTCAGCGCCTGCTGATGCCTGGCGATCAGGTCGGTATCGACATCGCCCGCCGCAAAATCCGCATCAGCGGCCAGCGCGGCAAGAAAGGCGGTGTTGACCGTCGAGCCGGCGATTTCGGTCTGCGACAGCGCCGCGCCGAGTGCCGTGAGCGCCGTCCGCCTGTCCTTGCCATGGATGACCAGCTTGGCGATCATCGGATCGTAAAACGGCGAGATCGCATCGCCGGCGCGCACACCGGTTTCGATGCGCATGCTCGCACCTTCGGGCGCCGGTTGCGGAAATTTTAAATGGTGCAAGGTGCCGGTCGCCGGCAAAAACCCTCTTGCTGCGTCCTCGGCATAGATGCGCGCCTCGAAGGCGTGGCCGGAGAGCGCGACCTCGCTCTGCGTCTTCGGCAGTTTTTCGCCGGAGGCCACCCGCAACTGCCACTCGACCAGGTCGATGCCGGTGACCATTTCGGTGACCGGGTGCTCGACCTGCAGGCGGGTGTTCATTTCCATGAACCAGAAACGGTCGGCCTTCAGACCTTGCGAGGCATCGACGATGAACTCGATGGTGCCGGCGCCGGAATAGTGGATTGCCTTGGCGGCCTTCACCGCCGCCTCGGTCATCGCCTTGCGCAACGCCGGCGTCATGCCGGGGGCAGGCGCCTCCTCGATCACCTTCTGGTGGCGGCGTTGCGCCGAGCAGTCGCGCTCGTAGAGGTGCACGACATTGCCGAAACTGTCGCCGAATATCTGCACTTCGATGTGGCGCGGCTTGTCGACATATTTTTCCACCAAAACGCGGTCGTCACCGAAGGCGGCCTTCGCCTCGCGCCGCGCGCCAGACAGTGCTTCCGAAAAATCATCAGGATGCTCGACGCGCCGCATGCCCTTGCCGCCGCCACCGGCGCGCGCCTTGATCAATACGGGGTAGCCGATCTCGCGCGCCTTGGAGGCGAGCAACACGATCTCCTGCGCCTCGCCATGATAGCCCGGCACCACCGGCACGCCGGCCTTTTCCATCAGACGCTTGGCCGCGTCCTTCAATCCCATGGCGCGGATCGAGGCCGCCGACGGCCCGATGAAGATCAGCCCCGCCGCGACCACCTGGTCGACGAAGTCGGGATTTTCCGAGAGAAAGCCGTAGCCCGGATGAATGGCCTCGGCACCCGTGGCCAAGGCCGCCGCGATGATCTTGTTACCCCGCAGATAGCTTTCGCCGGCAGGCGAGGGACCGATATGCACCGCCTCGTCCGCCGTCTCGACATGCAAGGCGCGAGCGTCGGCGTCAGAATAGACGGCGACGCTGCGCACACCCATCCTGCGTGCCGTGCGGATCACCCGGCAGGCGATCTCGCCACGGTTGGCGATCAGGATCTTGGCGAACATCGGGCCTCCACAGGCAGAGCTCGCCGCCAACGGCGCGAATTCTCTTCACGCGAGCTGCGGCAATACCCCGCTTTGTAATCTGGCCGTCAAAGGATAGGCAAGCGAGGCCTGCCTACTTGGAGGCCGCGATTTCGCAAGCTCCACCGGTCGTGACCTTGTAATGGCTGCGGGTGGCCTGGCAGGATTTCATAGCCATATCCTCGGCAGCCTTTTGCGAGGGCGCATTCAAGCGCGAGCCGCACATGATGTACAACGAACGCACTCTGGAATACGGAGTGGTCGCATACGCTGAATGGCGCTGGCCGCCACATACGCCTTATATGCCTTGGTACACGGCCGATCCGCGGTTGCCGGCAAATACGGGTAGAAACGGACGTCGCCCTTGCTTCCAACTAGCGATTCGGCGGCGCCAACATTCGGTGCAGAGGCCACGAGCAGTGCAAGTACCAATATGGTTGCTCGCCTGATGGATAAAGATTTCATTGCCCAACCCATTTGAAAAAACCAAGACTGGCAGATATTCAGCTATTTGGAGGCGGCTATTTCGCAGCCTCCGCCTGTCGTAACCTTGTAACTGTTGCGGGTGGCCTGACAGGATTTTAACGCCAACTCTTCGGCAGCTTGCTGTGACGGTGCATTCAAACGCGAGCCGCAGATGATGTACAGCGAACGCACCCGGGAATACGGAGTGCTTGCGTAGGCCGAATGGCCGCCGGCCGCTACATAGGCCTTGTAAGCCATGGTGCATGGATCCTTCGGATTCTGCGGCAAATAGGGGTAGAAACGGGTCTCGCCCTTGCTTCCCGCCAGCGATTCCGCCGTTCCTATGCCAGGTCCCGTGAATACAAGAAAGCCTGCAAGTATCGACGTGATTGTACTTTTGACGTGTCTCGGTGTCATTTTTCCCCCTGGAAGAGCGAACGCCAACAGCATCTCCTACTTGGAGGCAGCGATGCTGCAAGCTCCCGCGGTTGTGACCTTGTAGCTCTTCTTGGCTGACTGGCAGGATTTCAGCGCCTGTGCCTCTGCAGCCTTTTGCGACGTTGCATTCGCACGCGCGCAAATCATGAACTCGGTCGCCCAATTGAATGGAGTCGACGCATAAGCGGAATGGCTGCCGGTCGCCACATAGGCCCTGTATGCCTTCTGACAGCCTCCCGTCGAGCCAGGTGCGAAATAGACGGGATAGCGGCTGTCGCCCTTGCTTCCCGCCAGCGACTCCGCTGCTCCGATGCCGGGTGCCCCCAACACGAGCAACCCTGCAAATATGGATACAGTTGTTTTCTGAAAAAGCTGAAGTCTCATCTTCGCCCTATCCCCATTTGCTATCTGGCCCTTTGATGCCGAAAGCTACTTGGAAGCGACTACGCCGCAGCCGCCGACCATGTCCACTTTGAACTTCTTGCGACCGGCTTCGCATGACTTAAGCGCGAGCGCTTCGGCAGCCTTCTGGGATGGTGCGTTAATGTGCACGCCGCAGACGAAATACAGGACCCTTGCTCCGGTGATGGTCGATGCGTAGGCGGAATGACCGGCCGCAGCCACATAGGCGTTGTAGGCCTGCCTGCAATTGCCTTCCGAGCCTTGCTGAGGGAGATACACGAAGGAACGCTTGTCGCCGACTTTCCCAGCCAGCGACGCCGCTGCACTGATGCCAGGCGTCGCTAATATAAGCAACCCCGCAAGTATAGACGCAGTTGTTTCCTTGAAAAGCCGCCGTTTCATCTTCGCCCAATCCCCATTGGTATTTGCGATGACCAATAGCCGTGATTCTTTCGGCTGGCCAGATGAAGAAGCAAAAAAATGGTCTGGAGGTGTGGACGGGTTCGTCGCCCGCGCAGGGTCACACCCTGCCGAGTGCAGCAACGACCCGCTGATACAGTTCGGCCGTCGGCTCGTCGAAGCAGCAGAAAATGACGGTTTCCGGAACGATGTTCTGGCCGATGAAGGCACTCACGGCACCGACAGCAATTTGCGTCGCCTGATCCTTAGGATAGCGGTAGACACCGGTCGAGATCGCTGGAAACGCCACCGTCCGGCAGTCCTTTGCGGCGGCGATTTCGAGTGACCGGCGATAGCAGGAGGCGAGCAGCTCGGCCTCTCCTTTGCTGCCGCCTTGCCAGACCGGTCCGACCGTGTGGATGATGTAGTGTGCCGGCAGCCTGTAGCCCTTGGTGAGTTTTGCCTCGCCAACCTTGCAGCCATTCAGCATCCGGCATTCGAACTCAAGCTCGGGGCCGGCCGCCCGGTGGATGGCGCCGTCCACGCCGCCGCCGCCGAGAAGCGAGGTGTTGGCGGCGTTGACGATTGCATCGACCGCCAGCTTCGTGATGTCGCCGGTGTGAACGCGAATCCTCTGGCCGATTGCGCTCATCTCACATCCTGAACACGCCGAACCGGGTCTCCTCGATCCCGGCGTTCAGCGCGGCCGACAGGCTTAGCGCCAGCACCTCGCGGGTCTTCGCCGGATCGATGATGCCGTCGTCCCAGAGCCTTGCCGACGAATAGAGCGGGTGACCTTCATGCTCGTACTTCATCAGGATCGGCTTCTTGAATTTGGCTTCCTCTTCGGCGCTCCACTCGCCACCCTTGCGCTCGATGCCTTCGCGCTTGACGACGGCCAGCACCGTTGCTGCCTGTTCGCCGCCCATCACCGAGATGCGGGCATTCGGCCACATCCACAGGAAGCGTGGCGAATAGGCGCGTCCGCACATACCGTAATTGCCGGCGCCGAACGAGCCGCCGATGATCACGGTCACCTTCGGCACCTTGGCCGTTGCGACCGCCATGACCAGCTTGGCGCCATCCTTGGCGATGCCGCCGGCCTCGTATTTTCGCCCGACCATGAAACCGGTGATGTTTTGCAGGAAGACCAGCGGGATCTTGCGCTGGCAGCACAGCTCGATGAAGTGCGCGCCCTTCAGCGCGCTTTCCGAAAACAGCACGCCATTGTTGGCGACGATGCCGACCGGCATGCCGCTGAGGTGGGCGAAGCCGGTGATCAGCGTGGTGCCGTAATTCTGCTTGAACTCATCGAACTCGGAGCCGTCGACGATGCGGGCGATCACCTCGCGCACGTCGTAAGGCTGGCGCAGATCCGTCGGTACGATGCCGTAGAGTTCATGTGGATCGTGAAGCGGCGGAATCGATTTCTTCAGGGCCAGGCTTACAGTCTTGTTCCGATTCAGGTTTTTGACGATACGCCGGCATATTGCCAGCGCATGTTCGTCGTCGAGCGCATAGTGATCGGCAACGCCGGAAAGCCTTGTGTGCACGTCGGCGCCACCGAGGTCCTCGGCGGTGACGTCCTCGCCGGTGGCCGCCTTCACCAGCGGCGGCCCGCCGAGAAAGATGGTCGCCTGGTTGCGCACCATGATTGTCTCGTCCGACATCGCAGGCACATAGGCGCCGCCGGCCGTGCATGAACCCATGACGCAGGCGATCTGCGGAATGCCGGCGGCCGACATGTTGGCCTGGTTGTAGAAGATGCGGCCGAAATGATCGCGGTCGGGAAACACCTCGTCCTGATTGGGCAGATTGGCGCCGCCGCTGTCGACCAGATAGACGCAAGGCAGATTGTTCTGCAATGCGATCTCCTGTGCACGCAGATGCTTCTTCACCGTCAGTGGATAATAGGTGCCGCCCTTCACCGTGGCGTCATTGACGACGACCATGACTTCGGTGCCTTCGACGCGGCCGACGCCGGCGATGAGGCCGGCCGAGGAGATGTCCTCGCCATACATCGACCACGCCGCGAACTGGCCGATCTCGAGGAAGGGCGAGCCGGTATCGAGCAATTGGGCAAGACGTTGCCGCGGCAGGAGCTTGCCGCGCGAAACATGCCGCTCACGCGCTTCCTCCGAGCCGCCGTGTTCGACCGTAGCAGCCTTTTCCGCAATATCGGCGACCAGCGCCCGCATGCGCTCGGCATTGGCGCGGAAAATATCGGAGACGGGCGAGATCTGCGAGGTGAGGGGGGCCATGGCGCTACCGGATCAGCTCGATCTTGCAGCCGACATCCAGGTCGCCCCAGTCGCGATCGGCGGTGACGGCAATGGCGTTCTCGCGAATCGCCAGCGCCAGGCAGGCCCGATCGCCCAGCGACAAGCCGCGATGCCGCGTCAGTTGGCGAAGCTGGCCGGCGGCGATGCCCATCGCTTGGTCGAAAACTGCGATCGGCATGCCGAGACTTCCGAGGTCGTCGGCAGCCTGTTCCAAGCTGCGTCCCTTGTCGATCAGCTTGGCAATGATCTCGGCCGCATTGACCGAGCTGCATTGTGCATCCGGCGCGAACCCCAAAGCACTCTCGGTGCCTTGCTCGTTGAGCAGGATTGCGAGCGCCGCCGAGCTGTCCATGACGTATGGCTTCATTTCACCCGCTTTTCCGTCGTCCCTTCGGCGTGAAGCCGGTCGAGACGCTTGTCGCTTCGACGCTGCTCTTCCCGCCGCTCCTTCAGAAATTCGTCGACGACGCTTTCACCGGGCTGTTTCAGCGCCGACAATTCGGCCTGAACGCGTCGCAGATTCTGCAGCCACGATCTTACCCGCAACTCGCCGTTTTCGACATGAAGGATCATGTCCTCGCCAGGCTTCACGCCCATCTCCTCGCGCATCGCAGCAGGGATGACGAAGCGCCCGCCCTCGCCAAGCTTGACGCGCTCGCGTTTCGCCGGAACCCGAAGCCGCGTTTTGCGAGCGCCAGCATCGAACTGTGCTTGCGGATCTTCGTCAAATCCGGACTTTCCCGTTCTGCCCGCCATGGTCCGTCTCGCTTGTATTTATGGCATATGTCCCGAAGTATGCCATATCGTGCGGCTTCTGGCAAATCTCAAAAGAATGCCATTAGGCGCCCTCCGCCATGATTTCCCGCCCGATCAGCCAGCGACGGATTTCGCTGGTGCCGGCGCCGATCTCGTAGAGCTTGGCGTCGCGCAGCAGCCGGCCGGTAGGGTAATCGTTGATGTAGCCGTTGCCGCCCAAAAGCTGGATGGCGTCGAGCGCCATCAGCGTCGCCTTTTCGGCGGCGAACAGCACGCACCCGGCGGCGTCCTTGCGCGTCGTCTCACCGCGATCGCAGGCGGCGGCTACGGCATAGACGTAAGCACGCGCCGCATTCATCGTCGCATACATGTCGGCGAGCTTGCCTTGCACCAGCTGGAACTCGCCGATCGGCTGGCCGAACTGCTTGCGTTCGTGCACGTAAGGGATCGCCACGTCGAGGCACGCAGCCATCAGGCCGATCGGGCCGCCGGCAAGCACGGCGCGTTCGTAGTCGAGGCCTGACATCAGCACCTCGACGCCGCGCCCTTCCTCGTGCAGCACATTGTCGAACGGCACTTCGACATTGTCGAACACCAGCTCGCCGGTGTTCGAGCCGCGCATGCCGAGCTTGTCGAGCTTTTGCGCCACCGAAAAACCGGCAAAGGCCTTTTCGACGATGAAAGCGGTGATGCCGCGCGAATTGAGTTCCGGATCGGTCTTGGCGTAGACGACCAGCGTCTCGGCATCCGGCCCGTTGGTGATCCACATTTTGGTGCCGTTGAGCACGTAGCGATCATTGCGCTTTTCGGCGCGCAGGCGCAGCGACACGACATCTGAGCCGGCACCCGATTCCGACATCGCCAGTGCCCCGACCTTTTCGCCGCTGCAGAGCGAAGGCAGATATTTTTCTTTCTGTGCCTGCGTCGCCCAGCGGTTGATCTGATTGACGCACAGGTTGGAATGGGCGCCGTAAGAGAGGCCGACCGAGGCCGAGGCGCGCGAAATCTCCTCCATCGCCACGACATGGGCGAGGTAGCCCATGCCGCTGCCGCCGAAATCGGGATCGGCGGTGATGCCGAGCAGGCCGAGCCCGCCGAGCTCCACCCACAGATGTGCCGGGAATTCGTTCGAGCGGTCGATCTCGGCGGCTATCGGCGCGATTTTCTCCTGGGCGAAGCGCCGCACCAGATCGCGCAGCGCCTCGATGTCTTCGTCAAGCCCGAAGTTGAGCGTCTGCGTGTACATGCCGTTCCTCCCGGCGCACGACCGCGAAAATCGGGATCATGCGCGAAATCAAAGTGCTACAGCGTCCTTTGCGCGCTCGAATGGACGCACGGTGCCGTGGCTCGTCCTCGCGCCATCGCTCTTTGCTCCAACAAGGCGCATTGTCATTGCTAGATATGTAGCGGTGACTTCGGCGATCGACAGCCGTTCGCCCGGCCGGAACCAGACGATGACGCCGGTCATCATCTGGATCAGCGCCATGGCGGTGAGCCCGGTGTCCTCGACGCTGAACAAGCCCGCTTCGACGCCGTCGCGCAGAATGGCGCGCAGCTCCTTCTCGTAAGCGGTGCGCATGCGCAGGATCTGCGTGAGTCTTTCGTGCGACAGGCTGCGCAGCTCCATGTTCGAGACATGGGTGGAATGGCGGCGTTCGACGTGGAAAGCGATGTGGTTTTCGACATAGGCGGCGAGCCGCGCTGCCGGATCGGCGCCGACAGGGCGTGTTGCGCGCCACGCCTCGATCAAGCCTTCCATATGCTCGCGCATCAGCGTGAACAGAAGGTCCTGCTTGGTCGGGAAGTAGCGGTAAAGCGCCGCTGCCTGGACGCCGACCTCGGCCGCCAGCTGGCGCATCGACATCGCCTCGTAGCCGAGACGCGCAATCAGGCTGACCGCCGCCTCGCGGGCCGCAGCTTCGGTCTTCTCGCCGTCGGAGCCGGTCGTACGCGCCATGATAAGCTCGCCTTTTCGCGAACAATAAAACAAACGTTCAATTAATTCAAGGATCCGAGGTTCGGTCAGGGCAATGGCTTCAGGTTTGCTCTATCTGCACCCTAGAGATTTTGTGCGATGGAAGCGAATGAGCAGGATCATGCCTTGCTAGGCAACGATCCTGAAACCCGCGGACATGTGGCGCGCCTCGATCTGCTCGACGTCGACCTTCGAAACTGCTGCCCCTGGCGGCCCTTGCCAAAGACGTTCGATCATTGTCGAGACCGCCGCATCGGCACCTGCAATCAAGGCTGTCACCGAGCCGTCAACTTCGTTGCGCACCCAACCGGCAAGGCCAAGTCCAGACGCCTCGCGCCGCGCCCAGACCCGGTAGCTGACGCCTTGCACCTTCCCGTATATGCGTACCTGCACCGTCCGGTCGGCCATCGCGCTCTCCATCCTCTGAATCGAGTCTGGCGCATCGCTGTGCAAATTCAACCAGGCAACGTGCATCGAAGGTCTCTCTGCCGATCGCGATCTGCCAGTTTCACGTGCGAGATAGGCGGCGCCTCCATCAATGATTGACTAAGTCAAATAATAGGCGATCATGGTCCTGACGGAGCGGTCCGTCCGAAGGAGGTCGACATGCCGGCCGATCGGAATGCCCTTGTCGCGGAGATACGTGGCTTCAATCGCTTCTACACGCGCCTGATCGGGCTGCTCGACCTGACCTTGACGCACAGCGCCTATACGCTGGGCGAGGCGCGGCTGCTGTTCGAATTGGGCAGCCGATCCCGCGCTGCCGCCAATAGCGGCGGTGAGGCTGGGTTTCTGGCACGGGCGTTCCACCTCGATCTCGGACCGGCAGCCTCCGAAATCGCCGCCGAACTCCGGCTCGATCCGGCCTACGTCACGCGCGTCCTGAGGAGATTCGCTGCCGCTGGCCTGACCGAGATACGCACTGACCCAGCCGATCGGCGCAGACGCATCCTCTCGCTAACCGCTCGCGGAAGTGCGGAACTCGCCAGGCTTCAGGCTGCGACGGATCGCGATCTCGCCCGGCTGACGGCCAGCCTCGCCGATGACGCGGCTGCCGAATTATCGGACGCCTTGAAACGGGTCATGCGCCTGCTTGATGGTGGGGAGAAGTAGCGGCGGTACTGGAGGTCGTGGTGCTCCGTCGCCCCTTTTGGCGCCTCAATTCCCCCGCGCTGCCGCCAGTGCGCCGGGCAGTTCCTCGGCAAAAATGTCGAGCTCGTGATCGAGGCCGACGCTGACCCGGATGCAGCGGTCGAGCACTGGCACCATCGGCTTGCGGATGAACACGTCGCGCGACAACAGCGCCCGCAGCACCTTCAGCGCGAAAGCGCCGTCGCGGCCGCAGTCGATGGTGACGAAATTGGTCGCCGAAGCCAGCGGCTTCAGCCCGTTCGCCTCGGCTATTCCGGCGATGCGCCGGCGGCCGGCGGCGACCCGCGCCACCACGCTCTCCAGCCAGGCCTGATCGGCAAGCGCCTCGACGCCGGCGATCTGCGCCATGCGGCTGACGCCGTAATGGTTGCGGATCTTCTCAAAATCGCGAATCACCTGGGCTTCGGCCACCGCGTAGCCGCAGCGTATGCCGGCTAGCCCATAGGCCTTGGAGAAGGTGCGCATGCGGATGACGTTCGGCCGCGCCACATCGATCGGCGGCATCGCTGAGGCTGGCCCTAATTCGCCATACGCCTCGTCGAGCACCAGCATTGTGGTCTCCGGCAAGGCCTCGATGAAGCGGCTGAGCTCGGCCGCTTCCCACCAACTGCCCATCGGATTGTCCGGGTTGGACAGATAGACCAGCGGCGCCTTGTCCCTGGCCACTGCCGCCAGCAGGCCGTCGAGGTTTTCTCGGTCGTTCTCGTAGGGCACTGCGACCAGCCGGCCGCCGACGCCGGCGACGTGAAAGTTGAAGGTCGGGTAGGCGCCGAGCGAGGTCACCACCGCGTCGCCGGGCGCCACATACATGCGCGCCACCAAGCTGAGCAGCCCGTCTATGCCTTCGCCGACGACGACGTTTTCGGCGCCGACACCGAGATGTCGGGCCACGGCTACCTTCAAATCGTGATTGTCGGGGTCGCAATACATCCACATGTCGCCGGCAATCTCGGCCATGCGGGCAACGACCCGCGGCGAGGGGCCAAAGCTGCTCTCATTGGCACCGATGCGGGCGCGAAAGGCGCGGCCGCGATCACGCTCCTGCGCCTCAGGGCCGACAAACGGCACCGTAGAGGGAAGCGCGTCGATGAGCGGCGTAAGGGGAGGGCGCATGGCAAAGGCTCGTTCAAAAAGGGCCTTCTTGCTAGCCTGCCAGCTTGGCCTGCGCAAGTTCCGCGGCAGGCGGGAACTGTCGCATTAGGGCCTAATAAGAATTGGGATTGAACGAAGCCGCTGGCGCGGCATTTGGTGCGCGGGTTTGCGGATGAGGCTTCTGTTTTGAAGGATTGCGGCTGTTGAAACGCAATCTTGAGAACAGGAGATGAGAGATGGCCGAGTTGAACCCGCTGCGCCACCGCATGTACATACATGTCGCTCTGCACGCAACAATTGCTATCAGTGTCGGATCGACCGCGTGTAATCGGATCGGCTGCACCGGCTTGAGGCTGTCGTACTCC